>JAYSFC010000078.1:0-17936 GCA_041913505.1 Acidovorax sp.
GCCGGGATGGCGATCATCGCGCTGCAGCCGCCGGGCGCGTGAGGCCGGCGGCGGGGGCGGGGGGGGGCCCCCCCCCGGGGCGGCCGGCGCACCCCGCGGCGCCGCCCCCCCACGGCCCACCTCGACACGGCGGACCCGGCGTTCTCGCTCGATCTCGTGCGGGGCGCGGCGCGCGAGGCGCCCGGCCTGCGCTATGCAGCGTCCAACTCGTTCGCCTTCGGCGGCACCAACGCCGTGCTCATCGCGGGCCGCGAGGGCTGAAGAGACGGACCGGCCTCAGGCCGTGAGACGGGGCGCCACGGACTGGCGCGACAGGGAGGGCACGGACGGGGCTTCCGAGCGGACGGCCGCCAGCGCCACGCTTTCGTTGATGCGGAACTGGCTCACCAGCTGCGACAGGCGCGCGGCCTGCTCGCGCAGCGACTCGGCAGCGGCAGCCGACTGCTCCACGAGCGCCGCGTTCTGCTGCGTCATGCGGTCGATCTCCCCCACCGACTGGTTCACCTGGCCGATGCCCGAGGACTGCTCGGACGCCGCGGCGCTGATCTCGCCGATGATGTCGCCCACGCGCTGCACGCTGGCCACGATCTCCTTCATCGCGCCGCCCGCATCCTCCACATGGCGCACGCCGCCGTCCACGGCCGCCACGCTGTTGTTGATGAGGCCCTTGATCTCGCTGGCCGCCGCTGCGCTGCGCTGCGCAAGGCTGCGCACCTCGCCCGCCACCACGGCAAAGCCCCGGCCCTGCTCGCCCGCGCGGGCGGCTTCCACGGCCGCGTTGAGTGCGAGGATGTTGGTCTGGAAGGCGATCGAGTCGATCAGGCCGATGATGTCGCCAATCTTGCGGCTTGAAGCCGAGATCTCATGCATGCTCGCCACGGCCTGCTGCACCACGCTGCCGCCGCGCGTGGCCTCGCCCGAGGCCGAAGCCGCGAGCTGGTTCGCCATCTGCGAGGACGAGGCCGTCTGCTGCACCGTGCCCGTGAGCTGGGCCAGCGAGGCCACGGCCTCCTGGGCGTTGCTGGCGGTCTGCTCGGTGCGCGAGGACAGGTCCTGGTTGCCCGTGGCGATCTCCTGGCTCGCGGTGGCAATGTTGCCGCTCGCGTCGCGCACCTGGGCCACGATGGCGCCCAGGCCCTGTTGCATGTCGGCCAGCGCGCGCTGCAGGTCGGCCACTTCGTCGCGCCCCTGGGCTTCGATGCGCTGGGACAGGTCGCCGCCCGCGATGGCCTGCGCGATCTGGCGCGCGCGCTCGAGCGGGCGGCAGATCGATTGCATGTTCAGCAGCGTGAGCGGCACCACCACCACCACGGTGATCACCACGGCCAGCACGAACAGCCACTTGGTCTGGCTCGACACGTCGCGCTGCTGCTGCACGGTCTGCTCGACATCCTTGTTCAGGCTCGCGCCCAGCTGGCCCATGAGCTTATCGGCCTCGGCGAACTCGGCCACGGCCTTGCCGCTCATGCGGTTGGCGATGGTGGCCGTATCGTAGCCGCCGGCCTCGAGCTGGCGCGCCACATGGGCGAACTGGTCGCGGTAGCTGTCCAGGCGCTTCACGATATCCCGCACGATGGCGTTGTCGGCATCCTCGCTGCCCTCAAGGAAGCGCCCCGCCACCTTCTTGGCCTGCTCCAGGCTCGCCAGCCACTGGTCGTGGGCCTGCTTCACGGCCTCGGGCTTCTCGTACTGGATGATCATGTCCTTTTCGTACTGGCGGATGGCTCCCATCGCGCCGCGCAGATCCCCCAGGTGGCCCGTCTTGGCGAACGAATGCGCCATGAAATCCTCGCTCATGCCGTGGATGCGCAGCATGCCCAGCATGCCCGCACTGCCCAGCAGGCCTAGAAGCCCCAGAACGACGGCAATCGCCCCCAGCATCCGCAAACGGATGGTGAACTGCCGCATGAGCGCAAAAACATTCATGGTTCGTCTTCCCCTCGGTGACGGTCTAGCCCGGCCCCCTCGACGGGGCCCGGATCAATGTGCAACAAAACGTTGCAGTTTGCCAGACATACCGACCGTTTGGGTGCGTTATTTGTCACATGCGCCACCGTTTGAGTAACAGTGCGTTGGTCATCACGCTCACCGAACTCAGGGCCATGGCCGCGCCCGCCACGACGGGGCTCAGGTAGCCCAGGGCGGCCAGCGGGATACCCGCGACGTTGTAAGCGAAGGCCCAGAACAGGTTCTGCCGGATCTTGGCCACCGTGCGGTGCGAGATATCGAGCGCCGCCGGCACGAGCAGGGGATCGCCGCGCATCAGCGTGACGCCGGCCGCGTGCATGGCCACATCGGTGCCATTTCCCATGGCCAGGCCCACGTCGGCGGCAGCAAGCGCGGGCGCATCGTTCACGCCGTCGCCCACCATCGCCACCGTGCGGTTCCCTGCCTTGAGAGCCACCACAGCAGCGGCCTTGTCGCCAGGCAGCACCTCGGCCATGACTTCGCCCGCATCGGGGTCCAGCCCCAGGCGCCGCGCCATGGCATAGGCCGCGCCGCGGTTGTCGCCCGAGATCATCACGGTGCGCACGCCGCGCGCGCGCAGTTGCGCCAGCGCCTCGCGCGCGCCGGGCTTGGGCTCGTCCCCGAAGGCCATGAGCGCACGTACGGCCAGGCCCTCGGTGGCACGCTCAGCCACGGCCGACACCGTGGCACCCTGCGCCTGCAGCGCGGCCGCGCGCTCGGCCAGCGGCCCCAGGACCACGCCCAGCTCCTCCATCCAGCGCAGGCTGCCAACGAGGTAGCTGCGGGCCCGCACCTCGCCCTCGGTGCCGCGCCCGGGCACGGCGCGCACGGCGTCGGGCGCCTCGGGCTGCAGTCCGCGCTCCTGCGCGGCGGCCACCACGGCGCGCGCCAGCGGGTGCTCGCTGCCGCTTTGCACGCCCGCCACGGCCGAAAGCAGTGCGGACTCGTCCTGGCCTGCCGCGGCCTCGAAGGCCGTCAAGCGCGGCCGGCCCACGGTGAGCGTGCCCGTCTTGTCGAAGGCAACCACGTCCACCCGGTGTGCAAGCTCCAGGGCCTGTGCGTCCTTGATGAGGATGCCGTGCCGGGCCGCCACGCCCGTGCCCGCCATGATGGCCGCCGGCGTGGCCAGGCCCAGCGCACAGGGGCAGGCGATCACGAGCACCGCCACGGCATGGATGAGTGCCGCCTCCACACCCGCACCGCTCCCCAGCCAGCCCAGCAGCGTGACCAAGGCAATCAGCAGCACCACAGGCACGAACACGGCCGCCACCTTGTCCACGAGACGCTGGATCGGCGCCTTGGCGGCCTGGGCGTCCTCCACGAGGCGGATGATGCGCGAGAGCACCGTTTCGGCCCCCACGGCCGCAACCTGCATGACGATGCGCCCGTCACCGTTGATCGAGCCGCCGGTGAGGGCCGAGCCGGCTTCGCGCGACACGGGCAGCGGCTCGCCCGTGAGCATGGATTCGTCCACCTGCGTGTGGCCTTCGAGCACACTGCCGTCCACGGGGATGCGCTCGCCGGGCCGCACCACGAGGCGATCGCCCACCATCACCTCGGCCACGGGCACATCCACCTCGCCGTCGCGGCCCAGCAGGTGGGCCACCTCGGGCCGCAGCGCGTGCAGCGCCCGGATGGCGGCCGTGGTCTGGCGCTTGGCGCGTGCCTCGAGCCACTTGCCCAGCAGCACCAGCGTGACCACGACGGCCGAGGCCTCGAAGTACAGGTGGGGCGCATGGCCCGCCGCATGCGACGCATCGGCCGTGAGCCACAGCCACATCGACAACCCCCAGCCCGCCGAGGTGCCGATGGCCACGAGCAAGTCCATGTTGCCCGTGAGCGCCCGTGCGGCATGCCAGCCCGCCTTGTAGAAGCGCGCGCCAAGGATGAACTGCACGGGCGTCGCGAGCAGGAACTGCAGCCAGGCCGGGAGCATCCAGTGAAGGCCGAACAGATCGCCCACCATCGGCAACACGAGCGGGGCCGACAGCAGCAGCCCAATGGCCACGGGCGTAAAGCCCGCCCAAGGCGACAGATCCTCCGCCTCGGCCTGGGCCTCGATCGAGCGCGGCTCGTAGCCCGCGTTGCGCACGGCACGGCGCAACAGCGCGTCCATGGCCGCCGTTTCGGTGCCGACCGGCGGCGTGAAGGCGATGCGCGCCGACTCGGTGGCCAGGTTCACGGTGGCATCCTGCACGCCGGGCACCTTGCGCAGCGCCCGCTCCACGCGGCCCACGCAGCTTGCGCAGGTCATGCCGGCAATGCCCAGGTCCAGGGTCTCGGGGGTAGGGGTGGTGGTGTTCATGGGGGCAACCGTAATCCTTGACATCATGGCAAAGTCAAGCCGGGGGCTCGACAAACGCCGGCCGCGGCGGTGCACGATGCAGCACACGGCGTGGGGTATTCTTCCCCACGGGCTTGACTCTGCCATCGTGTCAATGTTCATGATCGCCCCATTCCCCACTTTTCACGGAGCCAAACCATGCAATACACCCTCCAAGTCCAGGGCATGACCTGCGGCCACTGCGAGCGCGCCGTCACCCAGGCCGTGCAGCAGATCGACCCGCAGGCCAAGGTGCAGATCGACCGTGCCAGCGGCAAGGTCGCACTGGACACCACCGCCCCCCGCGAGGCCGTGGCCGCCGCCATCGCCGAGGAAGGCTACACGGTCGCCGCATGAGCACCACCCGCTGGCCCGTGGCGATTGGCACGGCGGCCCAGCGGGCCGGCGTGTCGCCCCGCATGGTGCGGCACTACGAATCGCTGGGGCTGCTGCAGGGCGTGGCGCGCACCGACAGCGGCTACCGCCAGTACACCGAGGCCGACGTACGCAGCCTGCAATTCATCCGCCGTGCCCGCGACCTCGGGTTTTCGATGGAAGAAATCACCGAGCTGCTGGGCCTTTGGCAGGACAAGCAACGCGCCAGCGGCCAGGTCAAGCGCATTGCCCAGGCCCATATCGACGACCTGAGCCAGCGCATCGCTGCCATGCAGGCCATGCAGCGCAGCCTGCAAACCCTGGTGGCCTGCTGCCGCGGGGATGACCGGCCGGATTGCCCCATCCTGGATGATCTAGCCGGCGCCCCTTTGCTATCAAAAAAGAAGCTGCCAGCATCGAATTAACAAGCGCTGTGGGCCGAAAAACCCCACAACCTTGCGCTGGACACCTCAACGGGGCCGCAAGGTATAGAGGCCCACATCAATCCGCCCATTGCGGAACCCTGCCTCGCAGTAGCAAAGGTAGTACTCCCACAGGCGGCGAAAGCGCTCATCAAACCCTTGCGCAGCAATGGTGGGCCAGGCGGCCTGGAAGCGCTGGCGCCAGTCCACCAGCGTGCGGGCGTAGCTGTCGCCAAAACTCAAATGCGTCTCCAGCGCCAGCCCCGCGCGGTCCGCATGCTCGCGCATGGCACGCACGGAAGGCAGCATGCCGCCGGGGAAGATGTGGCGCTGAATGAAGTCCGCACCGCTGCGGTAACGGTCGAAGTAGTCGTCGTGGATGGTGATGGCCTGCAGCACCGCGTGGCCGCCGGGCGCCAGGCGTTCGCGCAGGGTGTTGAAGTACACGGGCCAGTAGGCCTCCCCCACCGCTTCGATCATTTCAATGGACACGATGCGGTCGAACCGGCCCGTGACATCGCGGTAGTCCTGCAGGCGCAAGTCCACGCGCGATTGCAGGCCCCGGCGGGCCACCCGCTCCTGTGCGTGGGCCAGTTGCTCGCGCGAGAGGGTCAGGCCCGTGACCTGCGCGCCATGGCGGCCCGCCAGGGACGCGGCCACCTCGCCCCAGCCGCACCCAATCTCCAGCACCTGGGCACCCGGCGCGGCATTTACCAGGTCCAGGATGCGTTGCAGGCGGATGGCCTGGGCCCGCTCCAGGCTTTCCTGGCCGGTTGCATACAGTGCGCTCGAGTAGAGCATGGTGGCGTCCAGCCATTGCGCATAGAAATCGTTGCCCAGGTCGTAGTGGAAGGCGATGTTCTGGCGGCTGCCCTTGCGGGAGTTGGCGCGCAGCCGGTGAAACAGCCGCGTCCACCAGGCGGCGGGGCCCTTGCCTTCCAGCGCACGGCCCCAATGGGCTTCGTTCTGGATACCGAACAGCAGCACGGCCGTGAGGTCGGGGGTGGACCACTCGCCGTCGCGGTAGGACTCTGCCAGGCCCAGGTCGCCCTGCACCATCAGCCGCAGCAGCGGGCGCCAGCCATGCAGGCGCAGGCTGGCGTGGGCGCCGGGGTACTCACCCCGCGCCTCCAGACGCTGGCCCCCAGGAAGCTCCAGTACCAAGCTGCCCCATTGCACCTGTCCCAGCAGATGGCCCAGCAGGCCGCGCACAGCGCGCGGTATGCCGTGCAGCGCAGGCACGGTGCGCGCCAGTGGTGGGGCGCCCAAGGCGGCGGATTCGGCAGTGTCGAAAGGGCTCATGGCTTGGCTCGGCGAGGAATGACGGAAACGGTTTCCGTGGGGGCTGCAGGGCGGTGCTTCAGGTGGAGGCCCACACCCCGCAACAGCAGCTTGAGCGCCTCCCAGTGGATGGCGCCCACGACCTTGAGGGTGAGCAAGGGATGGCTGACAAACGCACGCAGCAGGGCGCCATCCGTGAGGGGGCGGCGCACGGCGTCCAACTGGGCGACCAGCTTGGCGCCTTCGGTATCGTGGGCATCCACACCCACCCCCAGGCGGCTGCCCGCTGCCGCATCGCCGTACTGCGGTGGCTTGATGCGGAAGCAGTAGTGCATCTGCATATCCAGAAACGGCGAGACAAACATGCGCTTATCGCAGCGCTGCATGAAAAGCCCTTGCCTGGGGGCCGCGGGGTCCACGGGAATGAGGTAGCTGTGGCGCTCGCCAAAGGTGTTGCTGACCTCATAGAGCATGGCCTGCAGCGGGCCCTGCGGGTGGTGGCAGAAATACACCGACAGCGGATTGAAGGCATAGCCCAGGATGCGCGGCATGGTCAGCAGCCGAATGCCGCCCCCCGGCCGCAGCCCTGCTGCCGCAAGCTGGCCGTCCACATAGGCGCGCAGCCCTTCAGCGCAGCCATCGCCGTAATCCGAGGGGTACAGGCTGAACAGGTTGAAGCGCCCTACGGAGAACCAGCGCAGGCGGGCATGCAATGCCGGCAACTCGTCCACGTCCAGCAGCAGGCTGAACACGCGGTACCGCAGGCGGTGCTTCAGCGGGCGCAGCCGCTGGTGCATGACATGGCCGACGTACAGCGCGGAGTACATGCTCAGGCCACCTGCACGGCTGAGCCCGCTGCCGGGGCCGTGCCACCGCTCCCATGGGCGTGGATGCGGGCGGATTCGTTGGGCACATTCCAGGGGCGGTGCACGCCACCCAGGGCCTCCGCCACCGCCAGGCCTGCCTGCAGGCCGTCCTCATGGAAGCCGGAGCCAAAGTACGCGCCGCAGAACCAGGTATTGCGCCCCCCCTGGAGCGACCACAGGTGCTTTTGCGCCACGATGGCCGCCGCATCGAACAAGGGGTGCTCGTACACCTCCGTGCGTATCAGGTGCTCCGCGCGCGGCGCAACCAGGGGGTTGAGCGTGAGGAACAGGGGGTTGTTCGGGTCGATGCCCTGCAAGCGATTCATCCAGTAGCTCACGCACAAGGCGCCAGGCCGCTGCCGGTCCGCCAGGTAGTTCCAGCTGGCCCACACGGAAGGGCGCCGTGGCATCAAGGCCGGGTCGCTGTGCAGCACGGCGTGGTTGCGGCTGTAGCGGAAGGCGCCCAGCAGCTCGGATTCCCGCGCACTCGCATCCGGCAGCAGACGCAGTGCCTGATCCGCATGGGTGGCCAGCACCACCTGGTCGAACCGTTGCGCGAGCCATCCATGGCGGGTGCGCAAGGCCACGCCCTCAGAATCCCGCCGCACTTCCAGAATGCCGCTGTCCAGCCGCACTGCATCGCTGCCAAGGGCACGGAGAATCTTCTGCACATACTGCCGGCTACCCCCCGTCACGGTGCGCCACACAGGACGGCCGGTGAGCTGTAGCAGGTGGTGGTTCTCACAAAAGCGCACGAAGGCTTCTGTCGGGTAAGCACCGATCTGGGCCGCAGAGGTGGACCAGATGGCCGCGGCCATGGGGTAGAGATGGTCCTCACGAAACGCTTGGCCGTACCCTTTGGCATTCAGGTAATCGTCCAGCGGCATGAGGCCCATGCGCTGCGCATCCCGTGGCGCTTCGCGGTAGAAGCGCACCAAGTCTTTCAGCATGCCCCAGAAGCGTGGCCGCAGCAGGTTGCTGCGCTGCGCAAACAGGCCATTCAGGTCGGTGCCCGCATATTCCAGGGCGCCTTGGTCCAGGCTAACGGCAAACGACATGTCGGACGCCTGGGTTTCCACCCCCAGGTGGGCGAACAGGGCCGTCAGATTGGGGTACGCCGGCTCGTTGTAGACGATGAAGCCCGTATCCACTGGCACGGGCCGGTCCACGCCCGGCGCATCGACCGTGTTGCTGTGCCCGCCCGCGCGGCCATCGGCCTCGAACAGGACCACCTGGTGCCGCTGGGAGAGCAGCCACGCGCAAGACAGACCTGAGATGCCACTGCCCACCACCGCGATGCGCAGGGGCGCGCCGGTGGAAGCAGAAGTCGGCTGGGACGGCGTTGCAGTGGATGTCATGCGGGCTCCTGGGTGGGTGTGCCCTTTTCTACGTCACGCACCCCGTTTTGGATTGGTGGTCCACAAGGTTTTTGTTACCCTCCCTGATCCAAGGGCCGCGCCGCTGCGTACAAACGCGCATGAGCGGCCTGCCATCCGTCCCCCTGTGGTCCCCTGCCATGCAGCACCTGCAACAGCAGCGCCGGCCTGTGCCCCTGTCGATCGTGAACCCAGCCTCCTCCCGCAACGACCTGCCCGCGCCCGAGCTGTTGGCCGAGCTGGTCACCGCCGTGGCGCAGCAGGGCGACCGCCAGGCGTTTGCCGTGCTGTTCAAGCACTTCGCACCCCGCATCAAGAGTTACCTGCTGCGTGCTGGCGCCACGGACGACCAGGCCGAGGAGCTGACCCAGGAGACCATGGTGACCCTGTGGCGCAAGGCATCGTTGTTCGATGCCCGCCATGCCGGCGTCTCCACCTGGATCTTCACCATCGCCCGCAACCTGCGCGTAGACAGCCTGCGCCGCCAGGGCGGGCTGCGCACCCAACTCGACGACATCGAGACACTGGAGGCCATGCCCGATGGGGCTCCAGCCCCCGAGGAACAACTGCACACCACCCGCATGGAACAAGGTGTGCGTGACGCACTGGCGCACCTGCCCCCCGAGCAGGCCCAGGTGCTGCGCCTGTCGTACTACGAGGACCAGCCCCACGCGCAGATTGCCCAGCAACTGGGCATTCCGCTCGGCACGGTGAAGTCCCGGGTCCGGCTGGCCGTGGCCCATCTGCGCCGGCTGCTGGAGAAACAGCCATGAACGCGCCCGTTCAACACCCCGGCGACGACCTGCTGCTGGCCCACGCGGCCGGGCAGCTGGCAGCCGGCCCCGCCATCCTGGTTGCCACCCACCTGGAGGGCTGCGCCCATTGCCGCGAGCGCATGCGCACCCTGCAGGCCACCGGTGGCGCCCTGCTCGAATCCCTGCCAGAGGCGTCATTGCCGCCCGATGCGCTGGCACGCACCATGGCCTCCATCGATGCGCTGCACAAACCGGGCCGCGAATTGCCCGCCCCCGTGCAGCCCACCGCTCACCCGGCACTGCCCGAGGGCATGTCCTGGCCCAAGGCCTTGCGGGGCTGCCAAGCCTCACGCTGGCACTGGATGGGCCCGGGCATGCGCTGGAGCCGGGTCACCGTGCCCTACGACCCCGCCGCCAACGTGTTCCTGCTGCGCATTGCCGCGGGCAAGTTCCTGCCGCAGCACACCCACAGCGAGCGCGAGCTGACGCAGGTGCTGTACGGCCGCTTCCACGATGGCCGTGCCATGTTCGGCCCTGGCGACTTTGACGACACGGACCCCACCATCCGCCACCAGCCCGTGGTGCAGGCCGAAGGGGAGTGCATCTGCATCGCATCGGTCGAAGGCCGCGTGGTGTTCGACGGCTTCATTGCCCGCACCCTCGGCGCATTGGTGGGCATGTGAAAAAGGCCTGCGGCACGCCGCAGGCCTTGCTATTGCCCGGCTGCCGGGGCGATTGCAGACACCGCGCACTCAGCGCGCAGCGTGGCGGGCACTCCGGCGCAGCCCCCACCAGGCCGACACGGCGCTGGACACGCCCGTGGCCACCGTGCCCCAGCACAGGTCGGCCAGCGTCACCGCCCAAGGCCAGCCCGACAAGGTGGCCTGGTTGGTGAGATCGTACGTCGCATAGGCCAGCAAGCCCAGGAACGCGCCGGACCGGGCCGCCACGGCCACACGGCCCGCCACCACGGCCGGCGTAATCGCAAAGTGCACCATGCCCGCCACGTACAACAGGTAGAACAGCACCGCCGGCACCAGCTCAAACCCCAGCGCCAGCAGATGACCCAAGGCGGGTCGGTACAGACGGTCCGCAGCCCAGGTCAGCCAGAACGCATCGAGCGTCAAAAACACGATGGCAACGGACGGATACGCCCATGCCCAGATGCGGGTGCGCGAAGGCGGGAACGGTGTCATTCGTGGACTCATGGTTCAGCGTGCTGCGTTGACGGAGGAATTCACCGCGGGCAGGCGGTAACTGAGCTGCCGGCCCCCACGCACCTGCGCGTCCAGGCCGATCCATTCTCCGCCGTGTGCCGCGTACCAGACATCGATGGTCTGGTCTTGCGTGCGAATGCGCCAGCGCTCGGCAGGCACGGTGGCACCGCGCGCATCCAGGCTGCCATCGGCCAGGCGCTCGATCTGCACGGGCTCCAGCTTGCCGGTCTGCACGTTGATCAGCTGCGTCTGGCGCCGCAACGCCGGGTTCCAGTAGGCAAAGCCCATGGTGCAGCCCGGCACATCACGCACCGCATCGCCCGGGGTGGCCGTCACCCGCAACCCTCTGGCGCCCTCCGCCAGCGCCTGCGCCCGCACGGTCTGGGGCTTGCCGTCGTCATTGGTGCGGGATTCCATCTCGGTCAGGCAGTCTCCCCGCCAGCGCTCGTTGGCGGTGTGCTGGTAGCGGTACACCACCAGGCCCAGCATCCGCACCGTGAAGGAAGCATCGCTTTGCACCTGGCGCTGCTCACCGGCTTCGGTCACCACGAAGCGGTGCTCTCCGATGGGGCGGCCATCAAGCTGGGCCTCGAACCGCCATTCGCGCACCTGGGCCGAAGCCGCCACGGGCAGGGTAAGGCACGCCAACGCAGCCGCGGCGCGCCACCGGTTTGCGGATCTCTCCATCCATCGCTGCATTGCTTTCTCCGCATTCACAGGAACAGATCAGGCCGAGCGCCGGGGCGGCCAGGGCACGAACGCGCTGGTGCGCGCCGCATAGTCGCGGTAGGCGGGGCGGCGCTGCGCCATGCCCTGCTCTAGCAACACCACGCCCGACACCTTGAGCAGCAACCAGGTCATGAGCACGGGCGAGAGCACGGTCCACCAGGCCGCAGCCCCCGCCGCCCCCAGGGCCATCAGCCAGAAGCCCCACCACAGGCAGGCTTCGCCAAAATAGTTGGGGTGGCGCGACCAGGCCCACAGGCCGCGGTCCATCACCGCACCCGGCGCGCGCGCACCGCGCAGGAAGCGCGCCAGCTGCGCATCCGCCACGGCAGAGAACAACGCACCGAACGTGGCCAGGGCAGCCCCCAGGGCCGCCACCGCGCCACCGCGCTGGACCGCCGCAAAAAACACCAGCAATGGGGCCGAGACCAGCCAGGCAATCACCGCCTGCAGCCCAAACACCACGTACACGCTTTGCCAGGCAAATGCCGGCCCCCGCGCCTCCCGCATGGCCCGGTAACGGCGGTCCTCGCCGTGGCCCCAGTTGCGCCAGGTGAGGTAGAGCGACAGGCGCAGCGCCCACGCCACCAGCACGGCCAGCAACGCCCACGCCAGGGGGCTGCCGCGCCATGGGAAATGCGCGGCATAGGCCAGGCCCGGCCCGGCGATCAGCCAAGGCCAGACGCGGTCCGCCAGGCTGGCATCGCGCCGCAGCACGCTCACTCCCCAGGTGGGCAGCGCAATGGCCACGGCCACCGCCAACCCGGCCAGTGCGGGGGGGAGCAGTTCCGTGGATGGCATGGGGCCCGTCACCGCCTCAGCCCCTCAGCGCTTGGCGAACAGGTAGTGGCTGACCCACCATTGCTGCCCCTGGTCATAGGCAAACAGCTCTTCCACCGACATGAAGAACAAACGCCAGCGTGTCCACCACACCTGGGCGTTGTCGGCGCCATAGGTCCGCTCGAACAACGGCCGCAGCGTGCTGCGCGCCTGGTCCATGTTGTCCAGCCAGGCCCGGGCCGTGCGCGCATAGTGGCGGCCATCCCAGCGCCAGCGTTCCAGCAGCCGCAGGTCGTCCTGGCAATGCAGGGCCAGATCGTCGCTGGGCATCATGCCGCCCGAGAAAAAGTAGCGGCTCATCCAGTCGCTGGCATCCCGCTCCACGAACGCATAGGGTGCGCCCCGGTGGGTGAACACATGCATGAAGAAGCGGCCTTCCGGCGCGAGCCAGCGCGCCACGTTGGCAAAGGCACGGGGCCAGTTGCGCAGGTGCTCGAACATCTCCACCGACACCACGCGGTCAAAGCGCTGGTCGGTGTCGAAATGGTTGATGTCGCTGGTGATGACCTGCACGTTGGTGATGCCCCGGCGCACCGCCTCGGCCTGGATGTAAGCGCGCTGGGAGTGGGAGTTGGACAGCGCCGTGATCTGCGCCTGCGGGTAGCGCTGCGCCATCCACAGGGTGAGCGATCCCCAGCCGCAGCCCAGCTCCAGGATGCGGTGGCCGTCCGCCAGGCCCGCTCGCTCGCAGGTAGCCTCCAGTGCGGCTGCCTCTGCCTCCGCCAGATCGCGGGTGCCCTCCGGCCACCAGCAGGCGCTGTACTTCCGGTGGGGGCCCAGCACCTGGGCAAAGAATTCCGGCGGCAGCTCGTAGTGCTGGGCATTGGCCAGCTCGGGCAGCAAGGCCAGCGGCGCCACACGCAGCTCCTTCGCAAAGGAGCGCGTGAGGTCGGCAACCGCTTCGGCATCGTGGCCGCGCAGTTCGGTCAAACGGTCGCGCAGCAGGCGCCGGATGCCCAGGCGAATCCCGGGGTCAGGCACCCGGCCCTGTTCAACCCAGCGGATGGCGGCAGCAGTGGTAGCGGTGGCAAGCGACATGGCAGATGAACTCCGCGCCAGCCCGACCGGGCAGCGCATGCCCCTCTTACGCGCGCAGCGGCCGCTTGGATCAGTCGCCCTGCTTGCCGCCAATCAGGCGGGTGCCGCTTTCGGGGGCCGGGCACGCCCGCGCGCAGGCGCGGGGGTGGGCGCCACCGCTGCATCCGGGCGCCGCAGCACGCCCTCGCACAGCGTACGAATGCACTGCTGTGCAATGTCCTCCGGCGAATAGGCGCCGCCTGGCTGGTACCAGCGGCCAATCCAGCTCAGCGCACCCGCGATCACGAAGGCCGTCATCTTCGGGTCGCAGGGCGCAACCGACCCTTCTTCCACGCCCGCGGCCACGAGGCGGCGGAACTCCTGGTCGATGGCCGATTTCAGGCGCCGCAGCTCCTTGCGGCTCTCGGGCGGCACCTGCTCGTCGCCCACGCGGATCAGGCACATGCCGAAGTCCATGGTCACGATGCGCGCGTAGACCTCCATGCAGGCACGCAGCTGGTCGATGGCCTTGCCGCCCGCGCGGCGCGAGGCCTCGATGCCGTCGAGCGTCATCGTGAGCCCCTTGCCAACGCACTGCAGCAGGATCTCGTCCTTGTTCTTCACGTAGTAGTACAGCGTGGGTTTGCTCACATTCAGGCGCGCGGCAATGTCGTCGAGCGAGGTCGCATGGAAGCCCCGCTCGTTGAAGAGCTGCGCCGCCGCCTGCAGCACGGCGTTGCGCTTGGCTTCGCGCTGCTGCTCGCGGTCGGCCGGGCTGGCCCAGGGCGATGCAGCAGCGGGGGCGCTGCTTTTTTTCCTGCGGGCCTGGCCCGCAGCGGTGGTCTTGTTCATGGCGCGTCTTACCGGGAAAGTACCGATGCCCTGGGCTGGAGGCTCCAACCAGAATCTACTCGTGAGTAAATAGTCTACGTAAAAGTAGGCATCTATCCGGTTCGCACAAACCCGTAGAAGAAACCGATGGAGACAAACCCCTCTTCTTCCCTGCTGCAGGTGGATGGCGTCACGCTGGCGTTTGGCGGCGTGCGCGCGCTCTCGGGCGTGGGCTTTGCCGTGCAGCCCGGCTCCATCACGGCCGTGATCGGGCCCAACGGCGCAGGCAAGACCTCGCTGTTCAACACCATCTCGGGCTTCTATCGGCCCACGGCCGGCAGTATCCGGTTCAGGGGCCAGGACATCACCCGCACCCCCGCGCCGCAGCGCGCGCGCATGGGGCTGGGCCGCAGCTTCCAGAACATCGCGCTGTTCCGTGGCATGACGGTGCTCGACAACATCAAGCTCGGCCGCCATGCGCACCTGAAGGCCAACGTGTTCGACGCGCTGTTCTACCTGGGCCGCGCCCGCCGCGAAGAGGCCGAGCTGCGCCGCGACATCGAGGAGCGCATCATCGACTTCCTCGAAATCGACCACATCCGCCACGCCCCCGTCTCGGCCCTGTCCTACGGCCTGCAAAAGCGCGTGGAAATGGCGCGCGCCCTGGCCATGCAGCCCGAGATCCTGATGCTCGACGAGCCCGTCGCCGGCATGAACCGCGAGGAGACCGAGGACATGGCGCGCTTCATCCTCGACGTGCGCGCCGAATGGGGCGTGACGGTGCTGATGGTGGAGCACGACATGGGCATGGTGATGGACCTGTCCGACCACGTGGTGGTACTGAACTTTGGCCAGGTGATTGCGCAGGGCACGCCCGCCGTGGTGCAGGCCGACCCCGAGGTGAACCGCGCCTACCTGGGCTCCGGCGACGTGGTGGACCTGCGCCGCAAGCTGCATGCGGGCGCCATCGCGCAGGGAGTTGCATGATGGATTGGGCCTACCTGTTTGAAATCACCCTCACGGGCCTGGCAGGCGGCGGGCTGTATGCGCTGGCGGCGCTGGCCTTTGTGATGGTCTACAAGGCCACACGCGTGGTCAACATTGCCATCGGCGAGCTGCTCATGGTGGGGGCCTACCTGTTCTTCACCTTTGCCTCCATGTTCGCCCTGCCCCTGTGGCTGGCCATTCCGGCCGCCGTTCTGGGCACCGGGCTGGTGGGGGCGGTGATCGAGCGCACCATGATCCGCCCGCTGCTGGGCGAGCCGCCCATCTCCGTCTTCATGGTCACCGTGGGCCTGGCCTCGGTGCTGGTGGGCCTGGTGGAAATGATCTGGACGGCCGACCAGCGCCGCCTGCCGGACTTCATGCCCAGCCAGCCCATCATGATCGGCGAAGCGTTCCTCGCGCCCAAGGTGGCCTGGGGCGCCGCGATTGCCGTGGCGTTCATCGCCGCCGTGCTGCTGGTGTTCCGCTTCTGGCGCGGCGGCGTCGCCCTGCGCGCCACGGCCAGCGACCAGGCGGCGGCCTACTCGGTCGGCATCAACGTGCCCCGCGTGTTCTCGCTGGCATGGGTGGTGTCCGCCATGATCGCCGCCATTTCCGGAATCATCGTCGGCTCCATCGGCGGCATCTCCTCCAGCATGGGCGTGTTCGGCCTGTCGGTGCTGGTGGTGGTGATCGTGGGCGGGCTCGACAGCGTGCTGGGCGCACTGATCGGCGGCCTGTTCATCGGCCTGATCGAAGCCCTGGCCGGCGCCTACCTGGGGGGTGAGTTCAAGCTGCTGGCCACCTTCATCGTGCTGGTAGCCGTGCTGCTGGTGCGCCCCTATGGCCTGTTCGGCACCCACGAAATCGAACGTCTTTAAGGGCCCATCACCATGCGCATCGGAACCCTCAAGGAAACCTACATCGCGGATGCGGCGCTGTTCGATTCGCGCACCCAGAAGCTGTGGCTCGCCATGGCCGCCGCGCTCGCCGTGGTCTTCCCTTTCATGGCCAGCGACTACTGGCTCTACCTGGCCTGCCTCGTGTGCATCAATGTGGCCAGTGCCGCGGGGCTCAACATCCTCACGGGCTACGCCGGCCTCGTGAGCCTGGGGCAGGCGGCCTTCATGGGCCTGGGGGCCTACACCGTGGCCATCCTGCAATCCAAGGTGGGCACGCCCTTCCTGGTGAACCTGCTGGCCGGCGGCGTGGTGGCCATGGTGGGCGGCATCATCGTGGGTGTGCCCTCGCTGCGCGTGAAGGGCCTGTACCTGGCCATCGCCACGATTGCAGCGTCGTTCATTGCGCACTTCCTGTTTGCCAACCTCAAGCTCACGGGCGGCACGGGCGGCATCAGCGTGCCGCCCGCCTCGCTGTTCGGGCTGCCGCTCGATACCTCGTTCCGGCTGTACTGGCTGATCGTTCCGATCACCGTGCTCATGCTGCTGGGGGCGGCCAACCTGCTGCGCACCCGCATCGGCCGGGCCTTCATCGCCATCCGCGACCGCGATATCTCGGCCGAGGTGCTGGGCATTCCCCTGCTGCGCTACAAGCTGTTGTCGTTCGGACTGTCGTCGTTCTACGCGGGCGTGGCGGGCGGCCTGTGGGCGTACTTCTTCCGCGTGGTCACGCCCGAGAGTTTTCCGCTGCTGATGTCCATCTTCTTCCTGGCGGCCATCATCGTTGGCGGCATGGGCTCCATCCTGGGCGGCATCCTGGGGGCGGTGTTCATGACCATGGTGCCCGAGCTGCTCAAGCTGGTGTTCGACCTGCTACCGCGCAGCACGGAGCTCACCGTCTTCCTCTCCCCGGTGCGCACCATCCTCTTTGGCCTGCTCATCATCGGATTTCTGGTGTTCGAGCCCCATGGGCTCGCAGAAGTGTGGCGGCGCATTCGCCGCTATTTCCACCTGTGGCCGTTCCGCAATTGATGCGGCCTGGCCATGGATTCGCGCGCGTACGACAAGACTAGGAGACAAGCATGCCCGACAAGACCCTGACTTCCCAACGCCGCCGCTCGTTGCTGCTGGCCGCTGGCGCCACACTGGCCGCACCGCTGGCCGCCCACGCCCAGGCGGGCGGGGAGGACATCGTGATCGGGGGCTCCATCCCCATGACGGGCGTGTTCGCCTTCGCGGGTATCGGCATCAATGCCGGCATGGCCGACTACGTGAAGATCGCGAACGATGCGGGCGGCATCAAGGGCCGCAAGATCAAGTACGTGCCGGAAGATACGGGCTACAAGGTGGATGTGTCCGTGGCCGCGTTCAAGAAGATTACCAGCCAGAACAAGGTCAACCTCTACTACGGCGACTCCACGGGCTTTTCCAAGACCATCAACCCCGAGCTGGACCGCAACGGCAACATCCTGATGGCCGGCGCCTCGTTCGCCACCGAGCTGAACGATCCCAGGAAGTACCCGCACCAGTTCCTGGTGGGCCCCGACTACACGGAGATGTTCGGCATCCTGCTCAAGCACATCGCCAAGGAAAAGCCGGGCGCCAAGGTGGCTTTCGTGTACTCCGATTCCGAATTCGGCCGCGACCCCATCGAGGCCAGCGAGGCCGAGGCCAAGAAGCTGGGCCTGAACGTGGTGGTCAAGCTCATGACCCCGCCCGGCAGCGTGGACGTATCCACCGAAGTCATCAAGCTGCGCCGCGCCGCGCCCGACTACACCATCTTCCACGGCTACATCCTCGCGCCCATCCCCGAGTTCATCACCCAGGGCAAGCAGCAGGGCATGACCAGGAAGTGGATGGGCACCTTCTGGACCATGGACAGCTCCACCGTCATGAAGATGGGCGAGGCCGGCGACGGCTTCATGGGCGTGATGCCCTACCGCTACTACTACGACACCTCGGCCAAGGCCCCCATGCTGGACAAGATCCGCGCCATGCGCCCCGAGTACCAGAGCACGGCCTACATCCAGGGCTTCCTGGCCGCCATGCTGTTCGT
>JAYSFC010000079.1:0-17924 GCA_041913505.1 Acidovorax sp.
TGAGGTACTGGCGCAGCAGCATGCTGGCCCAGTCGCAGGCCTCGGTGCCGCCGGCCCCGGCCTGGATGTCCACGAAGCAGTTCAGCGGGTCGGCCTCGTTGCTGAACATGCGGCGGAACTCCAGCTCCTCGATGAGCGGACGCAGCTTGGCGGCCTCGGCCTCAATGGTGAGCAGGCCGGCTTCGTCGCCTTCTTCCTTGCTCATCTCGTACAGTTCGGCGTTGTCGGCCAGCTCGGTGGTGAGCTTTTGCAGCGTGAGCACCACCGCATCGAGCGATTTCTTTTCCTTGCCCAGTTCCTGGGCTTTCTTGGGGTCGTTCCAGACGTTCGGGTCTTCGAGCGACGCGTTTACCGTGCGCAGGCGTTCGTACTTGGCATCGTAGTCAAAGATACCTCCGTAGCTCTTGCGTGCGCTGAGCCAGGTCGTCGAGGGTCGTGCCGATGAGGTTGATGTGTTCTGCGTCCATGTCCGGGTGTCCTGTGTGTTTCTACGGAGTAACCTCTAATTTTCTCACGGGACGCCGAAGGAGCCGCGCATGCCGCCTACAACCGGGGGGGATACGCTCCCTGGGTCGCAACGCACCAGCTCATCGCCAGGAACGGATTGCGCACGAAGACGGGCTGATTACCGCCCGCGATGGTGCTGCCCAGCGTTGTCAAGGTGCCTCCACTGGCATACAAGCCACCGTTCTGGGCCTGTGCCAGGATGCGGCCGTCAGCAGGTGCGGCATGCGTTGCGGTGCTGAGGCTGGCGATCTGCTGATGGGTGTGGATGGGCAGGTTGTTGTTGGTGAGTGTGACGGTTTCCGCACCGCCGGACTCCCCCCAGCCCACCGGGGACAAACCGGGACCCTGGCCCAGGACGCCGGCGCCTACCGGCGCGCGTCCCTGCAGATTGGGTAGTTGGTAATTGACCGAACCATTGCCCCCATAGGCCGTGCCCAACAGCGAGAACAGTGCGGTGTTCTGTGCAATGGCCATCAACTGGCCCGCGGCATTCGTCCAGTTCCGGGGGCAGAAATTGAAGGCGAAGAGCCTGACTTCGGCAACGAACGGGGATTCCTGCGCCTGGGCGGAGGGGCCGCTGGCGGCGGCCCATGCGGCGATGGTCAGCAGGCCCACATGGCGGAATATGCGGCGCAGTCCATGGGGCGGGAGGTGGGGCAATGGCATGGCTTCGATCCTGAAAAGATAGCTGCGAGCGCTTTCCTGGCAAGGGTAAATGGCCTGCTTCACGCTGCCATCAGTTGCTCGACGGGTAGACGCCCGATATGGCAATGCACCAGGTCATGCCCAGGTAGGGGTTGCGCACCGTAAACGGCTGGCTTGCGCCAGCGACATCCGTGGCGGTGAGGGCGACCGTGGCGCCCCCCGCATCGTGGTATACGCCCGCGTTCTGCGCTTGAGCGGGCAGGCGGCCGGCAGCGGGCGCTGCGTGGGTGGCGGGCGCGGTGCTGGCGGCCAGTTGGTGGGTGTGCGCCGGCATTTGGCTGGACATCAGCGTGACGGACTCGGTGCCGCCCATTTGTCCCTGGCCCATGTACGAGAGGCCAGGGCCCTGGCCTACCCCCAGGGGCACGCGTCCGCGCAGGTCGGGCAGCCCGAAGGTGGTCTGTCCATCGCCTCCGTAGGTGGTTCCCAGCAAGGAGTACAGCGCTGAGTTCTGGGCGATGGACAGCAGGGCGCCATTGGCCGGCAGCCAGTTCACGGGGCAGAAATTGCCGCCGACCAGCATCATTTCACCCAGGAGTGGGTCGATGCCCGCATGGGCGGGCTGGGCGCTGGCGGCGGCCAGCATGGCGGCAGCGAGCAGGGGGCGCAATGTGGAAAGGCGCATGGTGTGCTTTCGGTGCTTGGGGGGCGTGGGGCGGCTTGGGGTTAGCGTGCCAGCATGAAGCAGATGCGATCGATGGTTTCCCCTCCCGCATCCAACCAGCCCGGCGTGAATGTGAGGCCGGTACCCACCGAGCCTCCTTGGGCGACGGCCAGCGACCGGCCCGTGCTGGTGCGGCCGTCGAGCAGCAGCGTGTAGTTCCCCGCGCCCAGAGCCGGGTTGAAGGTGACGGTATAGACGCCGCCGCTCAGGCCCACGGCGTAGCCCGCGCCGCTGATGGGGGTGGTGTTGGCTTGGAAGCAGCCGTGGCGCACCTCCGTCATGCCCGTCACACCGCCAGAACCGGAGGGGCCGGTGTCGCCCTTGGGGCCTTGCGGGCCCAGCGCGCCATTGCAGACATAGGTTGTCGTGGTGACTTCGCCAGCGTCCAGCATGCCGTTATCGTTGGCATCCATTCCCTGGCTCACGCGCACTCCACCTGTGGCGCAGTTGGCTCCGGCCGGCTCCGCCTGGAAGGCCATGCGCGGCGTCAGCCCCTTTGGCCCCGCCGCCCCGATGGCGCCCGCAGGCCCTGCGGGGCCCGTGGGGCCGGCAGGGCCTTGCGCTCCAGCCAGCGCTGCCGGGTCGCACCGGCCCAAGGCGCCGCTGGCGTCATGGCAGACGGCGGTGGTCAATGTGGCGGGGGTGCCGGGCAGGCCTGGCACCTGCACGGCGCCTGTGGGCTGCACACGCAGCGCGGGTGCGCCGGGGGCGGATTCAATCACTACGCCGCTGCTGGCCGCGGGTGTGAAGGTCATGTCGGCCGCCGTCACCGGCACGGCCGCGAAGGCTGCGCACAAGGCGAGGGCGGCCGCTGTGGCGCTGTAGGCCGTGGTCGGTGGGGGGCGGAGGCGGGTCATGGCGGTGTTTTGTTTCAAGCAAAGAGGTGGGAGTCAGTCGACACAGTGGCGGCGCAGGGTGCGTTGTGCCGCAGCGAGGCGCCGCAGACCCAGCAGGCCCGCCAGTCCCGAGAGCAGCAGCAGCCCCCATTCGCTCAGGGCGGGAACGGCCTGTGTGCTGGTAGGGCCGGGTGCCGGCGGGGCCGCCAGCAGCATGGGGGCGAAGGGATCGACGATGGTGCCGAGGGTGGTGTCGCTGTCGCCTTCTCCGTTGTCGGCCACCGTGTAGCTCACGGTCTCGCCGCTCACGCTCAGGCCCGGGGGGGTGAACCAGCCGGTCTGCCGGGAGCCCGCGGGACCGTGCGGACCGTACTTTTGCATCGTGAGACCGGCCAGGCTACCCGGCGGGTAGGTCACGGTCACCGACAGCGCAGCGTTGGTGCAGTTCGTGGCGGTGAAGCGCAGCACACCCAGCGGGAAGGTGGCGCTCGCGGGCGCACCGACCGGAGCGATGGAGTTGACGGAGAGCGTCGCGAGAGTGCACCCGGGGGGCATGCCGGCGATCGATACCTGGGCGCTGCCGCCGCCGGGCAACGGCACGGGCTGCGGTGCTGGGGCCGAGGTGAGGGGTACGGGCCCCGCAGACCCCAACAGCGGACAGCCGGGGCTGGCCATGCGCACGACCCCGCCGCTGGTGGCCGTGGCAGTGCCGTTGTTGATCCACTGCTGGGCCAGCTCCACGCGCCCGCTGCCGATCTGGAGCTGTGCGCCAGCCGCTACCGCCACGTCGCGGGCGGCTACCAGGGCGCTTGCGTCCATTGCCAGCGTGCCGCTGTTTTGCATACTGACGCAGCCCATGCTGGCCGTGCCGCCGCCCAGGCTGACGCTGGATCCGCTGGGCAATATCCAGTCGGCCCGTGCCGTCGCGCAGGCCAGTGCCATGGCAGCCAGGCAGAAGGCCTTGTTCGTTGAAATTTGCATGAACGTCCGCAGTGAAATGGGCGGACACGCTGGTGTGGCAAACGGCCGCTGCTATCGATTTGCGAACGCCATCATCAGCGCGCCGCGCCTGCGCGGCTTGACCGTGCGTTTGGCTGGATTTGACTGTGCGTCACGCCAGCGGCGCGCCGCCACGCGCTCGGGCATGCCCACCGCGCGCCGGCGTATCGGAGGCCTTTTCCGGGGGGCGCTTGGAGGCGGGGGGCTGAGAGCAACGGCGAATGCTATGAAAAATATAGCTGATTGCGACCAGCGGCCATGCACTGCTGCCCGTTTACCCGGAAATGAATGCCTCGATCAGCGCCGCCACGGCCTGTGGCTGGTCGTGGTGCAGCATGTGGCCGGCATCCTGCACCACGGCGGTGCGGCAATCGTGCACGTGGGTCAGGCGCTGGTGGTATTCCTGCAGCGAGTAGCGGCCCTTCCACCAGCGGCCCAGGCTGTCGTCGCTCGCCTCGATCGCGAGCACGGGCGCGGTGATGGCTTCGTACAGCGCGAGCGTCTCGTCTACGCGGTAGAGCTGCGCGTTCACGGTCTTGTGCGCGGCGTCGCCCTGGATGGTCCAGCGCCCGTCGCTGCCCTGGCGTGCCCAGTGCCGGGCGAGCCACGCGGCCTTGTCGGCGGGCAGGCGTGGGTTGGTCTTCATGAGGCGCTGGGCCACGCCCTCGGCGCTGTCGTAGTCCTTGAGCGCCATCTCGCCGCGCTCGAGCTGGCGGATCTCGTCCATCCACTGCGCGTAGCGGCCCGGGGCTTGCGCGGGGTGTGTGGCGGGCAGGCCAAAGCCTTCGAGGTTCACGAGCCGGCGGATGCGCGCGGGCCGTGCACCCGCGTAGGACATGGCCACGTTGCCGCCCATGCTGTGGCCCACCAGGTCCACCGGCTGATCGCCCGCGTAGTGGTCGAGCAACTGGTCCAGGTCGGCCAGGTAGTCGGCGAACACGTAGTGGTCGCAGGGCGAGGGCAGGGTGGACAGGCCGAAGCCGCGCCAGTCGGGCGCGATGATCTGCCGCCCCTCGGCGAAGGCCGCGCTGAAAGCGTCCACCACGAACTGGTAAGAGGCGCCCACGTCCATCCAACCATGCACGAGCACGAGCGGCGCCGTGCCTGGCCGGGCCTCGCCCCAGAGGCGCGCGTGGTAGTCGAGTGTGCGGATGCGGACGGATTCGGAGCGGCTTGCGCGCAGGGGCTGGTACATGGCGGTGGATTATTTCGCAGCGCTGCATGTGGCGCAGTCGTCGCTGGGACAGCGGGCGGCCGCCTGCGTGGGCCCTGGCGGGACCGTCTGTACGGCACGAATCGATGCCCAATTTTGGCAGCGCACGACCAGGCTCCGCTGCACGGCAGTTCCCGTGGTGGATGTCCGCGCACGTTGGAATGCCGTCAAGCTGTCGAAGAGGGGGTTCTGGAGTCCTTCCCTTATGGCCACAGTTGGATTACAAGGTGACTTCTAGGCGGAAGACTTGACGGCCCTGTACCCCTTGAAACCCGCTCTCAGCGAGGAGCCTTCCAGTGAGCCGTTCTTTTGTACGTGTCCCATGGCTGGGTGGCATAGCCCTGGCGGGTGCGGCGTTTGCACAACTTGCCGAGCCGCATTCGGAGGGCCGGGCTCTTGAGCCAGGCCACAGCGGCGTTGCCTTCACGTGCGAGACCGAGGCATTGCTCCGAGTCAAGGTGGACATGGCGGATTGGCTGCGCCAGCTGCGGGTGAAGGGCTCTTTGGTAAAGGTTCAGGTTCTGCCAGAGACGGGCACGCTGTTGTACACGCTCAGCACCCCCGAGTCGGACACCAGCACCTTGGATCTGCGCCAGCGCAAGGACTTCGGCATCACCGATGATGAAGTGTCGTTGCCGGCGGCGCACGGCAAAATCGTGAAGCGGCGCACCGTCTCTCAGAAAGAAATTTTGCTGTCCATGATGCAACATGGCCGGCTGACGGAGTTCTCGGGGCCGGCCTGCACGGTGCGGGCGCTCAAGGAGCAGGTGGGCGTGCGCCAGAACATCGCGGCCTGGGCCCAAAAACTCAACTGGGGTTGGCCTGATGGCGGTCCGGCAGTCTGGCATGCCCGTTACTGGCAGAACGGCGTTCCCCTGGAGAAAGTAGCCTTGCATGACGCACTGCAAGACATGTTTTTCGAGCCGGCCAGATACCAGATCGGCTGCTACACCGGCGCGAAGGTGGTGTATGCCCATGCCATTCTGGACTACTACCGGCGCGTGCTGAGGGATCCTGCGAAGGCTGACATGGTGGCGCAGCGGTTGATGGCCGATAAGGACCCTCTGGTTTCGCTGGAGCCTGGCCAGATGTGGAGCTTTGAGGCTGACTTTGACCCCACCGACCAGAACCGCCCGGGCAAACTGCTGCGCATGGTGCGTGGCGTAGCGCCCAAGAATTTTGTGGCAGGGGATTGGTCGTATTTGCTCAACACCGATCCGGCCAGCTCCCAGAAGACGGGGTACGAGGGCTCCAACGCCATCTATCTGGGGCGCGGGTACTTCAGTGACTACTACAACGACAACCAGCATCGGTTCACCCTCAGGCAAAAGCTGGACGAGGTCTACCAGTGGCGAAACCACGTGTTCAGCCGGACTCGGGATGCAGCCAGGATAGAGCGGCTGCCGGCGCGGCATTACGAGGTGCTGGGTCGCGCGCCAGCGCAAGGTGGGCTACTGCTGGACCTGCGTGTATCTCCCTACCTGTTTGGCTATGAGAGCCTCCCGGCGTACCCCGTCCCCGTCGATGCAGCCAGGCCTGACGAGGCGCCCCGGGCTGCAGACGAAACCCGACGCTGAGCGTCATGGCCCGTCGGTGAGGATGGGTGGCGACGGTCGCTTGCGAAAGCGTGCCCGTCCCACGCATCCAAACGATCGACAGTGTTCGCCCACAGGTCGATACCCTGGGGCCGCCGCCCACTGCGCTGCGCATCGGCCAAGCATCTGTTCAAGGAGGGTTCAAGGAGGGCGTCAAGCCCGCGCACCATGCTGTTTCTGGAGGGCTGGATCAGCACATCCTTGCGCAGCGCCAAAGGCGCTGAATCCGTACACTGTGACGCTTGTTTCGGAAAATGAGCGCATGAACACCCTTCCCCTTGGGCAGAGCGATCTGCATGTCACCCCCATCTGCCTTGGCACCATGACCTTCGGCGAGCAGGTGGACGAGCCAGACGCGCACGCCATCCTTGACCGCGCGCTTGGGCGCGGCGTGAACTTCATCGACACCGCCGAGATGTACGCCGTGCCCGCGCGCGAGGCCACCTATGGCGCAACGGAATCCATCATCGGCCGCTGGTTCGCCAGCCGCCCCGGCATGCGCAGCAAGGTTGTGCTGGCAAGCAAGGTCGCGGGCCCCTCGCGTGGCATGCCCTGGATCCGCGAGGGCAAGGGCATGACGGCGGCCGACATCGTGGCCTCGTGCGAGGCCAGCCTGCGTCGGCTGCAGACCGACGTGATCGATCTCTACCAGATCCACTGGCCCGAGCGGCACGTGCCCGTCTTCGGCACGCTTTACTACGACCCTGCAAAGGAAACCTCCGCCACGCCGATCCACGCGCAGCTCGAGGCGCTGGCCGCGCTCGTCAAGGCGGGCAAGATCCGCTACGTGGGCCTGTCCAACGAGACGCCCTACGGCGTGCATGAGTTCGTGCGCCTGGCCGAGCAGCACGGCCTGCCGCGCGTGGTGTCGGTGCAGAACCCGTACTGCCTCGTCAACCGCAGCTGGGAAAACGCCATGGACGAGAGCTGCCACCGGCTGGGCGTGTCGCTGCTGGCCTATTCGCCGCTGGCGTTCGGCACGCTCACCGGCAAGTACGATGAGCACTCCCCGGCCGACGCGCGGGCCCCGCAGCAGGCGCGCCTGGCGAAGTTCGAGGCATCGCGCAAGCAGCGCTGGGGCCGCCCTGAGGCGCTGGCCGCCGCGCGGCGCTACAACCAGCTCGCGCGCGACCACGGCCTTTCACCCGCACGGATGGCGCTGGCTTTCTGCTACCAGAATTGGCGCGTGGCCAGCACCATCATCGGCGTGACCACGCTCGCGCAGCTCGACGAGGACCTGGACGCCTGGGGCACCACGCTGTCGCCCGAACTGCTCGCCGCGATCGATGCCGTGCGCTGGGAGCTGCGCGACCCCGCCCAGTGATAGGCCTGAAAAGTGTCGCTCGTGCTTTCCCGGAAAGCGCGGGCAGCTACTATTTTTGAAAAGAAAATGGCGAAAAAAGACAAGGCCGCCCACGTCAGCGAAACACCTGCCACGCAGATGCTGCGCGCAGCGAAGGTGGAATTCACCGAGCACCCTTACGACTACGTGGAGCACGGCGGCACCGAGGAGTCGGCGCGGCAACTGGGGCTCGATGAGCACATGGTGGTCAAGACGCTCGTGATGCAGGACCAGGATGCCCGGCCGCTCATCGTGCTGATGCATGGCGACTGCAAGGTGTCCACCAAGAACCTCGCGCGCCAGATCGGTGCCAAGAGTGTGGAGCCCTGCAAGCCCGAGGTGGCCAACCGTCATAGCGGGTACCTGGTGGGCGGCACTTCGCCGTTCGGTACGCGCAAGGACATGCCGGTGTTCATCGAGGAGAGCATCCTCGCGCTGCCGCGCATTGCCATCAACGGCGGGCGGCGCGGGTTTCTGGTGCAGATCGACCCGCAGGTGTGCGTGCGGCTGCTGGGCGCGAAGCCCGTGCAGTGCGCGCTGGGCGACGAGGCGGCAGGGCGTGGGTAAGGTGCGGATACGGTGCTGATAGGGCGCGGGTAGGCTGCGGGCATGGTTGCAACCGTCATCGTCGGCATGCTGTGCGTGCATTTGCTGTGCTTTGCCGTGATGTTCTGGCTGATCAGCACACGCCTGCAAGGCCAGAAGCTGGGCATGGATGCCTTTGCCGTGGGCAATGCCATGCTGGGCGCCGCCTATGTGCTGCAACTGCTGGGTGGCCCGCCAGGCTGGAATGCGCTGAGCGTGGTCAACCATACGTTGACCTTGTGCGTGCCCCTGGTGTACTGGGTGGGGGCCCTGCGGTTCTTTGGCCGCTCCACGCCCTTGCTGAAGCCCCTGTTCCTGCTGGGGCTGGGCTATGCGGCAGCGCAGGTGCTGGTGCAGTGGCTTGCGGGGTCGGTCGCGCGCTACGCCATGCTGTCGTTCGCTTCGGCGGCGGTCTTCCTGGCCATGACGGTGGCCGTGGTCCAGGCCATGCGCAGCATGGCCAAAGACCTGCGCGTGGAGATGGCGCTGTTCGCGCTGTTGATCGGCGGGCTGTGCGTGCTGAACGCCATCAAGGGCGTGCTGGTAGCGCGGGGCGGGCTGGAGGCGCTGGGCATGGAGCACCGCTTCCAGGTCGTGTTCTATATCTACATGTCCTTCCTCGCCACGGTGCTGGCGCTGTCCATGATCTGGCTGGTGCTGCGCCGCTTGACCGACGCGCTGCGGGCCACCGCGGAGCGCGATCCGTTGACGCAGCTGCTGAACCGGCGCGGCCTGCTGGCGGGGCTGGAAGGGCATTTTCGCTCGCGCAGCGCGGCGCCGGCGCGCCTGCTGATGCTCGACATCGACCACTTCAAGCGCATCAACGACACCCATGGCCACCAGGCCGGAGACATGGTTCTGTGCCATGTGGCCGGGCTGCTGCGGCACGCGCTGCGGCGCGGCGACCTGGCCAGCCGCATGGGGGGCGAGGAGTTCGTGCTCGTCTGCTTCGGCGCGGATGAGGACGGCGTGCGGCACCTGGCCGAGCGCTTGCGGTCCACCATCGCGCAGCAAGCCGCGCCCATGCCGATGATGGACGGGGAGTTGCACTGCACCGTGACCATCGGGGTGTCGCAGCCCTTCCGCGGCCGGGACGGATTTGACGGTGCCGTGCAGCAGGCCGATGCCGCGCTCTACCGCGGCAAGGCGGGCGGGCGCAACCGCATCGAGTGGGCGCGCGAGGGCATGCACGCCCCTGCGGCTGGGGAGCCGGGGGCGGCCTGATCCGGCCGGCCGGGGGTACGGCGAATGGCAAAATGGGGAGCGCCGCGAGCGCGAATGCGCTCCCCGAGCGGCCCCATAACCATTCCAATTCGCCCGCTTTCGAGAGAGTCCTCCCGTGTCCCTTGCCTATTCCGCCCTGGCGACCATCGCCGCCTACCTGCTGGGTTCCTTGTCGTTCGCCGTGATCGTGAGCCGCGTGATGGGCCTGTCGGACCCGCGCACCTACGGCAGCAAGAACCCCGGTGCCACGAACGTGTTGCGATCGGGCTCCAAGGCAGCCGCTGTCGTCACGCTGCTGCTCGACGCGGCGAAGGGCTGGCTGCCCGTGGTGCTGGTGCAAGGGTTCTGTAAGCCCTACGGCCTGGAGGAGGGCACTGTGGCGCTCGTGGGCCTGGCGGCCTTCCTGGGCCACCTGTGGCCGGTGTTCTTCCGCTTCGTGGGGGGCAAGGGCGTGGCCACGGCGCTGGGGGTGCTGCTGGGCTTCAGCCCCTGGCTGGGCCTGGCCTCGGCGCTCACCTGGCTCATCATCGCGGTGTTCTTCCGGTATTCGTCGCTGGCCTCGCTGGTGGCGGCCGTGTTCGCGCCCGTGTACTACCTGATGGCTGGCGGAGTGCTGTGGTACGCAGAGACCCCGATCGCAGTGGCTATCGGCGTGATGGCCACGCTGCTGGCCTGGCGGCACCGGGAGAACATCCAGCGCCTCATCGCGGGCACCGAATCCAAGCTGGGCCAGGGCAAGGCGAAGGCCAAGGCCGGCACCGCAAAGAAGCACTGAGGCCCTGAAGCACCGGGTGTGCGCCGTCGGCGCTCAGACCAGAGTGCCTGGTACGGTGACCATGTTGCACAGCTCCTCGCTGTGCCGCGCGGCATAGAGGCCCAGGCGCACCATGGTGCGGTGGTCCAGCTCCACCGTCACGGCCGAGCGCGCCAGGGCCGACTGCAGCCGCCGCTTTCCATCGGCGGTGTGGTGCAGCCGGGGCTCGTGCCGGGGGTGTCCGGCGCTGTCGAGAATGCTCGCGACCAGCGGGGCGTTGGCCTGGTGGCTGCGGCGCAGCACCACGGCCGTGTCGCCGTTGTCCAGGCGCGCGAAGGTGCCGGGCGGGCACAGGCCGATGGTGCGCACCAGGGTGTAGCTGACCTCGTCGCGCTGATCCACCTCCTGGCCCACGATGGCACGCACCGAGTCGGTGGCGCTGCGGCCCGCGCGCGACTTGCGCGGGCTGATCATGGCCGCATAGCGGTCGATGGTGCCCAGGATGCGCGTGAGCCGGTCCTGGGGCGACTGCCCGGCCAGGGCCGTGCGCTCGGAGATGCCGGCATGGTGCTGACCCACCACGTCGAGCCAGAGTGGGTCCTGCACGAAAAGGCGCGTGAGCAAGGCTTGGCTCTCGCGTGGGTGGTTGCGGATGGCTTCCTGCTGGATGGCGCTGGGGCGTTCGCGCTGCTCGGCCAACTGATCCTGCAGCTGCGTCATGCCGATGTTCATGGTGAGTGCGGCACGCACCAGGCTGTCGCGTTCGGCCGGGGGCAGCTGGAACTCTTGCGCGAGGATGTGGCACAGCGTGCCGCACACCAGCGCGTGCGAGGCGCTATAGCCCACCGTCGAGGTGGAGGCGAGCTGGAACATGAGGTAGAGCGCAGCGTCGATGTCGTGCGCCACGAGCTCCTGCAGCCAGTGGTCCAGCTGGCGCACCTTGGCGCCGAAGTCCTGCACCTGCAGCGGCCGCGAAAGCAGCACGGACAGGGCAGACTCCAGGTCAGACCACAGGCCTAGCAGGTCCTCGTACTGGTCATTGGAGGGGGCGCTTTCGTGGGGCAGCATAGGTGGGTCAGCGGCGCTTTTCCAGCACCATCTGTTCACCGGTGCGGGTCATGTGGAATTCGGACAGAAAGCTGTTGCCCAGCAGCACGAAGGGCATGGGCTGGGGGGTGACGATGGCGTCGACGCCATACACCGACACGTCGCCGATGCGCACAGTGTCTAGCCGCACGCGCCAGCCCTGGGCCACGCCGTTGGCGGTGCCCAGGTTCACGGGCTGGCCGCTCTGGTAGTCCAGGCCCATGCGCTCGGCGTCGGGGCGGCTGATGGCCACGGTGCTGGCGCCCGTGTCCACCATGAACTGCATGGTCTGGCCGTTGATGGTGCCGCTGTGGACGAAGTGGCCCCGGCTGTCGGCAATCAGCACCACGCGCCGGCCCGCGGCGCCGGCGCCCACGCTCACGGGGGCTTCCCCCATGCGCAGCGTGCGGCGGTCGGTGCCGATGAGCACCACGGCCTCCTCGCGCCCCACGGAGACGACCTTCACGCCCTTGTGCTCTTCACCCGCAGCCAGGGCGCGGGGCGTGCCGCCGTCAACCACCAGCAGGGCCTTGCTGCCCAGGATGCCGCTGAGCGCCACGGCCTGGGCGGCCGCGAGCAGGGGCGTGGCCAGCAATACGGAGGCGGCCAGAAAGGCGTAGGGGCGCATGGGGCGTGGACGGGAGGGGTCAGTCGCGGAAGTTGTCGAACGACAGCGGCACGTCGGCAATCTCCTTGCGGATCAGCGCCATGGCGGTCTGCAGGTCGTCGCGCTTGGCACCGGTGACGCGCACTTTTTCCTCCTGGATGGCGGCCTGCACCTTGAGCTTGCTTTCTTTCAGCAGCTTCTGGATCTTCTTGGCCAGTTCGCTCTCGATGCCGTTCTTCACCTTCACGACCTGCTTGAGCTTGTCGCCGCCGATCTTCTGGGCCTTCTGCACGTCGAGGAAGCGCACGTCCACGCTGCGCTTGGTGAGCTTGTTGCGCAGGATGTCCTCGACCTGGGTGAGCTGGAAATCAGCGTCGCCGAACAGCGTGATTTCCTTGTCCTTGAGCTCGATGGCGGCGGAAGTGCCCTTGAAATCGAAGCGGGTGCCGATTTCCTTGGCGGTGTTCTCGACCGCGTTTTTCACTTCCACGAAATTGGCTTCGCAAACGGTATCAAAAGAAGGCATAGCAGAACTCTGGGTCTCTGGTGGGAAAACGGGGCGCGCCGGGGGCCGGGGAGGGCCCGATGCGACAATCCAGGCGATGTTAGTCGAGAAAAACGCCCCCCTCCAGCCCTGCAACACCTTCGGCATCGTGGCGCGCGCCCACACGCTGGTGCGTGTGCGCTCGGTGCAGGACGTGCACGACCTGCTGGCCGACCACCGACTGGCGCGCCAGCCCCTGTTCGTGCTGGGCGGTGGCAGCAACATCGTGCTCACGGGCGATGTCAAGCCCGTGGTGCTCAAGATGGAGATCAAGGGGCTGCGCCTGCTTGAGGAAACCGACAAGGCCTGGATCGTCGAGGCCGGCGCGGGCGAGATCTGGCACGAAACCGTGGCCTGGACGCTGGCCCAGGGCTACCCGGGCCTGGAGAATCTGGCGCTGATCCCCGGCACCGTGGGCGCGGCGCCCGTGCAGAACATCGGCGCCTATGGCGTGGAACTGCAGGACCGCTTCCACTCGCTCGCCGCCATCGACCTGGCCACGGGCCAGCCCTTCACGCTCGACGCCGCGCAGTGCGCCTTCGGCTACCGTGACTCGGTGTTCAAACACGCGGCGCCGCGGGCCCCGCACGAGGGCGGCGGCCTGCACCGGGGCATGGGGCTGTCGGGGCGTGCCGTCATTACCCACGTGCGCTTGTGGCTGCCCAAGGAGTGGCGCCCCGAGCTGGGCTACCTCGATCTGGAGAGAAAACGCGCCGAAGCCGGCGTGGAGCATCCCACGGCGCAGCAGATCTTCGACTGGGTGTGCGAAATCCGGCGCGCCAAGCTGCCCGATCCGGCCGTGGTGGGCAACGCGGGCAGCTTTTTCAAGAACCCCACGGTGACCCCCGAGCAGTGCGCCGACATCATCGCGCGCGAACCCAAGATCGTGCACTACCCCATGCCCGACGGCACCATCAAGCTCGCCGCGGGCTGGCTCATCGATGCCTGCGGCTGGAAGGGCAAAAGCGTGGGCAAGGCCGGCGTGTACGAGAAGCAGGCCCTGGTGCTGGTCAACCGCGGGCGCGGGGCCGACAGCGTGACGGGCGGCGAGGTCATGACCCTGGCCCGCGCCATCCAGACCAGCGTGTACGAGCGCTTCGGCATCCGCCTGGAGCCCGAGCCCGTGGTGGTGTGAGCGTGTGCTGCAAAAAGCTCTGTTTTTGATAGCGTAAAAAGACCGCTGCATAAGCGCATGCGGCCAAAAAGGCAAAAAAACCGCCCTGGGGGCGGTTTTTTCGTTCCGGCACCGCGTCAGTGCGCCGTGCTGTCGTGCCGGAAGGGGTAGTAGTCCTTGTCGATGCTCACCACCCAGAGGGCGAGCCCGAGGACCACGATGCCCGAGACCACGGCGTTGCGCATGGCGTCCATGTGCATGCTGAAGCCCAGCACCCAGGGCGAGACGATCATCCACAGCCCCAGCACGCCCTCGGTCCATTCCTCCCAGGCCCGGGGCACGAAAATCGCTCCGAGCGCCGCGGCAATGAGGGCCAAGCCGATGACCACACCGTTGGCGGTGGGGGTCATCTGATCCTGGTAACCCAGAACCCAGGGCGACAGAGCCAGCCAGGCGCCCAAGAGGGCATTGAGCGGGTCCTGCCAATGTTTCATCTGCTTCATGGCTGCTACCTCCTACCGCCGCAACCGTGGCTGGCGGCATGTGGTTGGATCGCGCATGGGGGGCAATGGTTCCGGACTGCCTCAGCGTGGCGTGTGGCCCCCGGGCGGGGTGCGGAACGCCACCATGAGCCGGTTCCAGCCATTGATCGCCACGATCGCCATCGACAGCTCCACGATCTCCGCCTCGCTGAACTGTGCGCGCACTTCTTCGTACACGGCATCCGGCACTTGCGACTGTTCCACGCGTGTGAGTGCCTCGGTCCAGGCCAGGGCTGCGCATTCGCGCGCGTCGAACACGCCGCTCTCGCGCCAGGCATTGAGCAAGTGCAGGCGGCGGTCGCTTTCGCCGTGCTCGCGCGCCACGCGGGCGTGCAGGTCGAGGCAGAAGGCGCAGCCGTTGATCTGCGAGGCCCGCATCTTCACGAGCTCGTGCAGCTGGATGGGCAGGCTGCCCGCGTTGACGTGCTTTTGCAGGCCGGACATGGCGGCGTAGCTGGCGGGGTGGTTGCGGGGCAGGTCTATGCGCTGGGCATGGGCCATGGTTTTCTCCTTGCGGGGGTTGACAAAAGAGGGCCGCGGCGCGGCTTACAGGCCGCGCAGCTTGTCGGGGTTGAGGACCGAGTACACGGCGTGGATGTGCGTGCCGTCGGTTTCGAAGGCCATGACCGAGCGCACGCCGCCGTCGTCGCGCAGCAGCAGGCCGGGCGCGCCGTTGACCTGCACGGGCTCGATCCGGCGGTGCTGAAGGTATACGCGCCACACGGCCACGGCCAGGCGCGTGAGCGCGCGCGGGCCATGCAGCACCTTGCTGGCCGCGCGCACCTTGCCGCCACCGTCGGCAGTCCACCGCGCGTCTTCGGCGAACAGCGCGAGCAGCGCCGCGTGGTCCTGTGTCTGCATGCCTTGCACGAAGCGCTCGATCAGTGCGCGCGAGGCTTCGGGCGTGGCCGTGAAGCGGGTCTTGCGCTGGCGTACCTGGGTGCGCGCGCGGTGCACGAGCTGGCGGCAGGCCGCCTCGCTCTTGCCCAGTACGGTGGCTACCTCGGGATAGTCGCTGTCGAACACGTCATGCAGCAGGAAGGCGGCGCGTTCGTCGGGCGTGAGGCTCTCCAGCACCACGAGCAGTGCCACCGACAGGTCGCTGGCCAGCTCGGCACGTGTGTCGGCAGGCGGCGCCGACGCGGGGGCGATCCAGGGCTCGGGCAGCCAGGGGCCGTCGTAGGCCTCGCGTTCGGTGCGCGCGGCGCGCAGCCGGTCCACGCACAGCCGCGTGACCGTGGTCACCAGCCAGGCCTGGGCGGTGTGCACCCGTTCGAGCGGCGTGGCCTGCCAGCGCAGCCAGGCGTCCTGCAGCACGTCGTCGGCATCGGCGCGGCTGCCCAGCATCCGGTAGGCCACGCCGGCCAGGCGCGGGCGGTGCTGCTGGAAAACGGTGGTGTGCGGGTCCAGGGTGGAGGGCGTTGTCATGCGCATGCCCATAAGACGTGCGGCAGCGGTTGGTTGTGACAGGGGCGGGCCGACTCGGTGCCACTATACGCAGAAGAGGGCGTACACAGGGGTAGACCAGAGGCCAAGCGGTACAATCCCCGCCTTTCGCAACATGGGTTCCCTCGCCCCCATTCACCAAAAAGGATTGCCATGACATCCGTTCAGGCGCCGCCATCGCGCGTGCCGCTGTATCTCTCCCTCCTGGTGGCGTTCCACATCGCCATCGTCATCGCCAGTAACTACCTGGTGCAGTTGCCCATCACGCTGCTGGGCTTTCACAGCACCTGGGGGGCGTTCAGTTTCCCGTTCATCTTCCTGGCCACCGACCTGACGGTGCGGCTGATCGGCAAGCTGCCCGCGCGGCGCGTCATCACGCGGGCCATGCTGCCGGCGCTGGTGGCCTCGTACATCGTGGGCGTGCTGTTCCACGAAGGGCACTTCAACGGCTGGGGCGCCCTGGGCGACTTCAACACCTTCGTGTTCCGCATCGCGTTCGCCAGCTTCGCGGCCTATGTGCTGGGGCAGTTGCTCGACATCCAGGTGTTCGATCGCATCCGCCAGCAAAGCCGCGCATGGTGGCTGGCGCCCGCGGCCGCATCGGTGTTCGGGCAGGCGCTCGATACGGCGGCGTTCTTCTCCATCGCGTTCTGGCGCAGCCCGGATGCCTTCATGGCAGCGCACTGGGGGGAGATCGCCCTGGTGGACTACGTGATCAAACTCACGGTGAGCCTGTTGCTGTTCGTGCCTGCCTATGGCGTGGCGCTGGCCGCCATCGTGCGCGCGATGCACCAGGATGCAGTCCCCGCGGCGGCGGCATCCTGAGACAGGGGTTCACACGCTGCGCATCAGCCCGCCATCCACGCGGATGTTCTGTCCCGTGATGTAGGCCGCGCCCTCCGAGGCCAGAAAGGCCACGGTCGCGCCGATCTCCTCGGCCCGGCCGTAGCGCTGCAGCGGCACGGCCTGGCGGCGCTCCTCGGTCTGCGGCAGGCTGTCGATCCAGCCGGGGAGCACGTTGTTCATGCGGATGTTGTGGCGGCCGTACTCGTCGCAGAAGATCTTGGTGAATGCCGCCAGCCCCGAGCGCGCCACGGCCGAGGTGGGGAACAGCGCCGAGGGCTCGAACGCCCAGGCCGTCGAGATGTTGATGATGCTGCCCCCGCCCTGGCGCTGCATGAGGGGCGCCACCAGCCGCGTGGCGCGCACCACGTTGAGGAAATAGACCTCCATCCCCTTGATCCAGTCCTCGTCGCTGATCTCCAGCAGCTTGCCCTTGGGGCCATGGCCCGCGCCGTTGACCAGCACGTCGATGCGGCCCCAGCGCTGCACCACCGCGTCCACCAGTTTCTGCAGGTCGGCCACATTTTGGTTGGAGCCGGTTACGCCCACGCCGCCCAGTTCGTGGGCCAGTGCCTCGCCTTTGCCGGAAGACGACAGAACGCCGAGGGCGAAGCCCGCCTCGTGCAGCTTTCTCGCCGCGGCGGCACCCATGCCGCTGCCGCCGGCCACCACAACGGCCACGCGTTGCGCTTGCGGTTGTTGTTCGCTCATGGCTTCTCTCTTGGGAATGGTTGAAGCGGCTATCGTAAAAACAAAACCGCCCGGCGGTGAAGCCGGGCGGTTGCTTTTATTTCGATAGCTGCCAGCGCTTGTCTGGAAAGCGCTGGGGGTCGATTTGGCGCTTATTTTTTTGCGCCTTCACCTTCGAGCTGCGCTAGCGCCGCATTGCCGCCCAGCGACAGCAGGCCGGCACGCGAGTACACGCCGAGCTTGTCGCGCGTGTCGGAGATGTCGAGGTTGCGCATGGTCAGCTGGCCGATGCGGTCGGCGGGGCTGAACGGCGCGTCCTCCACCTTCTCCATCGACAGGCGCTCGGGTGCGTAGGTCAGGTTGGGGCTTTCGGTGTTCAGCAGGCTGTAGTCGTTGCCGCGGCGCAGCTCCAGCGTCACGGTGCCGGTGATGGCGCGTGCCACCCAGCGCTGGGCCGTCTCGCGCAGCATGATGGCCTGGGGGTCGAACCAGCGGCCCTGGTACAGCAGGCGGCCGAGGCGCAGGCCGTTGATGCGGTACTGCTCGATGGTGTCCTCGTTGTGGATGCCGGTCACCAGGCGCTCGTAGGCGATGTGCAGCAGCGCCATGCCGGGGGCTTCGTAGATGC
>JAYSFC010000080.1:0-17358 GCA_041913505.1 Acidovorax sp.
GACGCGACAAGATCAAGCTGGAATCCACTGCGGGTACCGGCCACTTCTACACCACCACCAAGAACAAGAAGACGATGCCCGAGAAGATGGCGATCATGAAGTTTGATCCCAAGGCTCGCAAGCACGTCGAGTACAAGGAAATCAAGCTGAAGTAATTCAGCCGGTTTCCTGAACCACAAAAAAACCGCCTGGCGCAAGTCCGGCGGTTTTTTTTATGGCCGATCCGATCTCCAGAAACCGACTTCGGCCCCGGAGATCGGCACTGCGCGCACTGGCTCAGGCGTGGGCCGCGCGCAGCTTCAGGGAAAACTCCTTGAGCGCGGCGATGCCGCTCTCTTCCGCCCGGCGGCACCAGGCCTGCAAATCGGCCGTGAGCTGCTCGCGCGAGTGCGAGGTATTGAGCCAGAGCTGGCGCAGTTCTTCGCGCATGGTCACCATCTTGTCGAGCGCAGGATGGGACGCGCGCACCTGGGCCAGCTGCGGTTGCGCGCGCGCCGGCACCTTCTCGGCGTCGCGGTGCAGCCAGCGCTTGGCGGCCTTCATCGTCGATACGGCGGACACGTCGGCCTTGCGCGCCTTGAGGGCAGCGATCTCGTCCTTGCAGGCCTGGCGCACGCCGCGCGCGTAGCCGGCCATGACCTCGTAGCGGTTGGCGATCAGGGCCTCCAGCGTCTTCTCGTCGGCCACGGGCTTGACGGCGCCCAGTTGCAGTTTGGGCGGCACCTTCTTGACGGTGGCCCAGCCAATCCGGCGCATGAGGCTGATGTAGACCCAGCCGACGTCGAACTCGTAGGGCTTGACCGAGAACTTGGCCGCCGTGGGGTAGGTGTGGTGGTTGTTGTGCAGCTCCTCGCCGCCAATCACCAGTCCCCAGGGCACGAGGTTGGTGGAGGCGTCCTGCGCCTCGAAGTTGCGGTAGCCCCAGAAATGGCCCACGCCGTTGACCACGCCAGCAGCCCAGAACGGAATCCATGCCATCTGCACGGCCCACACGGCCGCGCCGGCCGCGCCAAACAGCACCAGGTTCAGGATGAGCATGAAGCCCACACCCTGCCACGAGAAGCGGCTGTAAACGTTGCGCTCCATCCAGTCGTCGGGCGTGCCGTGGCCGAACTTCTTGAGCGTGTCGGCGTTCTTCGCCTCGGCGCGGTAGAGCTCGGCGCCCTTCCACATCACGGTGTCGAGGCCGCGCGTCTGCGGGCTGTGCGGGTCGTCGGGCGTTTCGCACTTGGCGTGGTGCTTGCGGTGGATGGCCACCCACTCCTTGGTCACCATGCCCGTGCCAATCCAGAGCCAAAAACGGAAGAAATGCGACGGCACCGGCCCCAGGTCCAGCGCGCGGTGCGCCTGGCAGCGGTGCAGGAAGATGGTGACGGCCGCGATGGTGATGTGCGTCGTCGCCAGGGTGTAGAGAACGATCTGCCACCAGGACAGATTCCACAGTCCATGGGCCAGCCAGTCAATGGCAGCGTTCAGCACGGCCCAATCGGGTAACAGCATAGGGGGAGTAACCTTTTCCATAAGCAAGGGGGCCACCGCCCACGGCGGAGGCTAACCCTTGATTTTAGAATGCCGCCCCTGCGGTTGGTTCAGCCAATCCCTAGGATTTACGCTGACTTACCGCCGTTTCACGCCTTTTTGGCCCAGATCGCGGCAAAGAATCCGTCCGTCTGGTGCCGGTGCGGCCACAAGCGCAGGTAGCGCATGCCGCTGTCGCCGCCACTGCACAGGTCTGTGGCCTGCTCCACCTTGAGCTGCGCGAGCAATTCTCCCGCCTCGAGCGGCACGAAGTCGGGGTGGGCCGCCGCAAAAGCCTCCGCGATGGCCTCGTTTTCCTCGGGCAGCACGCTGCAGGTGGCGTACACGAGGCGCCCGCCCGGCTTCACGAGGCGCGCGGCGCTATCGAGGATGGCCGTCTGCTTGGCCGTGAGCTCCTGCACGGCCTGGAGCGACTGGCGCCACTTGAGGTCGGGGTTGCGGCGCAGCGTGCCCAGGCCCGAGCACGGCGCATCGACCAGCACGCGGTCGATCTTGCCGGCCAGGCGCTTCACGCGCTCGTCGCGCTCGTGGGCGATGGCGGCCGGGTGCACGTTCGACAGGCCCGAGCGCGCCAGGCGCGGCTTGAGCGCGTCGAGCCGGTGGCCCGACACGTCGAAGGCATAAAGGCGCCCCGTGTTGCGCATCTGCGCACCGATGGCCAGGGTCTTGCCACCCGCGCCGGCACAGAAGTCCACCACCATCTCGCCGCGCTTGGCGTCGAGCAGCAGCGCGAGCAGCTGCGAGCCCTCGTCCTGCACCTCGATGGCGCCGCGCTGGAACGCATCCACCTTGGTGAGGGCTGGTTTGCCCTCGACGCGCAGGCCCCAGGGCGAGTACGGAGTCGCTACCGATTTAATAGCTGCCTTCGCCAGTTCCTTCTGCACATCAGCCCGTTTTGCCGTCAAGGCGTTGACGCGCAGGTCCAGCGGGGCGCTTTGCGACAGGCTGTCCACCAGCGGCCAGAAGCCGTCGCCGAGCTGGGCCTTGAGCGGCGCGACCAGCCATTCGGGCAGGTTGTGGCGCTGGGGTTCGAGCAGTTCGTCGTCGCGCACACCGTCGCAGGCATCGACCCAGGTCCGCTCCTGCTCGGACAGCGCGCTCTTGAGGAAGTCGCGCGGGCCATGGAAGCCCAGGATGGCCAGGCGCCGCTCCTTGGGGCCCGAGCCCGAGCGCGCGAGCTGCTCGTACAGCAGCTTCTTGCGCAGCACGGTGTAGACGGTCTCGGCCAGGGTGGCGCGCTCGCGGGGGCCGAGCGCACGGTGTTCACGGAAATAGCGCGACACCACGGCATCGGCCGGGTGTTCAAACGTCAAGGTGAGCCTGACCAGTTCGGCGCAGGCGTCCAGAAGAGCTTTGGGATGCATGGGGGCGATTGTCCCATTGCAGCGCCGTCCCGGCGAACCCACGGGCATTGCTAGGATGGCGGCCCTCTACCGCACTCCATGCCATGTTGACCGACACCGACCTGCCGCCCCTGCCCGCCGTGCCCCCCGGGCTGTATCGCCATTACAAGGGCGGTCTCTACGAGGTGCTGGGCACCGCCCGCCACAGCGAGACGCTGGAGCCCATGGTGGTGTACCGCGCGCTCTACGGCGAGCGCGGCCTGTGGGTGCGGCCCGCGGCCATGTTCACCGAGGCGGTGGTGGTAAACGGCGTGCGCCAGCCGCGCTTTGCGCCGCAAGCCTGAGCCCCCGCAGGCCCGTAGCGCGCTATCAATCTGCGCCTTAAGCTACAATTTTTGAAGCAACCCCGCCACGGCGCGCGGGTAGATCACATGCTCCTGTGTGAGCACGCGCGCGGCCAGCGCGTCGGCCGTGTCGCCCTCCAGCACCGGTACCACGGCCTGGTCGAGAATGGGGCCCACATCGAGCTCGGCCGTCACCAGGTGCACCGTACAGCCCGCGAACTTGCACCCCGCGTCGATGGCGCGCTGGTGCGTGTGCAGCCCCGTGAAGGCGGGCAGCAGCGAGGGGTGGATGTTGGTCAGCCGCCCCGCGTAGTGCGCGACAAAGCCCGGCGTAAGGATGCGCATGAACCCCGCGAGCACGACGAGCGCGGGATCGTAGCGGTCGATGACCTGCGCAAGCGCGGCGTCGAAGGCCTCGCGGCTCTCGAAGCCCTTGTGGTCCAGCACCTCGGTGGCAATGCCCTGCTCGCGCGCGTAGGCCAGGCCCTTGGCGTCGGCCTTGTTGCTCACCACGGCCGCCACGCGGGCGCCCAGGCGGCGCTCCCAGTCCTGCTGCTGCGCCGCGCGCACGATGGCGGCCATGTTGGAGCCGCCGCCGGAGATCAAAATCACGATGTTCTTCATTTGCCCCGGATTATCCCGGACTGACCCATGCCCTTCGATCCCCGCCAGCGCCCCCTCACCGCCGTGGAAGCCCGCGTGCTCGCCACCCTGCTCGAAAAGGCGCGCACCGTGCCCGACAGCTACCCGCTCACGCTCAATGCCCTGGTCACGGGCTGCAACCAGAAAAGCAGCCGCGATCCCGTGATGCAGGTGGCCGACGGCGAGGCGCAGGAAGCGCTCGAATCGCTGCGCCGGCTCTCGCTGGCCGTGGAGATCAGCGGCCAGCGCGCCACGCGCTGGGAGCACAACTTCCCGCGCGGCGTGGGCGTGCCCGACCAGTCGGCCGTGCTGCTGGGCCTCCTGATGCTGCGCGGCCCGCAGACGGCAGGTGAGCTGCGCATCAACGCCGAGCGCTGGCACCGCTTTGCCGACATCTCCTCGGTCGAGGCCTTTCTGGACGAGCTGCACGAGCGCAGCGCGGACAAGGGCGGCCCCCTGGTGGCGCTGCTGCCGCGCGCCCCGGGCACCCGCGAGCCGCGCTGGGCCCACCTGCTGTGCGGCCCCGTGGACATGCAGGCCCTGCAGGCCGCCGCAGCCGCCGCCAGCCCCGGCGCCGCTCCCGCCGGCGCGGCACTGCAGGCGCGCGTGCAGGCCCTGGAGGCCGAAGTCGCCGCCCTGCAGGCCACGGTGCGCCGCCTGTGCGCCGAACTGGGCGTGCAGCCGCAGGCCGCCGCACCGTTGTCACCACCCGGACAGGACTAAAACGAACGGTCGTGCTACAAATACCGCTTCACTGGAGACTACCGCATGGATCTCGCATTCACCCCCGAAGAGCAGGCGTTCCGCGAAGAGGTACGCACCTGGGTGCGCGCCCATCTGCCCGCGCACATCGCCCACAAAGTCCACAACGCCCTGCGCCTGACGCGCGAGGACATGCAGGGCTGGGCCAGGATACTCGGCAAAAAGGGCTGGCTGGCCTTTGGCTGGCCCCAGCAGTTCGGCGGCCCGGGCTGGACCGCCGTGCAAAAGCACCTGTTTGAAGAGGAATGCGCCCTGGCCGGCGCCCCGCGCATCGTGCCCTTCGGGCCGGTGATGGTGGCCCCGGTCATCATGGCCTATGGCACGCCCGAGCAGCAAAAGCGCTTCCTGCCCGGCATCGCCAGCGGCGAGGTCTGGTGGAGCCAGGGCTACAGCGAGCCCGGCTCGGGCTCGGACCTGGCCAGCGTCAAGACGCGCGCCGAGCGCGTGGGCGACAAGTACATCGTCAACGGCCAGAAGACCTGGACCACGCTGGGCCAGTACGGCGAGTGGATGTTCAACCTCGTGCGCACCAGCAACGAGGGCAAGCCGCAGACGGGCATCTCCTTCCTGCTGCTCGACATGAAGAGCCCCGGCGTCACGGTGCGCCCGATCAAGCTGCTCGACGGCGAGTGCGAGGTCAACGAGGTCTTCTTCGACAACGTCGAGGTGCCCGCCGAGAACCTCATCGGCGAGGAGAACAAGGGCTGGACCTACGCCAAGCACCTGCTCAGCCACGAGCGCACCAACATCGCCGACGTGAACCGCAGCAAGCGCGAGCTCGAGCGCCTCAAGCGCATCGCCAGAAACGAAGGCCTGTGGGACGACATGCGCTTTCGCGACCAGATCGCGCTGCTCGAAGTGGACATCGTCGCACTCGAAATGCTGGTGCTGCGCGTGCTCTCGGCCGAGAAGAGCGGCAAGAACTCGCTCGACATCGCGGGCCTGCTCAAGATCAAGGGCAGCGAGATCCAGCAGCGCTACGCCGAGCTGATGATGCTGGCCGCCGGCCCCTTCGCCCTGCCCTTCATCGAGGAAGCCATGGAAGCGGGCTGGCAAGGCGACTTCCCCGGCGGCAGCGTGGCCCATGCGCCGCTGGCCTCCACCTACTTCAACATGCGCAAGACCACCATCTACGGTGGCTCGAACGAAGTGCAACGCAACATCGTCGCTCAAACGGTTCTGGGCTGAGGAGACAAGAACATGGATTTCGATTTTTCTGACGACCAGCAGCAACTGCGCGACGCCGTGCGCAAGTGGGTGGACAAGGGCTACACCTTCGAGCGCCGCCGCGCCATCGTCGCCGCTGGCGGCTTCGACCGCGCCGCCTACGGCGAACTGGCCGAGCTGGGCCTCACCGCCCTCACGGTGCCCGAACAGCACGACGGCATGGGCCAGGGCGCCATCGACGCCATGGTGGCCATGGAAGAACTGGGCCGTGGCATGGTGCTCGAACCCCTGGCGCACACCTTCATCGCCAGCAGCGTGCTCTCCCGCTGCGCGCCCGCCGACGTGCAGGCCGCCTGGCTGCCGCGCATCGCCAGCGGCGAAGCCCTGGTGGTGCTGGCCCACCAGGAGCGCAAGGCCCGCTACCGCCTCGACGTTTGCGATGCAAAAGCGGCTGCAACGCCCACCGGATATGCGCTGACAGCTACCAAAAGCATAGTCCCCGCCGGCGACCAAGCCGACGCCTTCCTCGTGCCCGCGCAATTGGACGGCCAGATCGCGCTGTTCCTGGTGGAGCGCGCGGCCTCCGGCGTCACCACGAGCGGCTACGGCACCCAGGACGGCAGCCGCGCCGCCGAGGTCCAGCTGGCCAACGCCGCCGCCACACTGGTCACCAAGGACGGCCTGGCCGCCCTTGAACTGGCCGTGGACACCGGCATCGCCGCCACCTGCGCCGAAGCCGTGGGCGTGATGGACCAGACCGTGGCCCTGACCGTGGACTACATGAACCAGCGCAAGCAATTCGGCGTGGCCATCGCCAGCTTCCAGGCCCTGCGCCACCGCGTGGCCGACATGAAGATGCAGCTCGAACTGGCCCGCTCCATGAGCTACTACGCCAGCCTCAAGCTCGGCGCCCCCGCCCCCGAACGCCGCGCCGCCCTGGCCCGCGCCAAGGTGCAGCTGGGCCAGTCCATGCGCTTCGTGGGCCAGCAGTCGGTGCAGCTGCACGGCGGCATCGGCGTGACCGACGAATACATCGGCAGCCACTACTTCAAGAAGCTCACGCAGCTGGAAATGACCTTCGGCGACACGCTGCACCACCTGGGCGAGGTGTCGGCGCGCATGCAGGACACGGCGGGCGTCTTCGCCTGACACCCCGCCGCGAATGCAAAAAAGCCCCGCAGGCATTGCGCCTGCGGGGCTTTTTTGTGGGCTGCGCCGGCTCAGAAACCCAGCGTGTGCGGCAGCCAGGTCGAGAGCGCCGGCACGAAGGTCAGCAGCACCAGCACCAGGAAATGCGCCACGAGGAACAGCGGCATCTCGCGCGTGAGCGCCGTGATCGACACGCGCGTGGACACGGCCGTCACGAACAGCAGCCCGCCTACGGGCGGCGTGATCATGCCCAGCGTGAGGTTGACGATCACGACCATGGCGAAGTGGATGGGGTCGATGCCCAGCGCGTTCGCGATCGGCGCGAGGATGGGCACGAGGATCATCACGCCCGGCAGCGGCTCCATGAAGATGCCGAACACCAGCAGCAGCAGGTTCACCGCAATCAGGAACATCACCGGCGAGAGCTGCCAGCTCACGATGAGCTGCGACAGGTACTGCGGAACGCCCTCCACCGTGAGCACCCAGGCGAAGGCTGCCGACGTGGCCATGACCAGCAGCACCGACGACGTGAGCATGGCCGAGCGCGCCGCGATGCCGGGCAGCGCCTTCCATTCCAGCGTGCGGTAGATCCACTTGCCGCACACGAGCGCGTAGAACACGGCCACCACCGAGGCCTCGGTGGGCGTGAAGATGCCGAAGCGGATACCCACGATGATGAGCACGATGAGCAGCAGCGCCGGAATGGCCTTGATGCTCGTGACCATCATCTCGCGGCCGCTCGGGCGCGGCTCGCGCGAGCGGTAGTCGCGCTTTTTGCAGACCCACCAGTTCACGGCCGCCATGGCGATCGCGATCAGGATGCCCGGGATGAAGCCCGCGACGAACAGCCCGCCCACGGAGACATTTTCGTCCTGCAGCGCGTAGATGATCATGCTGACCGAGGGCGGGATGATGGGGCCCACGATGGCCGTGCTCGCCGTGAGCGCGGCAGCGTAGGGGCGCGAGTAGCCGGCCTTGTCCATCATCTTCACCATCATCGAGCCCGGGCCCGCAGCGTCGGCCAGGGCCGAGCCCGAGATGCCCGAGAACAATGTGAGCGACAGCACGTTGGCGTAGCCCAGGCCGCCGCGCAGGTGCCCCACGAACTGCGCCGCGAAGCGCAGCAGCACGGCCGTGAGCGCGCCGCCCGACATGAGCTCGGCCGCGAGGATGAAGAACGGCACGGCCATCAGCGGAAAGCTGTCGATGCCCGTGAACATTTCCTTGAACACGACGAGCTGCGGATAGCGCCCGCCCACGAAGACCGCCAGGGCCGCCGAGATGGCGAGCGCGAAGGCCACGGGAAATCCCAGTGCCAGCAGTACGACGACGGCGATGAAAAGCGTGAGAGCCATGATTCCTGTCCTCCCGCTCAGATCGAGGCCGCCGCGTCGGCGCCCATTTCGCCCGACTCGACATAGCTGCCGTCGGCCACGTAGCCGCGCGCGATGAACAGCAGGTGCGCGAACATCAGCGCAAAGCCCACCGGCATGGCGATATAGATCCAGGCCATGGGCACGTCAGTGGCTGCCGTGGTCTGAAAGCGGGTAGCCCAGACGTAGAGCACCGAGAAATACGTCATCACGAGGCAGAACAGCCCCACGCCCACCACCACCAGGATGCGGATCGCGCGCGCTGCGCGCGGGCCCACGGCGTTGTGCAGGTTGTCGATGGCCACGTGGCCACCAAAGCGCAGCACCAGGCCGGCGCCCAGGAAGGTGCACCAGATCATCATGTGCCGGGCGACTTCCTCGGCCCAGACGATGGAGTCGCCCGTGGTGTAGCGCAACACCACGTTGGCAAAAACGATGCAGGCCATGGCCAGCAGCAGCACGATGAGCACCCAGCGGTTGCAGGCCACCAGGATACGTTCGACGCGATCAAGCATATGCGGGTCGGCGCACGCGGGCGCCGTTGTCGAAGGAGGTCAAAACAAACCGCCCGGGCACAGCCGGGCGGGTTCATGCAAAGCGGTACGGCGGGCTTACTTCACCGCGGCAATCGCGTCCAGCGTCTTCTGGCCGAACTTGCTCGCGTACTGCTTGTAGGCCGGCTCCAGCGCGGCGCGGAAGGCAGCCTGGTCCACGGTGGTCACGACCTGCATGCCATGGCCCTTGGCCTCTTCCACGCCCTTCTTCTCGACGGCGTCCACGAAGGCGCGCGAGGCCAGGGCGCCCAGCTTGGCGCCCTGGGTGAAGCTGGCCTTCTGCGCGTCGGTCAGGCTGCTCCAGAAGCTGGGCGACACGATCAGCGCCATGGGGGCATAGACGTGCGAGGTCAGCGTGAGGTGCTTTTGCACCTGCCACAGCTTGGCCGAAGAGAGCACCGAGATCGGATTCTCCTGCCCGTCGATGGTGCCCTGCTGCAGCGCGCCGATCACCTCGGGCCAGGACATGGGCGTGGGCGAGGCACCCAGGGTCTTGAAGGCCGTGATGTGCACGGGGTTCTCGGTCACGCGGATCTTGAGGCCCTTGAGGTCATCGACCTTCTGCACGGGGTGCTTGTTGTTGGTGAGATGGCGAAAGCCCTGCTCGCCCCAGGCCAGCGCAATCAGGCCGCGCGCCTTGAACTTGCCCAGCAGCTCCTGGCCGAAGGGGCCGTCGAGCACGGCGCGCGCATGCTGCGTGTCGCGGAACAGGAAGGGGATGTCCACCACGCCCACATCGGGAACGAAGTTGCTCAGCGCGCCCGTGGACACGATCACCGCTTCCACGGTGCCCAGCTGCAAGCCTTCGATGAGCTCGCGTTCGCCGCCCAGGGCGCTCGAGGGGAACTGCTTGAACTTGAACGCGCCATTGGTCCCCTTCTCCACAGAATCGGCCCAGGCCTGCGCCGCAGCGCCGTAATGCGAATTGACGGCCAGCGCGTAACCGAGCTTGACCTCCTTGGCCTGCTGTGCAAATGCGGAGCCGGCGGACGTGGCCAGCGCGAGGGCGGCGCTGGCGGCAAGGAGGGAACGGCGGGAGGAGGTCATGGGTAGAGGATCCTTGGAGAGTTGATGTCTACGGGCAAGAGCGTTTGATTCTAGGGCCACGGCCAGCCGGCAGGCGCCGCCACCGGACGTGCGGGAAGCCTGGGCGCGCCAGTTCCGGCTCAGTGGACGAACACGAGTCCCTTGCCGAAAACAGCGCGCACGGGCAACGCCATGCCTGTATCGGCCAGGGTCTTGCGGCGCAGGCGGGTGAGCTGCGACTCGATGCGGTGAAATCCGTCTTCCACGTTGGCGGCCCCCATGGCGTCCACGAGGGCCTGCTTGGTGACCAGCCCCCCTTGGGCCACCATCAGGCAGCCCACGAGTTCCAGTTCACGGCTCGTGAGCGCAACGGCGCGCTGGTTCGGCGCAATGAGCAGGGCGGCGGCCGTGTCCAGGCGCCAGGGCATGGTCTGGGTCTGGGCCCCTGTCGCCGCGCGGGGAGCCATCCGGCGCAATTGCGACCGGATGCCGGCCACCAGTTCGTTCAGGTCGGTCGGCTTCACGAAATACTGCAGGGCTCCCGCGTCCAGGCCTGCGATGCGGCTGTCCAGATCGCCGCGCGCGGTCAGCACCACCACCGGTATATCCAAAGCCGCCAGGCGCCGAACCAGGCTGAGTCCATCCTCGCCCGGCAGTCCCAGATCCACCAGGACCAGGTCGGCCTTGTCGCGCAGCAGACGCACATAGAAGTCCTCAGCAGACTCCGCCCCCCAGACGTTCAGGCCCGACTTCTCAAGGAAGCGGCAGACGTTGGCGCGGATGTCCTCATCGTCCTCGACGACGGCAATCGTGTGCTCGCCGGACGGCGCCGTGATTTGCTGCATGATGAAACAGTTGGATACGTAAATTCTCGCCAGGCCCTTGCGCTGCCGCCATGCACCAAAACTCACGGACACTCACCATCGCGGGATTCCTGCTGCTCGTGGCCGCTTTCGTCAGCCTGATGCTGGCACTCATTCTGGCACCCTATCTGACGCCGCAGTGGGCCAGCGGGCTCCAGTTGGGCCGCGATCTCCCCATGCAGCAGTTCGTGGACCGAACAGGCCATCTGCGCATTGACCAAGTAGCCGCCTTGCCGGCCACCGCGTTTACGCCGCTGCATGCGCCGGTCAACGAGGGCTACACGCGCGACGTGTATTGGCTCAAGGTCCAACTCCCCAAAGCCCTCCCCTCCGCGGGATCGCGTTGGCTGGAAATCAACCCCACCTACCTCGACAGGGTCACGCTGTACGAGTTCGACGGTGACCGATGGCACGCCCGCGACAGCGGCGACACCATCCCGATGACGAAGCGCCTGCGGGTACGCCAGCCTCTGTTCCCGCTGGCATCGGGCCCTGCCTTCTTTCTGCGCATCCAGACGACGAGCGCCATGCAGCTGCATGGCACGATCAGAGAAGAGGCCGATCTGATGGCTCGGCTGGCCAGCGTGGAATGGGCCTCAGGCTTTCACTTCGGCATTGGCCTGGTGCTGGTCGCGCTCATCGGCGCCTCGGCGCTGGCATTCCACAGCCGCAGCCTGGCGGCCCTGGCTGTTCTGGCCGCCACGGGCCTGGTGCACAGCGCCAATGCGCGGGGCTATGCCCAGCTGTGGCTGCCCGACAGCCTCGGCCTATGGAACGACCACCTGGTCAGCGTAGGCGTATTCCTGCTGGCGGCCGCGCTGGCCTGGCAGACCCGGGAGCTGCTGACCCGCGGCACCCGGTGGCGCCATGCCGACAAGGTGCTTCGCGCCATGGCGCTGCTGTCCCTGGCGGGCATCGCCAGCATTCCGGTGGGCCGCTACACCGATTGGGCCTGGATCGGGGTGGCCGTGCCATGGCTGGCCAGCGTTCTGGGCGCCTGCGTGGCCTGCTGCAATCTGCGCCGCCACGGCGCTTCGGCGGAACGGATGCTCATCTTTGTGCCCTACGCCATCCATTCCGTCATGGGCGGGCTGCTGGCGGCTTCGTTCACGGGGCTGGTGCCCGCCAACCTGGAGGCCGGAGTGTTCTGGCAGCTGGAGGCCTTGATCTTCTACACGCTGATCACCATCGCGGCCGGAGTGGGCCTGGCGCAGAAGTTCCGCGCATCGGTGGCGGCACAGGCGCAATTGGTGCACACGCTGGCCCAATCCGAGCATGCCCTGGAAGAACGCGTGCATCAGCGGACCACCGAACTGCTCCAAACCCAGAATGCGCTGCAGGCGGCGCTGCACAGCGAGCGCGAGTTGCGGCTGGACCAGCGCCAGTTCTTCAACATGGTCAACCACGAGTTCCGCACGCCCCTGGCCGTGGTCGACAGCGCGGCCACCGAGCAGTTGTCCTTCCCGTCGGCGGACATCGACTCCCAGATCGAGCGTGCGGCCCAGATCCGCCGTGCCTGCAGGCGTCTCACGGCCCTGGTCGACAACTGCCTGGTCAGCGACCGCCTGGACACCTCCGGCTTCCGGCTCCAATTGAGCGCAGTTCCGGTTCCCGCCCTGATGGAGGAAGCCGCCCAACTCGTGCACTGGTCGCCGCGTCACCACCTGCACCTGTTCACGCAGGGTGCGCCCGCCGAATGGGTGTGCGATGCGACGCTCGTGCGCATCGCCCTGTCCAACCTCGTGGACAACGCCGTGAAGTACGCCAAGGCCGGCGAGATCTTCGTGGCCGCGCACCGCGGCGCGCGGGGATCGCTCGAACTTTCGGTGGCCGATGAGGGGCCCGGCCTGCCGCCCGATGCCATACAGCGCATTTTCGAGCAGTTCGAGCGCGGGCAGCACGCGGACCAGGCCAAGGGCTTCGGCCTGGGCCTGTGGGTCGCGCGGCGCGTGGCCCGCCTGCACGGGGGCGACGTGCGTGTGGAATCCTCGTCCGGCCACGGGACCTGCTTCACGCTGACGCTGCCCCTGCGCACCCCGGGGGAGTGAATTCGCGATAATGGAAGGTTATCCGGCCTGCGGGCTGCAACCTATTTCCTCCTGTCTTCATGAGCGCCACCGCCACCCCCGCCGATCCCAACCGCCAGCATCTTGAAACGGCCCGCACGCTGATCGCCAAGGGCGAGCTGCGGGAAGCGGCCAAGGTGCTGAACAAAGCCCAGAAGCAGCTGCCCAACGACCCCCGTGTCTTCATGGTGGCGGGCTGGATGGCGGAAAAGTCCGGCAACATCGACGGCGCCTTTCAGGCGCTGCGCAAAAGTGTTGCGCTGGCGCCCGATTGGGGCCCGGGCCTGCTGGAGCTGGCCCTGCTGCTCGCGCGGCAAAACCAGTTCCACGAGGCCGTGGAAACGGCTGAAAAAGTAGCCCGGCTTGAGCCTGGGAATCTCCAGGTGCTGGCCGGCGTCATCGACATCGCGCACCGCGCCGGCCACACCGAAATGGCCATCCGCCACCTGCGCCGCGGCCTGGATCTGGTGCCGGGCGATGTGCAGTTGCGCCGACTGCTGGCGCGCGATCTGGGCTCCCAGGGCGAGCACGCCGAATCCATCGCGCTTTGGAGCGCCCTGATCGCAGAGAACCCCTCCGACACGGAGTCGCTGCTGGGCCGTGTGCAGGTGCTGCTTGCGGCGGGCACGCCAGCCCGGGCCATCGCGGACACCACCGCCCTGCTCACGCTGGCCCCCGGCAATTCGGTCTATGCCTACTACAACGCCCTGGCCCACGGCCAGACACCGGCACATCAGCCCGTGGAGCTGAACCGGCACCTGTTCGACGGCATGGCCGAGGTCTACGACCAGCACATGGTGCGCGGCCTGCGCTACCAGTTGCCCAAGCAGGTGGCCGAGAAGATCGTGGGCCTGTACCCCGAGAAGAAGCTCAACGTGCTGGACCTGGGCTGCGGCACCGGCCTGCTCGGCGTGTGCCTGGGGCGTCTGGACGGTTTCCTGATCGGCGTGGACATCTCCACCAAGATGATTGAACAGGCGATCCGCCACAACGTGTACGACCGTTTCCACACGGTCAACCTGCACGATGCGCTGCACGAAACGCCCGACGCCATCTACAACGTCATCACGGCGTTGGATGTCTTCATCTATGCCGGCGATCTGAGCGAAGCCATTCCGAACGCGTACCGCATCCTGGTGCCGGGCGGCCACCTGGTGTTCTCGTGCGAGACCGCGCCAGAGGATGGCCCCGACCTCGCGCTGCGGGACTCCAGCCGCTACGCCCACAAGCGCAGCCACATCGAGGCCCTGTGCCGTGCGGCGGGTTTCGTGCGCGTGGATGTGGAAGACACCACGTTGCGCCATGAGGCCGGGCAGCCCGTGGAAGGCTTCGTGGTCACGGCCTACAAGGCGGCCTGACCCCACCGCTGGGGCGGCGCTGGGGGCGTTGGCGCCCCCAGCGTTCAAGTCAGCCGATAGTTCACTGGCTCCAGGGACGCGGGCAGGTCGGTCTCGCCCAGCGACTCCAGCAGGCTGATTTCGATGCCGCGGCACAGCGTGTCGAGCGGCAGATCGTTGTTTTCGAGGCCGAAAGGCTCCTCGATCTCATCGCCCAGCGCGTCGAGCCCGAAGAAGGTGTAGGCCACGATGGCCACGACGAAGGGCGTCATGAAGCGCACGGTGTCCACGATGCCGAACGGCAGCAAAAAGCAGTACATGTACGCCGTGCGGTGCAGCAGCAGCGTGTATGAGAACGGCACCGGCGTGTTCTTGATGCGCTCGCACGAGGCCGCTGCGCTCGTGAGGGCCGACAGGGTGGCGTCCACCGGCGCGGCCAGGCACGGATCGATGCGCCCCTCGCGCACGCATGCGCCCAGGTCGTGCCCCATGGACAGCATGAGGGCATTGGTGCGCTGCGTGGCATGCCGCAGACGCTCCCACTCGTCCGGCGTCACCCAGCGCTGCAGCACCGCGTCATCGTGCTGGTCCCGCAACTGCAGGCGCAGCGCATGCGCGAACGCAATGGCGCGGTGCACCATGCGCACGCGCACATCGCTTTCGCGCTGGCGCGGATCAACGGGCTGCGGCACCTGGATCAGCGACTGGCACTGCCGCGACAGCGTGCGCACGCGCAGCGTGATCTCGCCCCAGAGCTTGCGAGCCTCCCAGTAGCGGTCGTAGGCCGCGTTGTTGCGAAACCCCAGAAAGATCGCCAGCGGCAACCCGATCAGCGTGAACGGAACCGGCGTGACCGTGATCTTGAGCGTGAACAGGCTGCCATGCAGCAGCGTCACGGCCACGGCCAGCAGAAAGTTGACCAGCAGCGCCAGGCGAATGCGCTGCAGCACCGATCCGCGCAGCACCAGAAACAAACGCAGGCCGGACGGGCGCTCGCGAACGATCATGGAAGTTTTCTAGGTGAAAACCCTAATTTGACCATAGTCAATCCCGTATCCCGGCGTTCCGGGGCCACGGCAGCGAAAAAACTATGCCAGCAGCCGCGACGACTTGGGCACATGGGCCATGAGGAACTCCATCTGGTCCGCGAGGATGCGGCGGTTGCGCAGGATGAAGTCTTCCCACAGGCTGGGCACGTAGGGGGCATAGAGCAGCGGCATGTGCGCCTGCTCGGGCGTGCGCGGGCCCTTGCGGTGGTTGCAGGGACGGCAGGCCGTGACCACGTTCATCCAGTGGTCCACGCCGTTGCGCGCGAACGGGATGATGTGCTCGCGCGTGAGCTCATGTTCGTGGAACAGGCCGCCGCAGTAGGCGCAGACATTGCGGTCGCGCGCGAAGAGCTTGCTGTTGGTGAGGGCAGGCTTGAGGTCGAAGGGGTTGATGGCCGGCACGCCCTTGGTGCCGATGATGCTGTTGACCGCGATCACCGATTGCTCGCCCGTGAGCGCGTTGTGCCCCCCGCGGAACAGCGCGATCTCGCCGCCCGACTCCCAGCGCACCTCGTCGGCGGCATAGTGGATCACCGCCTGTTCGAGCGAAATCCAGGACTGCGGCAGCCCTTGGGCCGACAGCTTCAAGACCTTCACAACACGCCTCCTGCAAAGTTCAGGGTATCGGAACGCGGATGTCTCGCGGGCGCTCCTGCCAAAAGCGGCCCGTGGGTCACAATATACTCCGAAATCATGACAAATTAGCGTCTTGCGCTTGATGGACCTGCGCAGATTGCTATCAAAACAGAAGCAAACCGATGAAGATTTTCCGTGGCTTCCACCACCCCGGCATCGCGCCCGCCTGCGCGCTGACCATCGGCAACTTCGACGGCGTGCACCGGGGCCACCAGGCCATGCTGGCCCTGCTGATCAACGAAGCCCGGCACCGCGGCGTGGAAAGCTGCGTGATGACCTTCGAGCCGCATCCGAGGGACTACTTCGCCGCCCTGGCCAAAAAACCCGAACTGGCCCCCGCGCGCATCGCCACGCTGCGCGACAAGCTCACCGAGCTCGAGCGCTGCGGCGTGGGCCAGTGCGTGGTGCTGCCTTTCGACGCGCGGCTGTCCTCCCTTTCGCCCCAGGGCTTCATCGACGAAGTGCTCGTGGCCGGGCTGGGTGCGCGCTATGTGCTCGTGGGGGACGATTTCCGTTTCGGCGCCAGGCGCGCGGGCGACTACGCCCTGCTCGACGCGGCCGGACAAAGCCAGGGCTTTGACGTCGCGCGCATGAACAGCTACGAAGTGCACGGCCTGCGCGTGTCCAGCTCGGCCGTGCGCGAGGCCCTGGGCCGTGGCGACATGCAGGCGGTGGCACGCCTGCTGGGCCGCCCCTACAGCATCAGCGGCCACGTGGTACATGGGCGCAAGCTGGGCCGCGAGCTGGGGGCCAGCCAGCCTGGCGCGGGCAACGGCTTTCGCACGCTCAACCTGCGCTTCACGCACTGGAAGCCCGCGGCCAGCGGCATCTTCGCCGTGCTGGTGCACGGCCTGCACGCGGTGCCGTTGCCCGGCGTGGCCAACCTGGGCATCCGCCCCTCGATCGACCCCGACGACATCAACGGCGGGCGCGTACTGCTGGAAACCCATTGCCTCGATTGGCCCGCCCACCTGGGCGGCGAGGGGGCGTACGGTAAAATCATCCGCGTGGAACTGCTGCACAAACTGCACGACGAGCTGAAGTACGACAGCCTCGACGCACTCACGGCCGGCATCGCCCGCGACTGCGACGATGCACGCGCCTACTTCGCGTCCACCCGTCGCCAGACTACGCGCGACCGAATTTGACGCGGCGCATCCACTGCGCTCCGCCGTCCTTGCTTCACTTTCCATAGCAGCTTGCGCACTGCGCAAGCTGCCCACAAGGTCTTTACATGTCTGAAAACACCGCTCCCGCCAGCGCCTATCGCAGCACGCTGAACATGCCCGACACCCCCTTCCCCATGCGCGGCGACCTGCCCAAGCGCGAGCCGGGCTGGGTCAAGGAGTGGGACGAGAAAGGCATCTACAAGAAGCTGCGCGACGCGCGCTGCGGCAAGCCCAAGTTCATCCTGCACGACGGCCCGCCCTACGCCAACGGCCAGATCCACATGGGCCACGCGGTGAACAAGATCCTCAAGGACATGATCACCAAGGCACGCCAGCTCG
>JAYSFC010000081.1:0-17152 GCA_041913505.1 Acidovorax sp.
CATTTCCAGACCGACACCGCCGACTACGCTGATTACGTTTTGCCCGCCACCACCCAGCTCGAACACTGGGACGTGCACCTGGCCTACGGCCACACCGACGTGCTGCTCAACCGCCCCGCCATCCCGCCGCTGGGGCAGGCACGCAGCAATGCCCAGGTCTTTCGCGACCTCGCCGCGCGCATGGGCTTCACCGAGCCCTGCTTCGCCGACAGCGACGAGCAGCTGTGCCGCCAGGCTTATGGCGAGCACGTGGATTTCGAGCGCCTGCTGGCCGACGGCTTTGCTAAGCTGCCCGTGCCGGATGCGCCGTTTGCCGAAGGTGGCTTTCCCACGCCCTCGGGCCGCTGCGAGTTCTACAGCGAACGGCTGGCCGCCCAGGGGCTGGACCCGCTGCCCGGCCACGTGCCCAACCACGAGCTGCCCGAGCGCTCGGCCGCCCATCCACTCGCGATGATCTCGCCGCCCGCGCGCAACTTCCTCAACTCCACCTTCGTGAACGTAACGAGCCTGCGCACCATCGAAGGCCGCCCGCTCGTGGAGATCCACCCCGAGGACGCCGCCGCGCGCGGCATCGACGACGGCAGCGTGGTGCGCGTGTTCAACGACCGCGGCAGCTACCAGTGCCACGCCGCCGTGAGCGCGCGCGCGCGACCCGGCGTGGTGAACGGTCTGGGCATCTGGTGGCGCAAGCTGGGCCTTAGCGGTACCAACGTGAACGAGCTCACGAGCCAGGCGCTCACCGACCTGGGTGCGGGCCCCACGTTCTACGACTGCCGGGTGCAGGTCGAGCGCGCCGAGGCCCCGCCGGCCTGATTACAGGGCCGCTTCCAGAATACGGCGGCTCACCTCGGGCGTGATCTCGCGCTGCTCGCCGAGCTGCACCATGCCGTGCGCCTGCAGCTGTGCCACCACGGTATCGGCCTGCGCGCCGCCCAGGCCATAGGCGCCCAGGCGCGTGGGCACGCCCAGGCTCTCGAAGAAGCTGCGCGTGCGCTCGATGGCTGCATCGATGCGCGCATCCTCGTCCCCTTCGCGCAGGCCCCACACGCGCTCGGCGTATTGCAGCAGCTTGGCGCGCTTGGGGCCCCGGCGCTCGTTCAGCAGCGCGGGCAGCACGATGGCCAGCGTGCGCGCGTGGTCGATGCCGTGCAGCGCCGTGAGCTCATGGCCGATCATGTGCGTGGCCCAGTCCTGCGGCACGCCCGCGCCGATGAGGCCGTTGAGCGCCATGGTGGCCGCCCACATGAGGTTGGCACGGTCGTCGTACACGGGCTCGGGCGCGGCCAGGACGCGCGGGCCCACCTCGATCAGCGTCAGCAGGAGGCCTTCGGCGAAGCGGTCCTGCACGCGCGCATCGACGGGGTAGGTCAGGTACTGCTCCACGGTGTGCACGAAGGCGTCGACCACGCCGTTGGCGAGCTGCTGCGGCGGCAGCGTGTAGGTCTTGGTGGGATCGAGCACCGAGAACTGCGGGTAGCAATGCGCGCTGCTGAAGGAAAGCTTGGCGCCCTTGGCGCGGTGCGTGATCACGCCGCCGTTGTTCATCTCGGAGCCCGTGGCGGGCAGCGTGAGCACGGCGCCGAACGGCAGTGCGCGCGCAATGTTGCGCCCGCGCTTTTCCAGAATGGCCCAGGGGTCGCCCTCGAAGGGTACCGCCGCGGCGATGAACTTCGCGGCATCGATGACCGAGCCGCCGCCCACGGCGAGCAGGAAGTCGAAGCCGCCCTCGCGGATCTGCTGCACCGCGCGCAACGAGGTTTCGTAGCTGGGGTTGGGCTCGATGCCTGCGAAGGTGGCGTGGTGGCGCTCGCCCAGGGCCTGGCGTACCTCGGCCAGCGTGCCGGTCTTCTCGGCGCTGGCGCCGCCCACGAGGATGAGCACGCGGGCCTGCGCGGGCACGAGCTTGGCCAGGTCGGCGATGCGGCCCTGGCCAAAGACGATGCGGGTGGGGTTCTGGAAGTCGAAGTTCAGCATGGGAGGGGCTCCGTGTCGTTCAGGCCCCGCAGCGTAGCGCCTTTGCGAAGAGCCTGCCGCGCCCGGTGCGACAGGTTTCCCCAATTGCTTCCAATTTAATAGCTGAAAATCACCGCCACACAAGCACCATCGGCCATTTTTGCCTCAAACAGCCAGGCCGTGGCGCCCCGCCGGGTCAGTCGAGCTTCACGCCCGCCGTCTTGATGATCGCGCCCCAGCGCTGGGACTCGGCGCGCGCCATGGCGCGGAACTGCTCGGGCGTGCCAGGCAAGGCCTCCATGCCGAAGTCCTGCATGCGCTTGACCACGGCGGGGTTGGCCAGGGCCTTGTTGAGGTCGGCATTGAGGCGCTGCACCACGGCGGGGGGCAGGCCCGCCGGGCCCAGGATGCCCTGGAAGGCGTAGACCTCGGTATCGGGCACGCCCACCTCGGCCAGCGTGGGCACGTCGGGCAGGGTGGCCACGCGCTTGGCCGTTCCGATGGCGAGTGCGCGCACCTTGCCCGACTGGATCACGGGCAGGCCCGAGGCCAGGTCCAGGAACATGCAGGGCACCTGGCCGCCCATGACGTCGGCCATGGCGGGCGCGGCGCCGCGGTAGGGGATGTGCGTGAGGAAGGACTTGGTGCGCGTCTTGAACATCTCCATCGCCAGGTGGTGCGGCGAGCCATTGCCAGGCGAGGCGTAGTTCACCTTGCCGGGGTTGGCGCGCACGTAGGCGAGGAATTCCTTCATGTTCTTGGCTTCAAACGACGGGTGCACCACCAGCGCCATCGGAAAGCGGCTGATGCCGCCCACGTAGGTGAAGTCCTTCTCGGGGCTGAAGGGCAGCTTGCTGAACAGGTGCTCGTTGTAGGCCAGCACGGCGTTATCGGCCGACATGATGGTGTAGCCGTCGGGCTTGGCCGTGGCCACGATCTGCGCGCCGATGTTGGTGGAGGCGCCGGGGCGGTTGTCCACCACGATCTGCTGGCCCAGGGTTTGGCGCATGGCCTCGGCCACGGTGCGCGCAAGCACGTCGGTGCCGCCGCCTGCCGGGTAGGGAACGACCCAGCGGATCGGCTGCTCGGGCCAGTTCTGGGCCCGGGCCCAGGGCGTGGCAGCAGCGGCGGAGGTAGCGGCCAGCGAGGCCAGGAAATGTCGGCGGTCCATCGAATTTGTCTCCTGAGGTCTGTTGTGGTGGTGGGGCGCTGGAATCAGGCGGCGGGCGCGGCGATGGTCTGGTCGATGGCGCCGAAGAGGCTCTGGCCGTCCTTGCCCTTCATCTCGATGCGGATGGTGTCGCCGAATTTCATGAATTCGGTCGAAGGCTTGCCGTCCTGGATGGTCTCGATGCAGCGCTTCTCGGCAATGCAGCTGTATCCCTTGGGCCATTCCATGCGGCCGTTCTGCTCCACGCCCTTGTTGCTCACGGTGCCGCTGCCCACGATGGAGCCCGCACGCACGTTGCGCGTCTTGCAGATGTGGGCAATGAGCTGGCCGAAGTGGAAGGTCATCTCGGGGCCCGCGTCGCACAGGCCGACCTTGCGGCCGTTCCAGGTGGACTGCAGCGTGAGGTGCAGGCGGCCTTGATCCCAGGCATCGCCCAGCTCGTCGAGCGTGACGGCCACGGGGCTGAAGGCCGTAGCGGGCTTGCTCTGGAAGAAGCCGAAGCCCTTGGCCAGCTCGGCCGGAATGAGGTTGCGCAGGCTCACGTCGTTGGCCAGCATCACGAGGCGGATGCCGTCCAGCGCCTGCTCGGGCGTGGCGCCCATCTTCACGTCGCCCGTGACCACGGCGATCTCGGCCTCGAAGTCGATACCCATGGCCTCGCTGGGCACGACCACGTCGTCGCAGGGGCCGATGAAGTCGTCGCTGCCGCCCTGGTACATCAGCGGATCGGTATAGAACGTGGCCGGCACCTCGGCATTGCGCGCCTTGCGCACCAGCTCCACATGGTTGAGGTAGGCCGAGCCGTCGGCCCACTGGTAGGCGCGTGGCAGCGGCGCCATGCACTGCTGCGGATCGAAGGGGAATGCATGGCGCGCCTTGCCCGCATTGAGCTGGTCGTACAGGTCCTGCAGCTGGGGCGAGAGGAAGTTCCAGTCGTCCAGCACCTGCTGCAGCCGGCTGGCAATGCCGGTCGCATAATGCGCGGTGCTCAAGTCACGGGAGACGACGACCAGTTGGCCGTCGCGCGAACCGTCTTTGTAGGTGGCGAGTTTCATGGGGCAGGACCTTTGCTTTGTCTCAATGGAAATGCAGCGCCTAGCGCAAATTACGCTTTGGTAAATTGATTTAACTAAACAAAACTCGCAAATTCTAGTGCAGATGGACAAGGAACGCGCAGGCATCCAGTCTGTGGAGGTCGGATTCGCCCTGCTCGAAGGGCTCACACGGGCACGCGGGCCCCTCATGCTCAAGGACCTGGCCGCCTCGGCCGACATGAGCGCCGCCAAGGCGCACCGCTACCTGGTGAGCTTCCAGCGCCTGGGCCTGGTCACGCAGGACAGCCGCAACTCGCGCTACGACCTGGGCCCCGCGGCGCTCAAGTTAGGACTTGCTTCGCTTTCCCGCCTCGACGCGGTGCGGCTGGCACGCGAACGCATGCCGGCGCTCATGGAAACCATCGGCCACACGCTCGCGCTGGCCGTCTGGGGCAACCGCGGCCCGACCATGGTGCATTGGGAGGAGTCGTCCCAGGCCGTCACGGCCAACCTGCGCCTGGGCGACGTCATGCCCTTGCTGTCCTCGGCCACGGGCCGCTGCTTCGGCGCCTACCTCGCGCCTGAAATCACGGCCCCGCTGCTCGCCGAGGAGATCGCGCAGGCCGAGAAGATGCACCGCACCGACCTGCCCCGCACCCCCGAGGCCGTGCAGGCTCTGTGGCGCGAGGTGCGCGAACGCGGCTCGGCGCGCGTGGTCGATACGCTGTTGCCCGGCATCGTCGCGTTCTGCGCCCCTGTGTTCGATGCCGACGGCCACCTCGCCCTCGGCATCACCACGCTCGGCTCGGTGGCCACCTTCGACCCCGAGTGGGGCGGAGCGATCGATGCCCCCCTGCGCGCAGCGGCCGCCCAGCTCTCGAACGACCTGGGCTGGGGCTGCGCCTGAGGCACTGGCGGTTGCCCCCATGCCCCGGCGCGCACTGCTGCTGATCACGGCCCTGGTGCTCGTCCTGCACGCGCTGGTGCTGGGCGGCCTGCCCCTGCACTGGGACGGCCCACGCGGCCCCGTGGGCGCAGTGTTCAGCACCCGCAGCATCGCACCACCTCCCGTGGCTGCCGCACCGCAGCCCCCCCCGCCTGCCGCGCGTGCACCGGCCCCCCGGCCGCCCAAGCCCCGCCCCACCCCCACACCGCCCCCCCCACCGGCAGCAGAGCCCGCTGGCGAGTTCGCGCCGGCCGCCGAACCCACCACCATCGCCGAGGCCGCGCCCACCGAAGCCACGGCGGCGCCCGACCAGCCGCCGGCCGGCGAGCCCGCGCAGGCGGCCGCCTCGGAGCCTGCCTCGCCCGCATCAGCTCCCGCCTCCGCCCCGGTGGAGCCCCCCGCCGCCGTGGCCAGCGCCCCCATGGCGCCCGCGAGCACGCCGCCGCCCGAGGACCCTGGCGTGGACATCGTGCCGCCCGGCGGGGGCACAGGGCACCCGGGCGGCAGCACGCCGCCGCCCGTGAAGATCCCCGCCCCCACGCGCCTGTCCTTCGACGTGAGCGGCCAGGCCAAGCGCTTCAACTACAGCGCGCGCGCCGAACTCGTCTGGAAGCACGACGGCAATCGCTATGAGGCGCGCCAGGAAATCAGCGCCTTCCTCCTTGGCACGCGCGCGCAGACCAGCGTGGGCCAGGTGACCGAGCGCGGGCTGCTGCCCACGCGCTTTGGCGACAAGGTGCGCAGCGAACAGGCCGCGCATTTCGATTTCGCGCAGGGGCGCGTCACGTTCAGCGCCAACACACCCTCTGCCGCCATCGCTCCCGGTGCGCAGGACCGGCTCAGCGTGTTCATCCAGCTCTCGGCCATGCTCGCCGCCGATCCGGGCCGCTATCCCATGGGCACCGAAATCACGCTGACCACCGTGGGCCCCCGCGCAGCCGACCGCTGGACGTTCCGCGTCGAAGGCGCCGAAACCCTGGAACTGCCCGTGGGCACCACACCCACCCTGAAGCTGGCGCGCCTGCCACGCCGTGACTTCGACCAGCAGGCCGAGCTGTGGCTCGCCCCCGCGCTGCAGTACCTGCCCGTGCGCATCCGCCTCAGCCAGGCCAATGGCGATTTCGCCGACCTGCGGCTCCATGACAGCAGCGCCCCATAGCCCCCACCCCGGGGCCGGCGCTCCAAAGAAAGTAGCGCAGGGTCCCCGAATCGCCCCCGCTTTCATGAAATACTGTAAAGAGGCTCCCGCGCCAGGCTCCTGGCCTTGAACTTCCGGGGGGCCGCTGTCATCTGACTGTCAGATGGAAAAGGGGAACGCCATGCAAATGCTCTACGACTCTGAATCTTTTGTGGTGGTCCACATGCTGCCCGATGCCGTTCAGCAGCCCGCCGCAGACGCTGGCGAAACCCCTGTGCCGCCGGTACCACAGCTTGCCCGCCACGGTTTCGAGATCGTGGACAAGCGCTCTGGCAAGGAGGTGTACCTGGACGGTTCCTGGGCCGAGCTGTTCCAGCAGCAGATCCTGGCCTGGCAACGTGAAACGCCCACCCAGGAAGAGGTGGAAGACGCCCTCGACCGTTATGCGGGGCTTGCACAGAATCCGGTGGTCGTACACTGAAAAGATTGGGGCCTCGGCCCCTTCGCGGTCCACCGCCGGTGGGCCGCTGCCCCGCAAGGGGCACAGCGCGCCGTGGTAACCACCACGGCGCCTTCGTTTCAGCGGTAGATGCGCCGGTACAGCGGCTCCACGAGCAGCAGCACCGCGATCAACCGGCACACCTGGAATGCCGTCACCACGGGCACGCCCAGCTGCAGCACCTTGGCCGTGATGGCCATCTCGGTGATGCCGCCCGGCGAGGTGCCCAGCAGCAGCGTGACCCAGGGCAGCCCCGTCGCCCAGGCCAGAACGAGCGCAAACAACGCGCACAGCAGCATCAGCGCCACCGTGCCCAGCGCCACCGTACCCAGCCAGCGCGGAGCCGTATGCAAAAACTCGCGCCGAAAGCGCACCCCCAGGCTCACGCCAATCACGAGCTGCGCCGCATTCACGAGCGCCTGTGGCACGGCCGACAGCGTTTGGCCCGCTACCGTGAGCCCCATGGACACCACGAGCGCCCCCATGAACCACGGATTGGCCCGGCCCAGCCGGTCCATGGCCAGCGCGCCCATGCCCGTGAGCACGGCCAGCAGCGCCAGCCCCGGACCGCTCACCACGCGCGCTGCGGGTGGAGGCAGGCCGCCCAGGCCCTGCAGGCCGCTCCACTGCAGAGCGAACGGGATCGCCACCGTGACGATCACCAGGCGCAGGCTGTGGCTCGCTGCCACGAGGTCGGTGCGCGCCTGCTCGCGCTCGGCGATCAGCGTCATTTCCGAGGCCGCACCGATCGCGCCCGAGAAGTAGCTCGTCGCCCGCAGCATGCTGGCGGGCACACCATGCATGCGCGGCGCATGCATGCGGTAAAGCCAGGCGCCAAACAGCCAGCCCAGGCACAGTGCCCAGGCAATACCCAGCACGATGGCCCACCACAGCCCCGCGATGAGCTGGGTGACCTGTGGCGTGAAGTACAGCCCCAGGGCCGCGCCGATAGTCCACTGCCCCACGTTGCGCAGCGGCCCCCAGCTCTCGGTGGGTGCGCCCCCCATGGACAGCAGCGAAGTCGCGACCAGCGGCCCGATCATCCAGGGCAAAGGGGTCTTGAACGCGACGCAGCCGGCGGCGGCGGCCCAGGCAAGCGCGAGGGTGAAGAGAATGCGGGCGGGTGGATTCAGGCGCATGGCGACTCGGCGGAGCCACCGAAAGTACCGCGTCTACCGCCCCTGCGCGCCTGCGCACCGTTGCCCGAATGGAACGCCCCCCATCGCCGCGGGCGAATGCTTGATACGGGTTCGCAGGCGCTGCACACAGCCACAGCCCGTGGCCGATGAAGCTGGCGCGCTCCAGGCGACGGCCGCCCTACCACGGGCAATGCCCCCTGTCCGCGCAGCAAAGCGAAAGCGGGGGGGAAGGTGCTATTTCAACGTGCGCCGCGCCGACGCGCCATCTCCAGCCCCATGGCCTCCACCGCACCGGGCTCCAGCAGGCGCTGCGCGGCGGGGTAGGCGCGGCACTCCTCGTGGCGGATGTGGTCGGCGTAGCGCTCCGCGAAGCGGTCGAACAGTACGCCGTGCTCGGCCGTGAACCCGTGGATCTCTCCCGCCACGAGCGCCTGCAGCACCACCCGTGCGGCGGTCCAGTCGGCTGTCATGCAGACGTGGTCGCGCTGCAGCTGGCGCACCAAGGCCACGGTCTCGGGCGAGCCCTGCACGAGCAGGAGGGGGAACACATGCTTCTCCTCGTCCTCGTGGTGCAGCGGCGCGGCCAGATCGAAGTAGCGCATCACGTCGCGGGCCGCCTGGCGCGCCACATCGTCGCAAGGGCGCTCGTGTAGGTAGCCACGCAGGCGCTGCAGCAGCGCGAGCATGCGCTGCACGCGGTCATGGCAAGCGTGCAGCATCTCGAAGGGCTGTTCAAAGCCCACGGCCGGCGAATGCAGCCCTGGCAGGGAAGCGGATGTGGTCACGGCGAACCCCTTCCCTGCGGCATCAACCCAGGCGCACAGGCCGCCCTTGGCGGTCGAACGGCAGATAGGCCGCGAGCGACCCGGATTTCACCGCGTCGACCATGCGGCGCAGCGGCTGTTCGGCATCGGCGCTGCTGGGCGCGCGGCCCGGCGTGCCCGACAGCGCGGCCGTGAACACCAGGCGCCAGGGCTGGTGCGGCAGCTCGAACTGCTGCGCCTCCTGCACCAGGGCGCTGAAGGAGGCCAGCTCCTCGGGCGTCTTGTCCACGCACATCAGGGGCACGAGTGCACCACCCTCACCCTGTGCGAAACGCTCGCGCTGGGCCGGCGTGGCGTCGTCTGGGAGCTCAGCCCCCGCGAACACCATCAGCAGACGCTGCGGCTCAGGCTGCGCGCGCGCGGCGAGCAGCAGATCGTCGAAACTTTGAATATCCATCGTCAAACACCTTCCCATCCGGGCACTATGCCCCGTCCCGGCACCAGGGTGCCCATGTAGTCTTCGGCGGCGGGACGCGCCCGCCCCCCCTTGCGCGACAGCACCGTGCCCACGCTGATGAAGCACAGCGCCCGCTCACCCTGCACCAGGCCGAACAGCGTGCGCAGCGCACGCGACTGCAGCGCCTTGCCACTCGTGAGCGCAGAACCAAAGCCTTGGGCTGTGGCCATGAGCAGCAGATTCTGCACAGCGCAGCCCGCCGACACCAGGCGCTCATCCCAGTCGATCGCGGGATCGCCCCGCTGGCCGTTCACAACCAGCATCAACAGCACGGGCGCGCGATAGGCCTTCTCGCGCGCCTGCGCCTGCTGCTCGGGCGTGGCCTCGGCATCGCGCTCGAGCAGGGCCTGCGCAAAGGCCTCGGCCAAAGCGCCGCGTGCGCCCTGCGGTATGCACACGAAGCGCCAAGGCAGCAGGCACCCGTGGTCGGGCGCGTGAGCGGCAGCCCCCAGGATCGCCGCAAGCTGCGTGGCATCGGGCCCTGGATCGCCCAACCTCTTTGGCAGGATGGTCTGGCGCGCCTGCAGCAGCGCAGCCGTGGCATCGGCCCACGAATCAGACGAAATGGCGGCAGGCATGGATTGCATGGTAGGGAAACAGTACGCGGCTAAGTGGGGCCTATCCAGGCCGGCCGTCCGCGCGCGGGCGGCCGTACCAGTTGCCCAGGCGCAGCCCCCAGGCAGCCATGGTAGCGGCCCACAGCGTCGCCGCCAACGGCAGCAGCCACGGGGTCCAGGCTGGCACCGCCGCCGCGCCGATACGCACCACCACAGCGCCCTGCAGCACACAGAAGAAAAGCCACAACGGCCGGTCGGCCACGTACGGGCGCCCACCATGGCCGCACGAAACACGAGAAACCATCGCGAGCATGAGCGAGGCCAGGCACCCCATCGATAGCGCATGCAGCATGACCAGGCCGAGCGCTGGCACGCCCTGCCACCAGCCCCACCACTGCGCCGCACCACCGAGCACGAAGGCGGCGCCGAGCCAGAAAAGGCCCAGGTGCAGCATGGCGAGCAGGCGATTCTCGAGGCTTTTCACCCGTCCCCAGGCCCAGGCCATCCACAGCAACACGCCCCCTACGGCTAGCTCGAGCATGCCGCGCACCAGGGCCCACACCGCCGCCGCATCCGGCGGCAGCACAAGCAGTTCCATCCAGGTGGCGGCCGCCTCGAACAGCGCAGCCGCCACCATGAGCCTGAGCTCCCACAGTGGCCGCCATGCCCGCATGCCGGGCAACGCGTCCGAGGTGAAAAAGGGAATCATGCGGTGCGCCACCGCCAAATACACCACCACGACAAAGCCCCACAGCCCCGTGAGCGTCCACGCCCTCACCCACGCAAGCTGGCCGGCCACCAGCGACGCCCCCAGCGCCGCAAGGCTGGCGCAGCCCAACACGCAGGCCGCCCCGGCAAGGCGCGCGTGCAGCTGGTCATCGGCGCGGCTGCGCCACACCAAACGCCAGTACAGCACAGTCATCCACGCCAGGCCCGCGGCGGCAGCCACGCAGCCCACCTGTGCCAGCACCTCAGACCAGAGCGATCCCGCGAGCCACGCGATCCAGCCCGCGGCCTGCAGTAACAGAGGTGTGCGCAGCGCCGGCACAGGCCAGGGCTCCACCCTCAGCCACTTGGGCCCGGCCGTGAACAGGAAGCCCGAGAAGAACAAGGGCATGAAGCCGAAGGTCATCACGACCGCATGCATGATGGAGGATGGCAGTGCGGCAGGCAGCGTGTAGGCCGGACGCACGCGGCCCCATTGCACACCCGCCCACCACAGACCCGACGCGACCAGCACCACCATCGCCAGGAAAAAGCCCAGGCGATGCGGCGCCCACCCCAGCGTGGCAAAGTGCCAGCGCCAATCCATCCGAGCGAGCGCCTCGGGCGACGGCCGTCCCGCCACAGCGCGCAGGGGAACGGGCCGGCGTGCGGGGCCACCGCGCAGGGTCATCCACAGGAGCCCAGATGCCCGCACTGCGTGCAGTAATCACAGCCGTCCTTGCGGATCACGGCGTGGGCACCGCATTCCGGGCACTTCTTGCCTGCCATGGGCGGCGGCATGCCCACGGGCGCAGCCGCGGGTTCATCCAGCGGCAGGCTCTGCTGCACGGGGTCCTTCATGCGGCGCGCGAGGATGTTCTGTACGGCGTAAGCGATGGCCGCCACTTCGGAGTCGTGCCACAACGGCACCCGCGTGCCGTCGGCCTTCTCGTGCGTTCCGAGCCGCACCGGGCCGCGGTCCCAGGCGACCTTGCGCATGTCACTGAGCGCGCGCTCGAGAAAGCCGCCGCGCGCAGCCAGCGAGAGCAGGCGCATGCTCGAGGTGATCCACTGCTGCGACTCACCGCTCTGCCCCACGGGCATGAAGAACTCGATCGCGCGGTCCACCGTGTGATCGCCCACGCCTGTGGACACAGGCAGGAACGAGACGATGAGGTACAGCGTCTTATGCCCCTCCTGCGTCCAGTACTCCACCTTCTCGGCCACGGCCGAGAGCGCGCCCTTGGGCCGGCTTTCGATCACCGTGCGCATGGGGTCCACGATCGTCCGCGCTTCGGCGGGTGCCGGTGCGGAAGCCTCGGCGGGCGGCGGCGTGGTTTCGAGCACGGCGCCCAGAATGGCGTTGGGTCGGTAAGTGGCCAGGCCCTTGAGCCGCGCGCGCCAGGCTTGCAGGTACAGGTCCTTGAAATCTTCGTAGGGGTAGTCGGCCGGCACGTTCACGGTCTTGGAGATGGCCGTGTCCACGAAGGGTTGAACGGCCTCCATCATCGCGATGTGGTCGGCAGCCGACATCTCCAGCGCCGAGACGAAGTAATCGGGCAGTTGCTGCACGTCGCCGCCCAGTTCGCGGTACAGGCGCCAGGCGTGGTCTTCCACGGCGTATTCGCTGCGACTGCCGTCGGCCTCGCGCTTCTTGCGCGTGTAGGTCCAGGAGAACGGGGGCTCGATGCCGTTGGAGGCATTGTCGGCAAAGGCCAGGCTGACCGTGCCCGTAGGCGCCACCGAAAGCAGATGGCTGTTGCGGATGCCCCGCGCGCGGATCGCTTCCTGCAGCGCAGCCGGCAGGCGGCTCGCGAAGGTGCCAGCGGCCAAGTATCCGGTAGCGTCGAACTTCGGAAACGCGCCCTTTTCCTCGGCCAGAGCCACAGAAGCCGCATAGGCCGCGTCACGCATGCGCTCGGCGATGCGCGCGGCCATGGCCCGGCCCTCGGGAGCGTCGTAGCGCAGGCGCAGCATGGCCAGCGTGTTGCCCATGCCGGTGAAGCCCACCCCGATGCGCCGCTTGGCCGCCGACTCCGCACGTTGCTGCGGCAGCGGCCAGTAGGTCACGTCGAGCACGTTGTCCAGGGCGCGCACCTGCGTGGCGACCACCTGCTCAAAGGCCTCGAAATCGAAGGCGGGCTCGCCCGAGAAACCGAAGGGGTGCCGCACGAAGCGCGTGAGGATGATGGGCCCGAGGTCGCAGCAGCCGTAGGGCGGCAGGGGCTGCTCGCCACAGGGGTTGGTCGCTTGGATGGACTCGCAGTAGTGCAGGTTGTTGTCCTCGTTGATGTGGTCGAGGAACAGGATGCCCGGCTCGGCGAAGTCGTAGGCCGAGCGCATGATGGTGTCCCACAGCGTGCGCGCCTGCACGGTCTCGTAGACCCAGAGGCCGTCGCCGCGCTGGCGTACGCCATTCTGCGCGCGCAGCGTGGTGCCTGGCTCCGCGCGGTGCACGAGCTCCCAAGCCCTGTCCTCCACGACGGCCTGCATGAAGGCATCGGTCACGCCCACGGAAACGTTGAAGTTGTTCCAACGCCCCGGTGTGCGCTTGGCCGTGATGAAGTCGAGCACATCGGGGTGGTCGATGCGCAACACGCCCATCTGCGCGCCTCGGCGCGCGCCCGCACTCTCCACCGTGGCGCAGGACTGGTCGAACACATTGATGTAGCTGCAGGGCCCCGAGGCCAGGGACGCGGTGGCACGCACGCGCGCGCCGCGCGGGCGGATGCGCGAGAAGTCGTAGCCCACGCCACCGCCGCGGCGCATGGTTTCAGCGGCCTCGCGCAGGGCTTCGTAGATGCCGGGGTAGCCCGCATCATCCACGCCCTGAATGCAATCGCCCACGGGCTGCACGAAGCAGTTGATGAGCGTGGCCTGAATGTCCGTGCCCGCCGCGCTCATGATGCGGCCTGCGCCGATGGCGCCCGCGCGCAGGTTGTCCTGGAACAGCGCCTCGAACTCTGCGCGCCGCGCCTCGGGCTCGACCGAGGCGAGCGCGCGCGCCACTCGGCGGAACAGCTCGTCGGCGCTGTCTTCCCCTTCCTTGAGGTATTTCTCCCTCAGCACGTCGAGGCTGATGGGCTGTATGGCCGTCGCATCCTGCGCACGGCCAAGGTCTTCGCGTTTCATGGCACGGGTTTCCTTCACTCTGATCCTGGTTCTGCAGACCCGACCAAACCCCGTTCAGTCGGCGAGAACCTGCCCATCATGCTCCACATAAGGGTGGTATGGACCCGTACCACTGTTCGACGCTTGCGACGCCGCAATGAAGTCGCCGGTTCGCACGTCGAACACGTGGACCTCGCCCTCCTCGATCACATAATGCCACCCGTGCAGACTGATCTTCCCCGCCTCGACGCGCTCGCGCACCATGGGGTAGTCCATAAGCCGCTCGAGTTGCAACACCACGGCGCGCTGCTCCGTGCGGCGCAGCGCTTCGGGGCCAGGCTGCACGGGCAGCATGGCCTCGCGGCCCAGATCGAGCCAGCGCTGCAGGTTTCGCGCCTCGGGCGAAACCTCACCATACAGCGCCTTAATGGCCCCACAATGGCTGTGGCCACAGACGATGATGCGGCTCACGTGCAGATTGAGCACAGCGAACTCGATAGCCGCTGCCGTTCCGTGATGACCGTATGAGCCATCGTAAGGCGGCACAAAGGCTCCCACGTTGCGCACCAGGAACAACTCCCCCGGCCCCGCGCCCGTGAGCAGGTACGGCACAAGGCGCGAATCAGAGCAGCCGATGAACAGCGTCGTGGGATGCTGCCCCTCGTCCACGAGGACCTGGAATTGCTCCCGGTACTGCGGAAAGGCGTGTTCGTGAAAGCGCCGCAGGCGGTGCAGCAGCTCGTCTTCGAGCATGGGGCACCTACCCTTTCCGGGCTACTGCACGAGCGGCGTATCGGCCGCGTCGAGTTGCACGCCTTCGAGCTCGGCCGTTCCCGCCAGCAGTTGCAGGTACTGGCGCAGAGCATTCACCCAGGCCTGCTGGCGCAGCAGCAGCGCGACCGACGCGCGCACTTCCTCGAACGCCAGCGGGCGGCCCGCCTCGCGCTCGCAGACCTCGACCACGTGCAGGCCAAACCGGCTGTGCACGAGGCGCGCAAGCACGCCCACCTCGGCTGAGCCAAAGACCTCGCGTGCAAACTCGGGGGCACATTCTTCGCGAGTGAGCCAGCCGAGCTCGCCGCCTTCCTGACCGCTCGGGCAGTTGGACCATTGGCGTGCAGCCTCGGCAAAGCGTGCTCCGCCGTCATCGGCGCAGCGCAGTTCCAGCAGCAGCGCTTCGGCGCGCTGGCGCAGCAGCTTCACATCGACCCCGGGGGTGACGGCGAAGAGCACATGGCGCAGGCGCACACGCTCGCCCTGGCCATGCAGCGTGGGGTGCGCGGCATGGTAGCGGCGGCAGGCCTCCTCGGAAGGCTCGGGCACCTGCAGCGCCTGGTCGAGCAGGCGTTCGATGGCCTGCGCGGCCTCGGCGCTCGTCGCGCCATCGGTGCCGGGAAGGTCATCCTGGGCGAGCAGCCCTTCGCGCTGCGCCTGCTGGCGCAGCAGTTCGGTGCAGGCGCGCTGGCGCAGCGCCTCCTCCGGCAGGTGTTCGCTGGCGGTATGCAACGGCACGCCGTTCACGCGCGCCACGGCGGCTGCGGGCGCAGGTTCGGCAGCGGACGCGCAGCCGCAGCTGCCCGAAGAACACGAGGTGGTATCCATGGCTTGTTCCTGGGAGTTGGGGCCTTACACCGCGCGGCGGTGGCTGGCGGGCTGCTGGTGGTCGGCCGGCAGATTGAGACGGCGCGCGCGCACCAACTGGTAGGGGCGCAGCACATAGGCCAGCGTGCCGAAGCCGCTCCACACATGCACGAGGCGCGTGAACGGGAAGATCAGGAACACCGTCATGCCCAGGAACATGTGGACCTTGAACACCCAGCTGGCACCGCCGAGCATTTCCACTGCTCCCGTGCGGAAGGTGACGATGCGCTGCGCCCATTCGGCCAGACGCATCATCATCGAGCCGTCCAGATGCTGGGCCGACAGCGGGATGGTGGCCAGGCCCAGGGCGAGCTGCACCCACAGGATCCACAGCAGCAGGATGTCGCTGGTCTTGGAGGTGGCGCGAATGCGCGCATCCGACAGGCGGCGGTGCAGCAGCAGCGACACACCCGTGAAGCCCAGCAGGCCCGCAACGCCGCCCGACACCATGGCCATGAGCTGCTTGGCGCCCGCGCTCATGAAGTGCTCGTACAGCACGTGGGGGGTGAGCATGCCCACGCTGTGGCCGAAGAACAGGAACAGCACGCCCACATGGAACAGGTTGCTGCCCCAGCGCAGGCTGCCGCGGCGCAGTAGCTGCGAGGAATCGCTTTTCCAGGTGTACTGGTCGCGATCAAAGCGCGCCCAGCTGCCGATGAAGAACACGGCCAGGCAGATGTAGGGGTAGATGCCGAACAGCAGGCTATCGATCCAGGCGGTCATACCGAGACTCCTTGGGTGTGAGAGGAAGCGCGCAGGTCGTTCGCGGCGTTGCGTACGAAGTGCACAGGCTGGGGGGCGCCGGGTCGGCTCTGCCCACGGGTGCTGCAACCGTCAAAGGCCGCAGGCTCGGCCCAGGTGTCGTCCAACCCGGGCTCGGGGGTGATGGCCACGGCCTGCACGCGCTGGCCGGACACCTCGAGCACGGCAGCGATCACGCTGGCGTAGGGGTTGCCCCGATCGGCCAGCGCCGTGAACAGCGCGTTGAGGATGTGGGCCATTTCACCGAGGAACTCGCGCGCCACGGCCGGCGGCTGGGTGGAGGCGAACTCGAGCACCACGGACAGATGGTCCGGCAGCTCGGGCGCCTCGAAGCGCAGGCCGGCTTGCTCATAGGTCTGCAGGAGGTCGATGAGCGCCGGGCCACGGTCACGCGAATCGCCGTGCACATGCTCGAACAGATGCAGCGAGGTCTGGCGGCCGCGGTCGAAGGTGTCCACGTAGCGTGCCTCGGCCTCGTAGGGCTCCATGGCGCAGAGCTGGCGGCACAGGGCCTCGAGCTCGCCCAGCCGTGCAGCCGGGAGCGACTGCTCGAGGCGCAGCGCATCAAGCAAGCCCGGCATCTGCGCGCGCAACTCGCCATCGGGGTAACCCACGAGGCGCGCCAGCGCACGCAGCGTGAGGCGCAGGGATTCTGGCGTCTTCTTGAACATGACTTGACTCCCTTTCGCCCTTACACCGAGGCCTTGATGGGAATGGTGCGGCGCTTGGAGCCGCCGAACATGCTGATGTCCGTCGCCCCTTCGGAGCAGCCATTGCCGAACGAGAAGCCGCAGCCACCGCGCACGTCGAAGGCGTTCTCCGCATACTCGCGGTGCGTGGACGGGATTACGAAGCGGTCTTCGTAATTGGCAATCGCCATCACGCTGTACATGTCCTCGACATCGTGCACCGACAGACCTGCCTGCTCCAGCACGGCCAGATTCTGGCGCCGCTCCACATGCACGCCGCGCTGGTAGGCGCGCATCGCCAGCATGCGTTCGAGCGCACGCACCACGGGCCCCGTGTCACCGGCGGTGAGCAGGTTGGCCAGATACTGCACGGGAATGCGCAGCTGCGATACGTCAGGAATCTCGCCGTTCACGCTGACATGGCCCGCATTTGCGGCGGCCGTGATGGGCGACAGCGGCGGTACATACCAGACCATGGGCAGCGTGCGGTACTCGGGGTGCAGCGGCAGGGCCACCTTCCAGTCCA
>JAYSFC010000082.1:0-17134 GCA_041913505.1 Acidovorax sp.
TGATCTGGTATTCCTTGTCGGTCAGCGTCTGCGCGGGGGCCACGGTGATGGAGTCGCCCGTGTGCACGCCCATGGGGTCGAGGTTCTCGATGGAGCAGATGATGATGCAGTTGTCCGCCTTGTCGCGGACCACTTCCATCTCGTACTCCTTCCAGCCGAGCAGCGACTCTTCGATCAGCAGCTCGTTGGTGGGCGAGGCCTCCAGGCCGCGCTTGCAGATGGTCTCGAATTCTTCGGGGTTGTAGGCGATGCCGCCGCCCGTGCCGCCCAGCGTGAAGCTGGGGCGGATCACGGTGGGAAAGCCCACGTTCTTCTGCACTGCCCAGGCCTCTTCCATGCTGTGCGCAATGCCCGAACGTGCGGAGCCCAGACCGATCTTGGTCATGGCTTCCTTGAACTTCAGGCGGTCCTCGGCCTTGTCGATGGCTTCAGGCGTGGCGCCGATCAGCTCGACCTTGTACTTGTCGAGCACGCCGTGGTGCCACAGGTCCAGTGCGCAGTTCAGCGCCGTCTGGCCGCCCATGGTGGGCAGGATGGCGTCGGGGCGCTCCTTGGCGATGATCTTCTCGACCGTCTGCCAGGTGATGGGCTCGATGTAGGTGACGTCGGCCGTGGCCGGGTCGGTCATGATCGTCGCCGGGTTGCTGTTGATCAGGATGACCTTGTAGCCCTCTTCGCGCAGGGCCTTGCAGGCCTGCACGCCGGAGTAGTCGAACTCGCAGGCCTGGCCGATGATGATCGGGCCTGCGCCGATGATGAGGATCGATTTGAGGTCGGTGCGCTTTGGCATTACTTCTTCTCCATCAGCGCGGTGAAGCGGTCAAACAGGTAGGCGATATCGTGCGGGCCTGGCGAGGCTTCGGGGTGGCCCTGGAAGCAGAACGCGGGCTTGTCGGTGTGCGCAAGGCCCTGCAGCGTGCCGTCGAACAGGCTGATGTGCGTGGGACGCAAATTGGCGGGCAGCGAAGCCATGTCCACGGCGAAGCCATGATTCTGGCTCGTGATGCTCACGCGGCCGGTGTCCAGGTCCTTCACGGGGTGGTTGGCGCCGTGGTGGCTGTTGTCCATCTTGAACGTCTTGGCACCGCTGGCCAGGGCCATGATCTGGTGACCCAGGCAGATGCCAAAGGTGGGCACGCCGCTGTCCAAGATCTGGCGCACAGCGTCAATCGCATAGTCGCACGCGGCCGGATCGCCAGGGCCGTTGGACAGGAAGATCCCGTCGGGATTCATCGCAAGCACCTCGGCTGCAGGCGTCTGTGCCGGCACCACGGTGAGCTTGCAGCCGCGCTCGGCCAGCATGCGCAGGATGTTCTTCTTCACGCCGAAGTCGTAGGCCACCACGTGGAAGCGCGGCGCGGTCTGCGTGCCGTAGCCGGAGCCCAGTTGCCACTCGGTCTGGTCCCAGGTGTAGGGGGTGGACGTGCTCACCACCTTGGCGAGGTCCAGGCCCTTCATGTCGGGGGCAGCTTTGGCGGCGGCGATGGCTTCGTCGATGCGCGCCTGGGTTACCGCCTCGCCAGCCGCCAGGCCGACGATGGCGCCATTCTGAGCGCCCTTTTCACGCAGCAGGCGCGTGAGCTTGCGGGTATCGATGTTGGCAATGGCCACCGTGTTCTCGCGCACGAGGTACTGCGAGAGCGTCTCGGTTTTGCGGAAGTTGCTGGCCAGAAGGGGCAGGTCCTTGATGATCAGGCCCGCTGCATGGACCTTGTCGGCCTCGATGTCCTCGCCGTTAACGCCGTAGTTGCCGATGTGCGGATACGTCAGGGTGACGATCTGCTGGCAGTAGCTGGGGTCGGTGAGGATTTCCTGGTAGCCGGTGATGGCGGTGTTGAACACCACCTCGCCGACGGTGGTGCCGGTGGCACCGATCGAGTTGCCAACAAAGACCGTGCCGTCTGCGAGCGCCAGGATGGCGGGCGGGAAGGTTCCCTTAAGAGACAAAAGCACTGGGTTCTCCGAAATGTGTCGGGTCGCCCGGAGTCCGCAGGACGGGTGCCTGAGGACTGCTACTTGTTGGGGAATTGCTTTGGATGCGGCCGGGCGACGTTTTTGCGGGAAAGCCTCCAATTGTAGCCTGCACGACAGCCGCCCGAAGGCCAGCAGGCCAATACCCCCATGCCGTCCTCGCCGTACGCATGCATAGCTTTGAGGCCGTGCTTCCCCTCTGCGCTCAGCCCCCCTGAGCCAGCGCCCGCCCTGCAGCGCTGGCGTAGAGGCAGATCGCCGCGGCGGCCCCCACGTTGAGCGACTCCTCGCCCCCTGGCTGGGCGATGCGGATGCGTTGGCCGGCGCGCGCCTCGAGTTCGGCCGACACGCCCTGCCCTTCATGCCCCATGAGCCAGGCGCAGGGCCAAGGCAGCGCGGCACGGTGCAGCAGTTCTCCTTCGTGCGAACTCGTGGCGAGCAGCGGTACGTCGAGCGCATCCAAGTCCTCGGGCGCAAGCCCTTCGACCAGCCGCAGCGCGAAGTGCGCCCCCATGCCCGCACGCAGCACCTTGGCGCTCCAGAGCGCAGCCGTTCCCTTGAGTGCGGCGATCTGGGTGAAGCCGAAGGCCGAGGCACTGCGCAGGATGGACCCCACATTGCCCGCGTCCTGCAGGCGGTCGAGCACCACGGTGGGCGCACCGGCCTGCAACCCGGGCGCGCCAGGCAGCGCCACCACAAAGCCCATGCCCAGGCGCGCGGGTGACTCCAGGCCACTGACGTCGGCCCAGAGGGCGTCCGAAAGCACTACTGTTTTAGGAGCTACTTGCGCATATTCCACCTGCGCCTGTGGCCAAAAAGACTCGGAATACACCGCAATGGCGGCCTGCTGTCCACGCGCGAGCGCAGCGCGGCACAGGTGGTCTCCCTCGAGCCACACGCGGCCCTGCTTGCGGTAGGCCGTGCTGTCCTGCGCCAGGCGGCGCAGGTCTTTCACGAACGCGTTGTCGCGCGAGTGGATGGCAGTGACAGAGGCAAAGGTCATGGCAAGGTCAAATGGCGGCTGGCGCATCCAGGGCCAGCGGTACCTGGGCCACGGGCGCGAACGAGCGGCGGTGCTCCGGGCAGGCGCCATGCGTGCGCAACGCGGCCAGATGCGCCGCCGTGCCGTAGCCCTTGTGGCCCGCGAAGCCGTACTGCGGGTAGCGGTCATGCAGTTGCTGGCACCAGCGGTCACGGTGCACCTTGGCCAGGATAGAGGCGGCGGAGATCGATTGCACGAGTGCATCGCCCTTGACGATGGCCTCGGCCGGCACATCGAGCAGGGGCAGGCGATTGCCGTCCACCAGCACCATCACGGGCTTGAGGCGCAGCCCCAGGACGGCGCGGCGCATGGCCAGCAGCGTGGCCTGCAGGATGTTGAGGCGGTCAATCTCCTCCACGCTGGCCTCGGCGATGCAAAAGCACAGCGCCTTGGCGCGGATTTCGTCGAAAAGCCGCTCGCGCCGTGCAGCACTGAGCTTCTTGGAATCGGCCAGGCCCGCGATGGGATGCAGGTCGTCCAAGATCACCGCAGCCGCCACCACGGGGCCGGCCAGCGGCCCGCGCCCGGCCTCGTCCACGCCTGCCACGAGGCCGGGCGGATGCCAGGGTAGATGGGCCTGCACGGGCTCAGGCGGCAAGGACTTGGCGGATCGCATCGGCGGCCAATCGGGAGGTGTCGCGCAGCAGCTCGTGGTGCAGCGCCGTGAAGCGCTGCTCGAGGCCGGACAGGACCTCAGGCGCCTCGGTGCGCGCCCGCAGCCAGCGCTGCACGGCGGCGCTGAGCGCCTCGGGCGTGGCCGCGTCCTGGATCAGCTCAGGCACAACGAAGTCTGCGCACAGGATGTTGGGCAACCCCACCCAGGGCTGCAACTGCTTGCGCCGCATGAGGCGCCAGCTGAGGGGATGCATGTGGTAGCCAATCACCATGGGGCGCTTGAACAGCGCGGCCTCGAGCGTGGCCGTACCGCTCGCGATCAACGTGCAATCGCAAGCCGCGAGCACGGCATGCGACTGGCCGGGAACGATGGTGAGCAGGTCCTGCACACCGCACTCGCGCGCCACCTGCACGATGCGCTCGTGCAGTGCCGGCACGGCGGGAACTACCATTTTGATAGCTGGCCGATCCCGCTGGATGAGCGCTGCCGCCTTGAAGAAGGGGGGAGCGATGTACTGGATCTCGGCCGAGCGGCTGCCCGGCAAAATGGCCAGCACCTCGTCGTCGGGCGCCAGGCCCAGCTGCGCGCGCGCGACGGTGCGGTCGGGCACCAGCGGGATCACGCTTGCGAGCGGGTGCCCCACGTAGGTGGCGGCAATGCCATGGCGTGCAAGCAACTCGGGCTCGAACGGAAAGATACACAGCACGTGGTCGGCAGCGCGGCGGATCTTCTCGACGCGCTGGGCGCGCCAGGCCCAGATCGACGGACAGACGAAATGCACGGTCTTGATGCCAGCGGCACGCAGGTCGGTCTCGAGCCCCAGGTTGAAATCGGGCGCATCAACACCGATGAACACCGAGGGCCGGTCGGCCAGCAGCCGCGCTCGCAATTGCTTGCGAATGCCCAGGATTTCACGCAGGCGCCGCAACACCTCCCAGCTGTAGCCATGCACGGCAAGCCGCTCGCTGGGCCACCAGGCCGTGAAGCCGCGCCGCGCCATCTGCGGGCCGCCGATTCCCTGCCCCACCAGCAACGGCCACTGGGCCTGCAAGCCATCGAGCAGCAAGCCGGCCAGCAGGTCGCCAGAGGCCTCACCCGCCACCATCGCCACGCGGGGGGTCGTTTCCATGGCGCGGGTCAGCGCGCGAGGCCGCGCGTGGATTGGTCGATGAAGGCCAGCATGAGCGCGATATCGTCTGCCGCCTCTACCGAATGCAGGTCAGCGATCGCGCTGCGCGCCGCATCCAGCGTGAGCCCCTGCCGGTACAGCAGCCGGTGCATCTGCTTGATGACCGCCAGCCGCTCAGCAGAAAAACCTCGACGGCGCAGGCCCTCGAGGTTGAGGCCGCGCACGGACAGCGGATTGCCATCCACCATCATGAACGGCGGCACATCTTGCGAGATGTGGCTCGCAAAGCCCGCCATGACGTGCGCTCCCACCTTGGTGAACTGGTGGACGCCCGTGAGGCCGCCGATGATCGCGTAGTCCGCCACATGCACATGGCCAGCAAGCGTGGCGTTGTTGGCCAGAATGGTGTGGTTGCCCACCACGCAGTCGTGTGCGATATGCACGTAGGCCATGACCCAGTTGTCGTCGCCCACGGTGGTTACGCCGCGATCCTGCGCCGTGCCAGTGTTGAAGGTGCAGAACTCGCGGATGGTATTGCGGTCGCCGATCACGAGCGACGTGGGCTCGCCCGCATATTTCTTGTCCTGAGGCGCTGCGCCCAGCGAGGCGAACTGGAAGATACGATTGTCACGCCCGATGGTGGTGTGTCCCTCGATCACGCAGTGCGCACCCACCGAGGTGCCTGCACCGATCGTCACATGGGGACCGATCACCGCATAGGGCCCGACCGTGGCCGAAGCATCGATGCGGGCCTCCGCATCGACAAGGGCTGTGGGATGGATGTTGCTCACGTTGGCACGCACTCAACCCACGTTGCGCATGGTGCACATGAGTTCGGCCTCGCAGGCCACTTCTCCGCCCACGCTGGCCACGGCCTTGAATTTCCAGATGCCGCCACGCACGCGGTCGATCGTGATCTCGAGCAGCAGCTGGTCGCCGGGCTCTACAGGGCGCTTGAAGCGCGCGCCGTCGATGCCGACGAAGTAATAGATGTTGTTCTCGTCAGGCACCTTGCCCATGGCGTCGAAGGCCAGCAGGCCGGCCGCCTGGGCCAGCGCCTCCAGGATCAGCACGCCAGGCATCACGGGGCGGCCCGGGAAATGCCCCATGAAATAGGGCTCATTGAACGTGACGTTCTTGATCGCCTTGATGCGCGTGTTGCTCTCAAGCTCGATCACCTTGTCCACCAGCAGAAAGGGATAGCGGTGGGGCAGTTGCTTGAGAATTGCGTGAATATCCATCATCGAGTTCCGTTTTTATGCTGCTTTCAGTGCCTGCTCCAGCGCCTTGATGCGCTCACGCAAGGCATGCAGTTGCTTGAGGGTCGCAGCGTTCTTTTCCCATTTCGCATTCTCGTCGATGGGGAACATGCCAGTGTACAGGCCCGGCTGGGTCAGCGAACGAGTGACCACCGAGGCCGCAGAAATGTGTACGTGATCGGCCAGCGCCAGATGGCCCAGCACCACGGCACCACCGCCCACGGTGCAGTGCGCGCCGATGGTGGCGCTGCCCGCCACGCCCACGCAGCCGGCCATGGCTGCGTGGCGCCCGATGTGCACGTTGTGACCGATCTGGATGAGGTTGTCGAGCTTGACGCCGTCTTCCACCACCGTGTCTTCGAGGGCACCGCGGTCGATGCAGGTGTTGGCGCCGATTTCGACATCGTCCCCGATGCGCACGGCGCCAAGCTGCTCGATCTTGACCCAGGTGCCGTTCTCGGGCGCGAAGCCGAAGCCGTCCGCGCCGATCACCACACCCGCATGCAGGATGCAGCGCGCACCCACATGGCAGCCCTCGCCCACGGTCACGCGCGACTTGAGCACCGTGCCGGCGCCAATGTGTGCACCGCGCTCGACCACGCACAGCGGTCCGATGGTCGCCGTGGGATGCACCACCGCCTGCGGATCCACCACGGCACTCGGGTGCACGCCGGCCGTCCCAGTGGGCGCCCGCTGCTGCTTCCACAGCTGCGTGGCCCGCGCAAAATAGACATAGGGGTTGTCCGCGACGATGCAGGCGCCGCGCGCCATGGCAGCCTCGCGCATCGCCGGCGCCACAATGACACAGGCCGCCTTGGAGGCGGCCAGTTGCTGTTGATAGCGGGGGTTGCTGAGAAAGCTCAGGTCACCCGGGCCGGCCGACTCGAGCGGCGCGATGCGGGAGATTTCCACCTCCCGCGCCCCGCCTTCGAGCATACCGCCAAGTGCATCAACGATCTGCCCTAGCAGCATCACCATGCCCCCTGGCTGCACCCATCACTTGGCAGCGGCAGCATTCAGTGCCTTGAGCACCTTGTCCGTGATGTCGTACTTGGGGTTGATGTAAACGGCCTCTTGCAGGATCACGTCGTATTTTTCGGACTCGGCGACCTGCTTGACCACCTTGTTGGCACGCTCGAGCACCTGGGACAGCTCTTCGTTCTTGCGCGCGTTCAGGTCTTCCTGGAATTCGCGGCGCTTGCGCTGGAAGTCACGGTCCTGCTCCACGAGCTGGCGCTGGCGCGTCGTGCGCTGGCTCTCGGCCATCGTGGGAGCCTCGCGCTCGAACTTCTCCGAGGCGGACTTCAGGCTGTTGCCCTGGTCGACGAGGTCTTTTTCGCGCTTGGCGAACTCCTGCTCGAGCTTGGCCTGCGCCGCCTTGGCGGCCGTGGCTTCGCGGAACAGGCGATCGGTATTGACAAAACCTGCCTTGAACTCCTGGGCTTGCACGGCGAAGGCCATGGAGCCAAGCAGAACGGCCAGGGCGAAATGGCGGGAAAGGGATTTCATTAGAAAGATGTTCCGATCTGGAATTGCAGTTTCTGGATTTTATCGCCAGCTTGCTTGCGCACGGGCTGGGCGAATGCGATACGCAGCGGGCCGAGCGGCGAGATCCAGGACAAGCCCAGGCCGGCCGAGGCCCGCATCTCGCTGAAGCTCATCTTGTCGTTCTCGCCGAACACGTTGCCCACATCCACGAAGGTGAACATGCGCAGCGTGCGGTCGTTGCCGGCACCGGGGAAGGGTGCGATCAACTCGGTGTTGAGGGTGAACTTCTTGGGGCCGCCCAGCGATGCGCCGGTCACGTCGCGCGGACCCAGTGTGCCCTGGTCGAAGCCGCGCACGGAACCCAGGCCACCCGAGTAGAAGTTCTTGAACACGGGGAACGGACGGCCCCCCATGCCCTTGCCCAGGCCCAGCTCGCCGTTGAACGCCAACGTGAACTTCTTGTTCAGCGGCACGTACTGCTGGTACTGGTAGTTGGCCCGTACATAGCGCGCATCACCCGCCACCGACCACTCGGAGTTCAAGCGCTGGTAACGGCCGACATTGGGCGCCAGCGCGCTATCGCGGTCGTCGCGCGTCCAGCCAATGGTCAGCGGCACCCCCATGCTCCGGTATCCATAGCGGTCCGCATAGGCCAGATAGGCGGCCGGAATGTTGGTACCGGGCTTGATCTTGGTCTGCTCGACGCCGCCGCCGAAGAACACGGTGTCGGTCTCGCTGAACGGTACGCCGAAGCGCACGCTGGTGCCGGTGGTCACCAGCTCGTAGTTACCGCCCATATCCACGTAGGGCTTGTCGGTGCGGTAGTACAGGTCGAACGTGCGCGAGATGCCGTCCTGCGTGAAGTAGGGATCGGTGGTGCTGAAGACCAGCGTACGGCGGTACTTGCTGGTGTTCACGTCCACGCCCAGGTAGTTGCCGGAGCCGAACACGTTGTCCTGCTTGATGCTGAACGACAGCGCCACCTTTTCCGCGCTCGAGAAGCCCGCGCCGAGCTGCAGCGAGCCCGTGGGCTTCTCCGCGACGTTGATCACCAAATCCACCTGATCGGGCGAACCCGGAACGTCCTGCGTCTCGACATTGACCTCGGTGAAGTAGCCCAGGCGGTCCACGCGGTCGCGCGAGAGCTTGATCTTGTCGCCGTCGTACCACGATGCTTCGAACTGGCGGAACTCGCGGCGGATCACTTCGTCGCGCGTGCGGTTGTTGCCGCTCACCGCGATGCGGCGCACATAGGCGCGGCGCGCAGGCTCGGCGCGCAGCACGATGGCCACGCGGTTGGTCTCGCGGTCAATCTCGGGCACGGCCTCGACGCGCGCGAACGCGAAGCCGAAATTGCCGAAATGGTCGGTGAACGCCTTGGTCGTTTCAGCCACCTTGTCGGCGTTGTAGGGCTCGCCGGGCTGGATGGTGACCAGCGTTTTGAATTCGTCGTCACGGTCGAGGTAATTACCCTCGAGCTTGACACCCGAAACCACGAAGCGCTCACCCTCGGTCACGTTGACGGTGATGGAGATGTCCTGCTTGTCGGGCGAGATCGCCACCTGGGTCGAATCCACACGGAACTCGAGATAGCCGCGCTGCAGGTAGTACGAACGCAGCGTCTCGAGGTCAGCGTTGAGCTTGGCACGCGAATAGCGATCGCTCTTGGTGTACCAGCTGAGCCAGCCGCCAGTGTCCTGGTCGAACAGGCCCTTGAGCGTGGACTCGCTGAAGGCCTTGTTGCCTACGACGCGAATTTCCTTGATGCGCGCGGGCTCGCCTTCCACCACGGTGAACGTGAGGTTCACGCGGTTGCGCTCGATGGGGGTCACCGTGGTCACCACCTCGACACCGTACAGGCTCTTGTTGATGTACTGGCGCTTGAGCTCCTGCTCGGCGCGATCGGTCAGCGCCTTGTCGTAGGGGCGGCCTTCGGTCAGGCCCACGTCGCGCATGGCCTTCTGCAACGTGTCCTTGTCGAACTCCTTGGTGCCCGCAAACTCCACGTTGGCGATGGTGGGACGCTCTTCCACGACCACCACGAGCACGTTGCCATTGGCCTCCAGGCGCACATCCTTGAACAGGCCCAGCGCGAACAGCGAGCGGATCGCGGCCGCGCCCTTTTCGTCGTTGTAGTCGTCGCCCACGCGCAGCGGCATCGATGCGAACACCGTGCCCGGCTCCACGCGCTGCAACCCCTCCACACGGATATCCTGCACCTTGAACGGCTCCAGGGCCCAGGCGGCCTGGGAGGCAAAGACCATGGCAGCGATGGCCGAAGCGGTGCGCACACCCAAGCGTTTGATGTGTTTTTTCATTGAATGAAGCAGATGGCTGCCTTGATGTGGCCAGGCAGCGAAAGGTTAGCCAAAGAGCCGGGTGACATCGTTGAACAAGGCGATGGACATCATCAGGACCAGCACCGCAACGCCAGCGCGCTGCAGACGCTCCATCCAGGCTTCAGACACGCCCTTGCCGGTCACGCCCTCCCAAAGATAATACATCAGGTGCCCACCATCCAAGACGGGCAGCGGCAGCAGGTTGAGCACCCCGAGGCTGACGCTGATCAGCGCCAGAAACACGAGGTATTGCGTAAACCCCATGCTGGCCGACCGGCCTGCGTAGTCTGCGATCGTGAGCGGCCCGCTGAGGTTCTTGAGCGAGGCCTCGCCAATCACCATGCGCCCCATGGTACGCAGCGTCAGCGTCGACACCTCCCAGGTGCGCACCACACCGCCCCACAAGCCTTCGACCAGGCCATAGCGCACGGTCACCATCTCGGGCTGCGCGCCTACATAGGCGCTGATGCGCCCCACCGCGCCCAGCGAAGGCTCCGTGCGTACATCAGGAGTGACTTCGAGCGTCATCGCCTGCCCCGCGCGCTCAATGCGCCAGGGCTGGGCGACGCCTCGGCCTGCCTGAATGGAAGCGCGGATCAGCTCGCGCAACTGCATTCCATCCACCACGTCCACGCTGCCGACTCTCAGCACGAGATCGCCCTCGCGCAGCCCCGCGCGCTCGGCAGCCCCACCGGCCATCACCTCTCCCAGCACAGGGCGCGTCCAGGGGCCCTGGACGCCGATCTTGCGCAACAGCTGCGCATCGGCCTCGCTCGCATCGATGCGTGCCGTTTCCAGCACCACCTGGCGACGCGCGGCTCCGGGCGCGGGCTCCAGCTCGAGGCGTACGTTGTCGCCATCAAGGGCGGCGCGGGCCAGCGTCCAGCGCAGGTCTTCGAAGGAACGCACGGGCTCAGGCTCGTCGGCACCGATCGCCACGCTGTGCACGAGCTCGCCGCCCCGGATGCCCGCCTGCTGAGCGATCGAGCCCGCGGCCGGGCTGGCCAGGTAGGCCTTGGGCTCGTCCACCCCGCTCCAGTTGACGACGGCATAGAGCAGCACCGCGAGCAGCAGGTTGGCCACGGGCCCCGCGGCAACGATGGCCGCGCGCGAACGCAGAGGCTGGGTGTTGAAGGCCAGGTGCCGCTCGTGCGACTCGACAGGCGCCTCACGTTCGTCGAGCATGCGCACATAGCCGCCCAGAGGAAAGGCTCCCAGCACGAATTCGGTGGGCGACCCCTTGGGCTGCCAGCGCAGCAGCGGCTTGCCAAACCCCACGGAGAAGCGCAGCACCTTCACGCCGCAGGCCACCGCGACGCGGTAGTGGCCGTACTCGTGCACGGCGATCAGCACGCCGAGCGCCACGACGAAAGCAATCACAGTGAGCATGTCGGCCTCCTGGGTGTCAGAGGGGCGGTCAAGCCGCCATGCGGGCCACGGCGGCCTGCGCGGCGCCACGGGCCTCGGCATCGAGGGCCAGCAGGTCCTCAAGGTTCGACAGCCGGGCGGGCGCGACGCGCTCGAGCGTCGCAAGGTTCACGGAATGGATGCGGTCGAAGCGCAAGCGCCGCGACAGGAAGGCGTCCACGGCCACCTCGTTGGCCGCGTTGAGCACGGCCGTCGTACCTTCTGCCGCGCGCAACGCCTGCCAGGAAAGGTGCAGCCCGGGGAAGCGCCGCGCATCGGCCTCCTCAAAGGCCAGCGCCGAGAGCTTGGCGAAGTCGAGCACGGCCGCGCCGCTCGCTATGCGCTCGGGCCAGGCCAGGCCACAGGCAATGGGCACGCGCATGTCGGGCGTGCCGAGTTGCGCGAGGATGGAGGCGTCCTTGAACTGCACCATCGAATGGATGATCTGCTGCGGATGGATCACGACCTGGATCTGCTCGGGCGCCATATCGAACAGCCAGCGCGCCTCGATCACCTCGAGCGCCTTGTTCATCATCGTGGCCGAGTCGACCGAGATCTTGCGCCCCATCGCGAAGTTGGGGTGCGCGCAGGCCTGCTCGGGCGTAATGGCCGACAGCGTGGCCGGATCGCGCTGGCGAAACGGCCCGCCTGACGCCGTGAGCAGGATGCTGTCCACGCGCTGCGCCCAGGTGGCGCGGTCTTCGGGCAGACACTGGAAGATGGCCGAGTGCTCGCTGTCGATGGGCAGCAGCGTGCAGCCGCCCGCGCGCACGGTCTGCATGAACAGCGCGCCGCCCACCACCAGGGCCTCCTTGTTGGCCAGCAACAAGCGCTTGCCGGCACGCGCAGCCGCCAGGCAGGGCGCAAGGCCCGCCGCGCCGACGATGGCCGCCATGACGGCATCGACATCTTCGTGCGACGCTATCGTTTCAAGAGCATCAGAAGACTGCAATACCTCGACTTGCAGTCCATTGGCCTTGATTTTCTCGGCCAGGGCCGCCGCATGGACGCTGCTCGCCATTACGGCATAGCGCGGGCGGAACTCTGCGCACTGGGCCAGCATCAGGTCGACCTGGGTCGCCGCGCTCAGTGCGAAGACCTCGAAGCGCTCGGGATGGCGCCGCACCACGTCAAGGGTGCTGGTGCCGATGGAGCCCGTCGAGCCCAGAACTGTAAGACGTTGTTTCATGCGGACACAAAAATAGAAAGCATCATGGCCAGCGGCAAGGTGGGCAGCAGTGCATCCACGCGGTCGAGCACACCACCGTGGCCCGGCAGCAGGCCACTGCTGTCCTTCACGCCCACGCTGCGCTTGACCAGCGACTCCACCAGATCCCCCACCACGCTCATCGCAGCCATGAAGACCACGCCCAGCAGCAGCAGCCACCAGCCCTGCAGCGCAAGGCGCGAATAAAAGCTTGGCACGGCGGGCTGCAGCGCGCGGTCCGCGAAGACCCACACGAGCGCCAGCACGATCACGCCCGCCATGCCGCCCCACACACCCTCCCAGCTCTTGCCGGGACTGATGGAGGGCGCCAGCTTGGCTTTGGTGAATCGCAGCCCGAAAGCACGGCCTGCGAAGTAAGCAGAGATGTCGGCCACCCAGACCAGCAGCAACACCGATAGCAGAAAGTTGATACCCTGCGCGCGGGCCTGCGCCACGGCCAGCCAGGCCAGCCACAGCGCCAGCAGGCCGCCGATCACACGCACGGCTTCGGGAATGCGCGGCCAGCCCGCCACGCCGGCGCGCAACAAGGCCGCGCCACCGAGCACCCACAAACCGCCGCCCACGGCCCACACCAACGGCAGCGGGTGATCCAGGCATCCCAGGGCCCACGACAACCCGCACAGGCCTACGCACACGGCCCCCAGCAGCACCGAGGGGCCGAAGGCGAAGCCATTGAGCCGCCCCCATTCCCACGCGCCCGCAGCCATCAGCACCAGCACGACCCCATTGAAGAGCCAGGGCTCGCGGTAGAACAGCGCGGGCAGCAGGATGGCCAGCAGCACAAGGGCGGTAATGACACGCTGTTTGAGCATGGGCGTCTCTCAGGCCTGCAGTGGTTCGGAGCGTGTCGCCCGGACCTGCTCGGAGGTCTTGCCGAAACGGCGCTCGCGCGCGCCATAGGCGGCAATGGCTTGGTCGAGCGCTTTCTCGTCGAAATCGGGCCAGAGGCAGTCGCTGAAGTACAGCTCGGAATAGGCCGCCTGCCACAGGAGGAAGTTGCTGATGCGCATTTCCCCGCCCGTGCGGATCAGCAGATCGGGGTCAGGCACATGGGCCATGCCCATGGCCGTGTGCAGGCTGGCCTCGGTGATGGGCTCGCCACGCGCGGCGAGCATGGCTGCCGCCTGGGCGATGTCCCAGCGGCCGCCATAGTTGAAGCACACGTTGAGCACGAGGCGCGTGTTGTGGGCCGTAGCGGCCTCGGCCTGCGCCAGGCCCGCGCGCACCTTGTCGGACAGGCCTGCGCGCTCGCCTACGAAGAACAGGCGCACGCCGTCCTTGCTGAGCTGGGGCACCTCACGCGCCAGCGCGCCCGCCAGCAATTCCATGAGGCCGGAAACCTCTTCGTGCGGGCGGTTCCAGTTCTCGGAAGAAAACGCGAACACGGTGAGCACCGCCACGCCGCGCTGCGCGCAGGCATGTGCGCAGCGGCGCAGGGACTCGACCCCTTGCCTGTGGCCCGCCAGGCGCGGCAGAAAGCGCCGCGTAGCCCAGCGGCCGTTGCCATCCATGACGATGGCGATGTGGTGGGGAACCCCCTGCGATGCAGACATGGGCAATCGATCTCGCTCCCGTCGTCAGAGACGACAGGCGTCAGATCGCCATGATCTCTTGTTCCTTGGCGGCCACGAGCACGTCGACTTCGGCGATGTGCTTGTCGGTGACCTTCTGCACGTCGGCCTCGGCGCGCTTTTGGTCGTCCTCGGAGGCAAGCTTGTCCTTCACGAGCTTCTTGACGGCGTCATTGGCATCGCGGCGCAGGTTGCGCACGGCCACCTTGGCACCCTCGCCCTCATTGCGCACCAGCTTGGTCATTTCCTTGCGGCGCTCTTCGCTCATGGGCGGCATGGGCACGCGGATCAGATCGCCCATGGATGCAGGGTTCAGGCCCAGGTCGCTCTCGCGGATGGCTTTCTCGATCTTCGCGCCCATGCCCTTTTCCCAGGGCTGCACGCTGATGGTGCGCGAATCGAGCAGCGCCACGTTGGCCACTTGGCTCAGCGGCACCATCGAGCCGTAGTACTCGACGTGCACGGCGTCGAGCAGCGCGGGGTTGGCGCGGCCCGTGCGGATCTTGGCGAGGTTGTTCTTGAACGCCAGGACAGACTGGTCCATCTTGGCTTCGGTGTTCTTCTTGATATCGGCGATCGTCATGTTTTCTCCTCAGGGGACAAGGGGCCGCGCCCGGCATGCGCCCGCAACGGCCAAGCCCTCAAGCGTACACCAGCGTGCCCTCGTCTTCGCCCATCACCACACGCTTGAGAGCACCATGCTTCACGATGGAGAACACACGGATCGGCAGCTTCTGGTCGCGGCACAGCGCGAACGCCGTGGCGTCCATGATGCCCAGGTTGCGCGAGATGGCCTCGTCGAACGTGAGCTTGGAGTAGCGCGTGGCCGACGCGTCCTTGTGGGGGTCGGCCGTATACACGCCGTCCACCTTGGTGGCCTTGAGCACCAGCTCGGCACCAATCTCGGCGCCGCGCAGCGCGGCGGCCGTGTCGGTGGTGAAGAAGGGGTTGCCCGTGCCGGCGGCGAAAACCACCACCTTGCCCTCCTCCAGGTACTGCAGCGCCTTGGGGCGCACGTAGGGCTCAACCACCTGCTCGATGGCGATGGCCGACATCACGCGCGCCGTCAGGCCCTGCTTGTCCATGGCGTCGGCCAGGGCCAGGGCGTTCATCACCGTGGCGAGCATGCCCATGTAGTCGGCCGTGGCCCGGTCCATGCCGACCGAGCCGCCCGCCACGCCACGGAAGATATTGCCTCCGCCGATCACCACAGCCACCTGCACGCCCAGGCGGGTCACACCCGCGATTTCCTCGACCATGCGCACGATGGTGGCACGGTTGATACCGAAGGCATCATCCCCCATGAGGGCCTCACCAGACAACTTGAGCAGGATGCGCTTGTGGGCTGGTGCGGCGGTGGACATGGGCGATTTCTCCAAAGGCAGGTACGGGCGAACGGGGTGGATGAACGGAGGCTTGGGACAGCCGGTCAGGCTGCAGCAGCCTTGGCAGCAGCCACTTGGGCAGCCACTTCGGCGGCGAAGTCGTCGGCCTTCTTCTCGATGCCCTCACCCACCACGAAGAGCGTGAAGCCCTTCACGGTGGTGTTGGCAGCCTTGAGCATCTGGGCCACGGTCTGCTTGCCGTCGGCGGCCTTCACGAAGACCTGGTCGGCCAGCGAGACTTCCTTGAGGTACTTCTGCACGGCGCCGTCGATACGCTTGGCCGTGATTTCGGCGCTTTGCGCGGGCTTGCCAGCGGCCACCAGTTCCTTGTTGGCTTCGTCGGCCTTGCCTTCGGCCACGGCACGCTCCTTGGCGATCAACTCGGCGGGCACGTCGGCGCTGGTCAGGGCCACGGGCTTCATGGCGGCCACGTGCATGGCCACATCCTTGGCAGCTTGCTCCTGGCCATCGAACTCAACCAGCACGCCAATGCGGGTGCCGTGCAGGTAGGAAGCGGTCTGGCCACCGGCCACGCGCTTGAAGCGGCGGAAGCTCATGTTCTCGCCGATCTTGCCGATCAGGCCCTTGCGCACCTCTTCGAGTGTCGGGCCAAAGCCGTCCTGGCTGTAGGCCAGAGCGCCCAGGGCTTCGATGTCAGCGGGGTTGTTTTGAGCAACCAGCTTGGCAGCGGCATTGGCCAGCGCCAGGAAGCTGTCGTTCTTGGTCACGAAGTCGGTTTCGCAGTTGACTTCGATCATGGCGCCGGTGGTGCCTTCCACGAAGCTGGCCACCACGCCTTCGGCGGTCACGCGCGAAGCGGCCTTGCCGGCCTTGGTGCCCAGCTTGACGCGCAGGATCTCTTCAGCTTTTGCCAGATCGCCATCGGCTTCGGTCAGGGCCTTTTTGCACTCCATCATGGGGGCGTCGGTCTTGGCGCGCAGTTCAGCGACCATGCTTGCGGTAATAGCTGCCATTGGAAATTCTCCGTCTACAAATTCAAAAAATCAGGTTGAAAAAAAGGGGCCACAAAAGCCCCTTTTACCGAGTCTGCGGGGCTCAGGCCGAAACTTCGACGAACTCGTCTTCGCCTTCGGCAGCCACGGCCTTGGCCACGTCGGCCACGGCGTTGGCACGGCCTTCCAGGATCGCGTCAGCGATGCCACGGGCGTACAGGGCGACGGCCTTTGCCGAGTCATCGTTGCCGGGGATCACGTAGTCGATGCCTTCGGGCGAGTGGTTGGAGTCAACCACGCCGATCAGCGGAATGCCCAGCTTCTTGGCTTCGGCCACAGCGATCTTGTGGTAGCCGACGTCGATCACGAAGATGGCGTCGGGCAGAGCGTTCATGTCCTGAATGCCGCCGATGTCCTTCTCGAGCTTCTCGAGCTCGCGAGCGAACATGAGCTGCTCCTTCTTGCTCATGGACTCGAGGCCGGCTTCCTGCTGTGCCTTCATGTCCTTCAGACGCTTGATCGAGGTCTTGACGGTCTTGAAGTTCGTCAGCATGCCACCCAGCCAGCGCTGGTCGACGTAGGGCACGCCGGCGCGCTGGGCTTCGGCAGACACCAGCTCACGAGCCTGGCGCTTGGTGCCCACCATCAGGATCGTGCCGCGATTGGCGGCCAGTTGCTTGGCGAACTTCTGCGCCTCCTGGAACATCGGCAGCGACTTTTCCAGGTTGATGATGTGGATCTTGTTG
>JAYSFC010000083.1:0-17027 GCA_041913505.1 Acidovorax sp.
TGAAGATGATCATGCCCATGGCCAGGCCCGCCACCGTGAGCGTGAGCCAGGTGCTCGGCGAGCCGACCAGCGGCAGCACGGCGAGTGCGAGCAGCGGCACGAGGGCCAGCGGAATCCAGTCAAAGCTCTTCTTCATAGTGCCAACCCCAGCAGCGACTGCTGCAACGCCTCGTCGGCCGCGAGCGCGGCCATGCTGCCCGCATGCACCACACGGCCGTTGTCCATCACGGCCACCGAATCACCCAGGCGCTTGGCGAAGTGGAGGTTCTGCTCAACGAGCAAGATGGTCACGCCGCTCGCCTTGAGCTGCGCGAACGCCTCGATCATGTTGTTGATGATGCTCGGGGCCAGGCCCTTGCTGGGCTCGTCGACGATGAGCAGGTCGCGCGGCTCGATGATCGCGCGCGCCACGGCCACCATCTGCTTCTGTCCGCCCGAGAGCTTGCCTGCAGGGTGGTTCCAGAACTTCTCGACGGCGGGGAAGAGCCGGAAGATCCACTCAAGGCGCTGCGTGTCCATCTGCCCGGCATTGCGGGCGCGGCGCGCGGCCAGCAGCAGGTTCTCCTTCACCGTGAGGTCGGCGAAGATGCCCATGTTCTCGGGCACGTAGGCAATGTTGAGGTGCGCGATCTGTGGCGTGTGCATGCGCGTGATATCGCGCCCGTTGAAATGGATCGTGCCCTGCGAGGCCTGCCACAGGCCCATGATGGTGCGCAGCGTGGTCGTCTTGCCCGCGCCGTTGCGCCCCAGCAGCATGGTCAGCTGACCGCGCGGCACCACCAGATCCACGCCGTGCAGGATGTGGTAGGCCCCAATGTGCGTGTGCACGCCCTCGAGTGTCAGCAGGTTTGTGCTCATACCGGGTCCTTTGCTTTGCCCAGATAGGCTTCCTGCACCACCGGCGAGGCAATCACCTCGACGGGATCGCCATCGGCCACCAGCGTGCCGTTGTGCAGCACGATGATGCGGTCGGCCAGCTCGCGCACCACGTCCATCTTGTGCTCGACCAGCAGAATGATCTTGCTCTTGTCCTTCTTCAGCTCGCGGATCAGGTTCAGGATCACGGGCGCCTCGTCGTGGCTCATGCCGGCCGTGGGCTCGTCGAACATGTAGACCCGAGGCTCCAGCGCCATGAGCAGCGCCACTTCGAGCTTGCGCTGGTCGCCGTGCGGCAGGCTCGCCACGGGCGTGCTCTGCCGGTCGAGCAGTGCCACGGCGTGCAGGATCTCCTCGGCGCGCGCCGTGAGCGCGTGGTGATCGCTCCACACGCTCCAAAGGTTCATGCCGCGCCGGTGGCGGCCGGCCCGCGTGGCCTGCACGGCCAGGCGCACGTTTTCAAGCACGCTGAGGTTGGGAAACAGGTTGGTGAGCTGGAACGCCCGCCCCAGCCCCGCGTGCGTGCGCGCCGAGGGGCTCAGCGCCGTGAGGTCGCGCCCATCCAGCGACACCGAGCCCGCCGTGGCGCGGAGCTGGCCCGAGATCAGGTTGAAGTACGTGGTCTTGCCCGCGCCGTTGGGGCCCACGATGGCCGTGAGCGTGCCGGGCTCGAACGAGCAGGTCACGCCGTTCACGGCCACATGGCCGCCAAAGCGGATGGTCAGGTCTTGGGTCGCCAGCATCAAATTTCAGGTAAAAGCCACCCATGCGCTTGTATTTCAAGCGCATGCAGCTATGAAAAAAAGAGCACCCCAGGCATGCTCAGCCCGGGGTAGCGATCAGCGCTTGTTGCGGATCGGGATCTGCATCTCTTCGGGCTTGATCTCGCGCACCAACTCGGGCACGCCCCAGGCAAAGGCCGGATCCACCTTGATCTTGAAGTGGTACATGCTCTGCAGAGCCTGGTGGTCTTCCTTGCGGAAGGTCATCTTGCCCTTGGGCGTGTCGAAGCTCATGCCTTCCATGGTCTTGATGAGCTTGTTGGTGTTGGTTTCACCGCCGGTGGCCTTGAGCGCGGTAACCACTGCCATGGCCGCCGAGAAGCCGCCCGCCGTGAAGAAGTCCGGCGGCGTCTTGAACTGCTTGTAGTGCGCGGAGACCATGGCCTCGTTCACCGGGTTCTTCGGAATGCCGAAGTAGTAGTACGTGGCCCCCTCCATGCCCGGCAGGTTCTTGTATGCGGCCATGGCGGGCAGGATGTTGCCGCCCGATGCGATCTCGACGCCGTAGCGCTTGAGGTCCAGGTCGGCGATCTTGAAGGGGTTGCCCGTACCCGCCCAGATGATGAAGATGATCTTGCGGCCGGGCTGGTCCTTGAGCTTGTCGATCAGGCGCTGGGCCCCCGCGGTGAAGTCGGTGGTGTTGGTGGGCAGGTACTCCTCGTGCACGAGCTTGGCGTGCTTGAGGGCATCCTTGAAGGCCTTCACGCCGTCACGGCCGAAGGCATAGTCCTGCGCGAGCGTGGCGATGGTCACGCCAGGCTTGTCGATGGCCACGGCGTTGGAGATCGCGTCCTGGCTGCTGTTGCGGCCCGTGCGGAAGATGTACTTGTTCCACTTCTCGCCCGTGATCGCATCGGCCACGGCGGGCTCCACCAGCAGGATCTTCTTGTACTCCTCGGCCACGGGCAGCAGGGCCAGGGCCACGCCCGAGGAGGTCGGGCCGACGGCGATGTCGGCCTTGTCGTCCGAGTAGGCCGAAGCCAGCAGGCTCTTGCCCAGGTCAGGCTTGCCCTGGTCGTCCTTCTCGATCACGACGATCTTCTTGCCGCTCACGGCCATGGTGCCACCGGTGGCGTACTCCAGGCCCATCATCAGGCCAGTCTGGGTCTGCTTGCCGTAGGCCTCCAGGGGACCGGTCTTGCTGTAGATGTGGGCGATGCGGATCTCGCCAGATTGGCTGAACGCCGGGCTGCTGAGGGTAGCGGCCAGTGCGGCCATGGCAACCAGGGTGCGACGCTGCATGGGGTGTCTCCTTGTTGTGGTGCACCAACATTGCACAGTTCATGCCAAATCGCAAGTCATTGATTTTTCAGCAATTTCACCTAACAATTTAAAAAAATGTTCAAAATAAAGACATTGATATTGCCTAAATTTCAGACAATTGCCTGAAATTCAATCAGGGTTTTCCAGACGTTCATAGAGCGTGGCACGCGAGATGCCCAACTGCCGCGCGGTGGCCAGCTTGTTTCCGCCATGGGCGGCCATCACGGCCGCGATGGCGCGGCGCTCCAGCTCGGCCACCTGCACCGCCAGTGGCCGCAGCAGGCTTTGCCCATCGGCCACTGCCGGCAGCACACCGGCATCGGGTGCGGGCGCAGCGGGCTCCACCCCCGCTTCGCGCAGGATGGCCGTGAGCTGCGCGGCGTCGATGGCGATCGAGTCGCTGCGCATGACGGCCTGCTCCAGCACATTGCGCAGCTCGCGGATGTTGCCGCGCCAAGCCTGGCCCGCCAGCAGCGCCATGGCATCGGGCAGCAGCTCGGGCGGCGCCGTGCCGTTGCGCAGGGCCAGGTCCTCGCCCAGCACCTCGATCAGCGCGGGGATGTCGCTGCGCCGCTCGCGCAGCGGCGGCACGCGGATGGGCAGCACGTGCAGGCGGTAGAACAAGTCCTCGCGAAAGCGCCCCTCGCGCACGAGCGCGGTCAGCTCGCGCGAGGTGGCAGCCACCACGCGCACGTTGAAGGGCACGAGCTTGTTGCTACCCAGGGGCTCAATTTCGCCCTCCTGCAGCGCTCGCAGCAGTTTGGCCTGCAGGCTGGCGGGCATGTCGCCGATCTCGTCGAGGAACAGCGTGCCGCCGTCGGCGAGCTTGAACTTGCCGTCGCGCCCCTTGCGGTCGGCCCCCGTGTAGGCGCCAGGGGCCACGCCGAAGAATTCGGCCTCAAGCAACGTATCGGGCACAGCTGCGATGTTCACGCTCACGAAGGGGCCACTCGCGCGGCTCGATGCCGCGTGGATCGCATGCGCGAGCAGTTCCTTGCCCGTGCCCGTCTCTCCCAGCAGCAGCACGGGGCTGGACGACTGGGCTGCGCGCCGCGCCTGGCGCTTGACCTCGGCCGCCGCGGGGCTGGAGCCCACAAAGCTTGCGAACGTGTACTTGGCGCGCCGCTCGCCATCGCCCGCCACGCCCAGGTGCGAGCGCCCGCGCTGCGCCGCCAGCTCGCGCCGCGCGTCGTCCAGGTCGCGCTGCAGCAGCGCGAACTTGCTGATGAGCGGCTGCAGCGTGGTCTCGGGGTGGTCGAACAGCACGATGCCGATGGCGCCGATCACGCGGTCGGCCTCGTCGCGCAGCGGAATGCGGCTCACCACGAAGGTACCGGCCTTGTTGGTCAGCAGATCGATGAGCACGGGCTGGCCGGTTTCGAGCACGCGGCGCATCTGCGTATTGGGGATGACCTCCTCGACCATGCGGCCCACGAACTGGTCCACCGAACCCACGCCCAGGTCGGGCAGGAATCGGCGGTAGCCTTCGTTCACCCAGACGATGCGGCCCGATTTGTCCACGAGGAACATGCCCTGGCTCACGCTCGAGAAGAGCTGGAACATGGAGCGCGCGGCCAGCTCCAGAATGCCCTGGGCATCGAGCGGCAAGGCGGGGGCGTCTTCGGAATGCAGAGGGGGCATGCCGCGATGGTAGCGCCCTGCCGCCATCGAAAAAAAGAAGCCGCCAGGGCTCCTTGAGGGAAGCGCTGGCGGCCAACTTCACTCGCAATGGCCGAATCGGAAACGGTCTTTTTTTAAACGATGTCGTCTGCGGACTGGTAGTGGTGACGCTCGCGCTCCGCCTTGCGTGCAGCCCAGTGGCGCAGCGCGCGCGGGACGATGAGCACGGCCAGCACGATCGCCACCAGGGCCAGCGACATGGGGCGCTGCAGGAAGATCCACCAGCTGCCTTCGCCCAGCGCGACAGCGTTGCGCATCTGCGCCTCGGCCAGGGGCCCGAGGATCATGCCCACCACCACGGGCGCGGTGGGGAAGTCGAAGCGGCGCATGAGCACGCCCAGCACGCCGATGGCATAGAGCAGGAACAGATCAAACGCACTCTGCCGCATGCCGTAGGCGCCCACCGTGGCGAAGATCAGGATGCCGGCATACAGCTGCGGGCGGGGAATCTTGAGCAGCTTGACCCACAGGCCCACCATGGGCAGGTTCAGCACCAGCAGCATGATGTTGCCGATATAGAGCGACGCGATCAACGCCCACACCAGGGCCGCCGATGAACTGAACAACTGCGGACCGGGGTTGATGCCGTAGTTCTGGAACGCGCCCAGCAGCACGGCCGTGGTGTTGCTGGTGGGGATACCCAGGGTCAGCAGCGGAATCAGCGCGGCCGTCACCGTGGCATTGTTCGCGGCCTCGGGGCCCGCCACACCTTCAATGGCGCCCTTGCCGCCGAACTCGGCCTTGTCCTCGCCCTTGGCCAGCTTCTTCTCGGCCGCGTAGCTCAGGAACGTGGGGATCTCGGTGCCGCCGGCCGGAATGCAACCGAAGGGCGTGCCGATGATGGTGCCGCGCAGCCACGCGGGCCAGGAGCGCTTCCAGTCGCGGGCTGTCATGTGCACGCGGCTCATCTTGTTCTGCGTTTCAACGACACGGCCTTCGTACATGGCGCTGTAGAGCACCTCGGCCACGGCGAACAGGCCCACGGCCACGAGCACGATGTCGATGCCATCCAGCAGCTCCATCTGGCCTGCGGTATAGCGCGCAGCGCCCGAGATCTGGTCCATGCCCACGCAGCCCAGCGCCAGGCCCAAGAACAGCGCCGTCATGCCGCGCAGCGCGCTCTGGCCCAGCACCGCGCTCACCGTGGTGAACGCCAGCACCATCAGCATGAAGTACTCGGGCGGCCCGAGCTTCACGGCGAAGTCGGCCACCGTGGGCGCGAACAGCGTCACCACCACCGTGGCCACCGTGCCGGCAACGAAGGAGCCGATGGCCGCCGTGGCCAGCGCCGCGCCGGCGCGGCCGCTCTTGGCCATCTTGTTGCCCTCCATGGCCGTGACCATGCTCGCGGTCTCGCCGGGCGTATTCAGCAGGATCGAGGTGGTCGAGCCGCCGTACATGGCGCCGTAGTAGATGCCCGCGAAGAAGATCATCGAGGCCGTGACCTCGACCTTGGCCGTGATGGGCAGCAGCATGGCCACGGCCACGGCCGGGCCGATGCCGGGCAGCACGCCCACGGCCGTGCCCAGAGCGCAGCCCACCAGGGCCCACAGCAGGTTGGCAGGGGTGATGGCGGTGGCAAAGCCCGCCAGGAGTGCGTCGAAAATCTCCATTACAGCCACCCCGTTTCAGTGAGGCCCGGCAGGTTGATCGCCAGGAATTGCGTGAAGGCCCAGAACACAGGGGCGGAGATCACCAGGCCCGTGGCCACATCCTTGGCCCAGGTGCCCAGCGCACCCGCCTGTGGCTGGCGATTGGCACGGCGCAGGCCCTGCACGGCCAGCACGTAGCAGATCGTGCAGCTGAGGATGAAGCCCACAGTGCCGATCAGCGCCGCATTGACCAGCAGGCCGGCCGACACCCAGACGAAGGGGCCGATGTCGGCCTTGGGCTGGCCGCCCGGATCGGCCGCATCGCGAAAGCCGCCCGTGCGCGCCTCCCAGACCAGCCAGGCGCCACACACGGCGAGCACCACGGTGCACAGCCACGGCAGGAAGTTGGGGCCGACGCCGCCGTAGCCGGCCTCGGACGAGATGTGCAGCGCGCCGAAGGCCATGCCGGCGGCCACGAGCAGCACGCCCACGCCGACCAGGGTCTGCGCGCGCGCCGAGGGGACGCAGTTCGGCGCATCGGCCGGCGCTGCGTCCGCATCAGGAGAAATGGGATGGGAAGACTCGGACATAAGCAACCCCAAGCCCCAGGGCGAGGCCCGGTGCGGGAGAAAGAAAAAAGCGAATGGACGCGGCAGGCCGGGAGCCGATGGCCCCGCGGCCGCAGGCATCACACCATTCCGGACTTGACCATCGTGGCGCGCAGGCTCGCAAACTCCTGGTCCACGAAGCTGGCGAACGCATCGCCGGCCAGCCACGCGGACGACCAGTCGTTCTTCTGCAGCGCCTCGGCCCAGGCCTTGCCCTTGGTGGCCTTCTCGATCATGGCGATCAGCGCGTCGCGCTGGGCCTTGGAGATGCCGGGCGCGCCGTACACGCCGCGCCAGTTGCCGATCTCGACGTTGATGCCCTGCTCCTTGAGCGTGGGCACATTCACGTTCGGCAGGCGAGCGCCCGAGGTCACGCCGATGGCGCGCATCTTGCCCGCGGCGATGTACTCGGCAAATTCGCTGTAGCCGCTGCCGCCGATGGTCACATTGCCACCCAGGACGGCCGCAGTGGCCTCACCGCCTCCGCGGAACGCCACGTAATTGATCTTGGCCGGGTCCACGCCCACCTCGCGCGCGATCATGGCCGCCGCGATGTGCTCGGTGGAGCCACGCGAGCCACCGCCCCATTTCACGCTGCCGGGGTCCTTCTTGAGTTGATCGATCACGTCCTTCATGGTCTTGAAGGGCGAGTTCGCAGGTAGCACGAACACGTTGTACTCGCTCGTCAGACGCGCCAGCGGCGTGACCTTGTCCAGACCCACGGGCGGCTTGCCCGTGATGATGCCGCCGAGCATCACGGCGCCCATCACCATCATGGCGTTGGGATCGCCCTTGGACGAGTTCACGAACTGGGCCAGGCCGATCGCGCCGGCCGCACCGCCCTTGTTGTCATAGGTGACCGAGGAGGCCACGCCCGCATCCTGCAGGGCCTTGCCCAGGGCGCGGCCCGTGGTGTCCCAGCCGCCGCCGGGGTTGGCGGGAATCATCATCTTCACCGCGGTGGCCGCCTGCGCCGCCATCGGCAGGGCGCCCACGGCCGCGAGAGCCGCCAGGGATTTCAGAAAGTCGTCACGACGCATGAATGTCTCCTTCAAATGCGCGGCCCTCGAAAACACAGGGCCACATTTTCATCTTAGGCGCGGCGCCCGCTGTACGCCAGCGCCGCCCACTGCCGCATTAGAACGCGTGACGGATGCCGAACTGCAGGCCAGTGCTGGTGCCACCTGCGGATGCCGCCGGACCGCCGTCCACGACATAGACCGTGCCGCCGTTCTTGTTCTTGACGCGGGCATAGGTGCCATACAGCGCGGTGCGCTTGGAAAGATCGTACACATAGCCCAGCGCAATGTGGTCGGCGTCGTTACCAACGTTGGTCGCCTTCACGACGCCATAGCTCAGGCGTACCTGGCCCGGGCCCACGGGCACGTGGGCGCCGATGGCCGTGGCGCGCGTCTTCTGGCCATTGCCGTTCTTGTTTTCGCCCCACAGCAGCATGGCCTTGGCCACGCCGAAGTCGTAGCTGCCGCCGAAATTGGTCTGCGTGAGGTCGTTCACGGCGGCCACCTTGGTCTTGGTGGTGGCCACGGCCACGCTGAAGGGGCCGGCGGCATAGCCGATGCGGCCGCCCATCACGTTGCCATCGCTGGTACTCGCCTGCTCGCCGCGGGCGATTGCCACTTCGCCAAACAGGCCGCCCATCTTGGGAAGGTGGTACGCGATCTGGTTGGAAGCGCGCACATGGGTCACGCCCTTGGTGGCGCCCACGGGGTAGAACAGCACTGCGGACGAGCCCACGCCATTCGTGCCGAAAGCATGGTAGCCGCCGTTCGCCACCGCCAGGTTGCGGAAGCCCGGCACGAAGTCGCGGCCCAGGCGGACCTCACCCCAGTTGCCCATCAGGCTCACCGTGGAACGGCGGCCGAATTTGAATGCGCCCGAGCCGATGCCGGTGCGGTTGTCAGCGCTGGTAGCGCCGCCGCCAGTGCCCGTGTCAGAGTCGAAAGCCGCCTCAAGCCAGAAGCCCGCCTTCAGGCCGCCCCCCAGGTCTTCCGTGCCGCGGAAACCGAGCCGGCTGGACGTGTTGCCGTCGCCGTTCACGGTATTGAGCGAATTGGCGCCGGTGTAGTGCGTCACGCCGGTATCGATAATGCCGAACAGCGTCACATTGGACTGCGCCAGGGCAGCCGTACCGGTACAGGCCAGCGCAAGGCCCAATGCGATGGGGGAAAGCTTCATGGAATATCTCCTCAGGTTCTAAGTTTCGTCGGACTGCAGGACATCTTCTGCGCGGCGGATGATAGGAAGCGCAGCTTTCAATCGGCTGTCCTAGGGACTGCCGCGAAGGTGCTAAGGTTTTGGCCATGAAGCTGTTTCTGGTCGAAGACGATCCTTCCATGCAAGCCGCGCTGCAGCGCACGCTGAGCCGCCGCGGGATCGAGGTCACGGTCTGCGGCGACGGTCTGCAGGCGCTCGCGGGCTGGAGCAGGACCCTGCCCGATGTGGTGATGCTCGATCTCACGCTGCCCGGCTTGGACGGTCTGCTCGTGCTGGAGCAGGCGCGCAAGCAGGGCCTGCAGACACCCGTGCTGATCCTCACCGCGCGCGGCACCGTAGGCGACCGCATCATGGGTCTCAACACCGGCGCGGACGACTACCTGCCCAAGCCCTTCGACCTCGACGAGCTCGAAGCGCGGCTGCGCGCGCTGCATCGGCGCCGGCAGCATGCGGCACCGGAGCCGGCCGAGAACCTGCTGCGCGTGGGCGACCTGCATTACGACAAGGACAACGGCGCGATCTACCTGCACGACGAGGTGCTGGAGCTCACGCCGCGCGAGCTGGCCCTGATGCGCGCGCTCATGGCCAAGCCGGGCCATGCTGTGTCGAAGGAGCGGCTCTTCGAGCTGGTGTTCCCGGGCGAGGACAGCGTGCAGCCCGAGGCCATCGAGGTCGTGGTGTACCGCCTGCGCAAGAAGCTCGCCCCGGCCCAGGTCACGCTCATGACGCTGCGCGGGCTGGGCTACCTACTGAAACCCGGTCCATGAGCAAACGCCGCCAACTCTCGCTGCGCCGCTACCTGCTGCTCGGCATTCTGCTGCCCATCGGCGTGTACGTGCTGCTCAACACCGTGGCGTTGTACCGCCAGTCGCTCGCCGCCGTGCATACGGCCTACGACCGCACACTGCTCGCGTCGGCCAAAAGCATCGGCGAGCAGCTCACGGTGGAGGGTTTCGACGAGCACGCGCTGCTGCGCGCCACGGTGCCCTACGCGGCGCTCGAGGCATTCGAGACCGACAACCGCAGCCGCATGTTCTACCGTGTCTCCACCGAGCGCGGGGCGCTGATCAGCGGCTTCGAGGATCTGCCCGCCTGGCACGGCAAGCTGCCTACCAAGGCCCCCTACTCTGCTCTGGTGCACTTCTACGACGACGAGTTCCGCAACCGCCAGGTGCGCGTGGCCGTGTTGCTGCAGCCCGTAGCGAGCGAGCGCGGGCGCGGCATGGCCGTGATCCAGGTAGCCGAGACGCTGGAGCTGCGCCGCGAGCTCGCGCGGCAGATCCTTATCGCCACGCTGTGGCGCCAGCTCGCGCTCGTGGCCGTGATTGCCTTCGTGGTGATCGTGGTCGTGCAGCGCGCCACGCGCCCCGTGCGCCAGCTCAGCGCTGAACTGCAGGCACGCGCCGAGGGCGATCTCACCCCCATCGCGCCGCCGCGCACGCTGCGCGAACTGCAGCCGCTGGTGGAGGCCACCAACCAGGTCATGGAGCGCCTGCAGCACCTGCTGGACCACCAGAAGCGCTTCGTGCGCGACGCCTCGCACCAGTTGCGCACGCCGCTGGCCGTGCTCAAGACGCAGGTGCAGTCGGCCCAGCGCGGCGACGCCCCCCCCGCCCAGGCCCTGCGCGAAATCGAAGACACCGTGGACCGCGCCACACAGTTGGCCAATCAGATGCTGGCGTTGGCCAAGGTCGAGCAACTGCGCCAGCAGGCGCCCGAGCCCCGCACCGCGTTCGACGAAGTGCTGCGCGCCGTGGCGCTGGATCTGTCACCGCTCATTGCGCAGCGCGACCTGGATTTCAGCCTCCACACCGAGCCGGCCTGCATTGCGGCACACGACTGGATGCTGCGCGAACTCACGCGCAACCTGCTGCACAACGCGATCCGCCACACGCCGCCGGGCCGCGCGCTGAGCCTGGAGCTGCGTGCCGACGGCCGCCATGCCACCCTCACCGTGGCAGACAGCGGCCCCGGTATCGACGCCCAACTCGCAGAGCGGCTGTTCCAGCCCTTCTCGGCCGGGGACGTGCGCACGGGCTCGGGCCTGGGCCTCGCGATCTGCCGGGAAATCGTGCAGGCGCTTGACGGCTCCATCACGCTCACCAACCGCATCGAGAAGTCGCGCGTGGTCGGGCTGGATGCGGTGGTCAGCCTGCCCCTGGCGCCCGAATCCACGCCCGACGCGGCACAATCCAAGCCATGAGCACAATGGACTCGATGCGCCTGGACAAGTGGCTGTGGTGCGCCCGCTTCTACAAGACCCGGGGGCTGGCCACCGAAGAAATCGGCAAGGGCCGGGTCACTGTGAACGGCCAAAACGTGAAAGCCGCACGCGAGCTGCGCGTGGGCAACACCGTGACCCTGCGGCAGGGCCCGATCACCCGCACCGTGGTCGTGCGTGCGCTCAGCGCCATGCGGGGGCCCGCGCCCGTGGCCCAGCAGCTGTACGAAGAAACACCCGAAAGCATCGCCGCACGCCAGCTCGCAGCCGAACAGCGCCGCCTGGCGCCCGAGCCCGCCTCCAGCCTGCAGGAGGGCCGCCCCACCAAGCGCGACCGCCGCGACATCGAGCGGGTGCACCGCGACTGGGACGACCGCTGGAGCGCCTCCATCGACAACTGACAGGCGCTGCTCCACGGCAGCGGTACAGCATCAGGCCGGGTTGCCTTGCAGCATTTCCCGCAGCTTGAACTTCTGGATCTTTCCGGACGGCGTGGAAGGGATGGAGTCACGCACGATCAGCCGCTCGGGAATGTACTGAATCGCTACCTTCTGCTCCTTCAGGAAGGCCTGGATATCCGCCAGTTCAATGCTCTGCCCCGGCCTGGGCACCACCACCGCGCAAGCCCGCTCACCCAGGCGTTCATCGGGGTACGCGACGATGGCCGCCAGGGCAATGGCAGGGTGGCGGTATAGCAATGCTTCGATTTCCACCACCGGGATGTTCTCCCCACCCCGGATGATCACGTCCTTGCTGCGTCCGGTGATACGGATGTACCCCTGGGCATCGATGCGGGCCAGGTCGCCGGTGTCGAACCAGTCGTCGGCATCGGTGCCGTTGAGGTGCGGCCGGTGCAGATATCCGCCGAAATTGGAGCAGGAGCGCAGCATCAGCTTCCCCGCCTCCCCGGGGGGAAGGCGGTTGCCATCCACGTCCACCACCTTGACCTCCACGCCGGGCAGCGGGCAGCCATCGGTTTGGACGGAGCGTTCGTCGGCATCTTCCAGCCGCGTCAGGGTAACGGCGCCGTTTTCGGTCATGCCCCAGGCGGACACGATCTTCGCGCCCAGCGCGGAGCGCGCCTGCTCCACCAGCGGGCCGGGGATGGGGGCTCCGGCGCACAGGAAGGTCCGCAGGGTCGGAACACCCTGCCCCATCTCTGCCACGGTCCTGGCCAGGTCGGTCAAGAAAGGCGTGGAGGCCATGGTGAAGGTGACCCGCTCCTGCTGCACCAGTTCGATGGCTTTCCTGGGCTCCCAGATGTCCTGCAACACCGCGCTGGCTTGCAGCATGATGGGCATCATCAGCCCGTACATGAAGCCCGTCTGGTGCGCCATGGGCGAGGCCATCAGCACCACGTCATCGCCACCCAATTGCAGGCGCTTCGCGTACGGAATGATGTTGGCCATCATGGTGTTGGCCGAGTGCATGACGCCTTTGGGCTCGCCGGTCGTACCGGAGGTGTAGATCAGCTGCGTCACGTCATCAGGCCCCGGCCGTTGCCGCGACAGAACCTCTTTCGCCCCTGGAGTCTGCTTCCAGGCGGGGCCGCTCAACAATGCCTCGAAGCTGTTCGCCCCCTCGCCGCCCACCACCACAACCTGCCGGACGCTGGGCAGGCCAGGCTGCAAACCCGCCACCATGCCCTCGAAATCGAAGCCTCTGAACGCCTTGGGAACAATCACGACCTTGGCTTCACCGTGCTGGAGCATGAACGACAACTCGCGCTCACGGAAGATGTGCATCAGCGGGTTCATGACCGCGCCGATCCGCGAGCAGGCCAGGTAGGTCAGCGTGAACTGCCACCAGTTGGGTAGCTGGCAGGCCACCACGTCGTTGCGGCCCACGCCCAGCCTGGCAAGGCCCAGGGCGATGCGATCGGCCATACCCGCCAGCTCCCGGTAGGTGAAGCGCTTGACCTCTCCACCCTCCACCCGCACCGCGGTCAGCGCCAGCTTGTCCGGGCAGGCCGCAAGGCAGGCATCCAGTGCGTCGTTGATGGTGCGGTCGTGCCAGTATCCCTGCGCCACCATGCGAGCCCGCCGGGCGGGCAACAGTACGGCATCGAATTCCATGTCCTTGTCTCCTTGCATTTTTTTAGGGGGGTGAGGAAATGAGCTGCCAACGTCAGGCCGGCACGGCCTTGCGCCCCGCGCGGTCGCGCGCCACGATGGTTTTCATGATTTGCGCCGTGCCGTCACCAATCTGGAAGCCCAGCACGTCGCGCAGGCGCTGCTCCATCACGCCACGGTCGTAGCCACCATGGCCAAACATCAACAGGCACTGGTGGATCGCGTCGTAGGCCAACTTGGGCGCCCACCACTTGCACATCGCGGCCTCGGCGGTGTGGGGCAGGTGCTTGTCTTTGAGCCACAGGGTCTGCAGGCACAGCAGGCGCGCCGCCATCACCTGCGTGTCGAAATCGGCCAACGGATGCGACACACCCTGGAATGCCGACAGCGGTTTGCCAAAGGCTTCGCGCTGCGCCACGTACTCCCAGGTCTCCTCGAGCGCCACCCGGGCAACCGCCAGCACCTGCAGCCCGATCAGCGCCCGCGAAAAATCAAAGCCCTGCATCACCTGCACAAAGCCCTTGTTCTCCTCGCCCAGCCGGTGGTCCACCGGTACGCGGACATTTTCGAAGAACAGCGAGCCCCGGCCGATGGCACGCTGGCCGTGGCAATCGAACCGGCTGCGCGTGATACCGGGCGTATCCAGGGGCACCAGCAGCGCCGTCACGCCGTGGGCCGCCGACTCCACCGAGCCCGTGCGCCCGAACACCACAGCCGCATCGGCTTGGTCGGCGGCAGAGATGGAGGTCTTCTCGCCGTTGAGGACGTATTCATTCCCCACGCGCTCGACCCGAAGGCGCAGGTTGGCCGCATCGGAACCACCCCGGGGCTCGGTCAACGCGATAGCGAACAGCGCCTCGCCCCGCGTCAGCCTTGTGAGCCAGGGCAGGACAACCTCGGGGCGGCCATGCTCCGCCAGAATCTGCCCGTTCAGCGACGCCAGCAGATTGATGTAGCTGATGCTGAGGTCCGCGCGGGCGATCTCCTCGTGGATCACGCCAGCCGCCAGGCAGCCCATGCCTTGGCCACCAAACGCTTCCGGCAATTCGGGCGCGATGAAGCCCATCTCGCCCATCTCCCGCATCAGCGTGCGGTCCAGCACGCGGGTCTGGTCGCGCTCTAGGAAGCCCGGGGCCACGCGCCCCTGCGCGAAGCGGCGCGCGTGCTCACCCAACACCGCCAGGTCTTCGTCGATATACGGGTTCATCGGGTCTCTCCTGGTGGCCGCCTACTTGGCGTACTTGCGGAAATCGGGCTTGCGCTTCTCGCCCAGCGCACGGACACCCTCGCGCGACTCCTCGGTGTCGTAATAGAGTTTCAGCGCATACATGCCCAGGCCGGCGATGCCGCTTTGGTGCGCGGTGTCGGCATTGAAGCTGCGCTTGGCAATGGCAATGGCCGTCGGGCTGCGCTCGCAGATTTCCTCAGCCCATTTCTGCACCTCGGCATCGAGCTGGTCGTGGGGCACCACGGCATTGGCCAACCCCATGGCCACGGCCTCGGCACCGCTGTAGCGGCGGTTCAGGTACCAGATCTCGCGCGCCTTCTTCTCGCCTACCACGCGGGCCAGGAAAGCCGTGCCGTACCCGGGATCCACCGAACCCATCTTGGGGCCGACCTGGCCAAAGATGGCCTTCTCCGAAGCGATGGTGAGGTCGCAGATGGTGCACAGCACATTGCCCCCACCAATGGCGTAGCCCTGCACGCGGGCGATAACGGGCTTGGGCACATCGCGGATCGCGGTGTGCAACTCCTCCATCGGCAGGCCGATGGTGCCGCGCCCATCGTAATTGCCGTTGTGCGCGGACTGGTCACCCCCCGTGCAGAACGCCTTGTCCCCCGCGCCCGCCAACACGATGGCTCCCACGGATTTGTCGTAGCCGGCCTTGTTCAGCGCCCGGATGATCTCGTCGCAGGTCTGGCCCCGAAAGGCGTTCATCTTCTCAGGCCGGTTGATGGTGATCCAGGCCACGCCGTTGCGCACTTCATACAGGATGTCTTCGAAGTTCATGGTTTCTCTCTCTGTCAGGGGTGGATGGGAGCGGTCAGCCGTTCATGGTGAGGCCGCCGGAAACGCTGAGAACCTGCCCGGTCACGAAAGCCGCGTCCTCACTGGCGAAGAACAGAATGGCCCCGGGCAGATCGCCGGGCTGGCCGATGCGCCCGAGGGGAATGGAGCGCGTGAAGGCCTCCATCAGCTTCTCCGGGTTGCCCGCCCCTTCCTTGTAGTCTGCAAACAGGGCCGTATCGGTCGGCCCCGGGCAGACCACGTTGACCGTGATGCCGTGGCGCGCATGCTCGCGGGCAATGGTCTTGGAGAAGGCCACCAATCCCCCCTTGCAGGCGGCATAGACCGCTTCACCGGAAGAGCCCACGCGTGCGGCGTCCGAAGCGATGTTGACGATGCGCCCCGACTTCCGCTCCGCCATCCCCGGCAGCACCGCATGGTGCAGGTGCAGCGCGCCCACCAAATTGATCGCAATCAGCTTGTCCCATTGCGCAGGCTCGGTCTTGGTGAACGGCTTGAATACATCCCAGCCAGCGTTGTTGACGAGCACATCGATCACGCCCAACTGCCCTTGGGTAGCGGCCACTGCGGCGTCCACGCTGGCGCGGTCCGTGATGTCGCAATGCACCGCCTGCGCCACGCCTCCGTCGGCACGGATCTGTGCGGCCACCTTCTCGGCTGCCGCCAGGTTGAGGTCGAACACCGCCACACGTGCGCCCTCCTGGGCAAAGCGCAGGCACGTCGCCCCACCGATACCGCCGCCCCCGCCAGTCACGACGACGGTCTTGTGTTCGAATCGCTTCATTTCATGTCCTTCAGGTTGCCAGGGTTGCCAAGTTGGTCAATGATCTGCGCAATCATCGATTAATTATGTAAACATGTTTACTCAAATTCTAGCCAACACCCTACACCACCTCAAGATCGATTTCTTGGAGTTTTCTCGTGGTTAACCCTAATAAAAATATGCCACCCGCAAAGCTGGAGCTTGCCAACAGATTGTTCTTCCGGCTGTATCAATGCGCAAATATGTTGCACAAAACTGGGTCGCGCGCCGTGGAAGCCGAAGGGTTGACGACGCAGCAGTGGGCCGTTCTGGGCGCTCTTTCGCGCGAGAAGGCACAAGGCGGGCTGAGCATTGGCGACTTGGCCAAGTACCTGATGGTGAGCCGGCAAAACCTGTCCGGCCTGATCAGCCGCATGGAACGGGATGGGCATGTCGCCGTCACCCCCGACGGCCGTGACCGCCGCTCGCGCCTGGTGACAATGACCGCATCGGGGCGGCATGTCTGGCACGTCCTGGCCCAGCCCAAGATCGTTGCGTACTACGAGGAAATCCTGGGCGACTTCTCCATCAGCGACGTCACCCACACGCTGCACTACCTGCTCAAGATCCTGGAGAACATGGAGCGCCTCGACGCGGACTGGGTCAGCGGTGGCACCAGCGGCAATGCAGCCCCCCCCCGGCCCCGAGGAAGCCGATAGCACCCAACCCAACGCCCTTAGGCCGTAGCGCAAGCCAGGCGGCCGCGTCACCGCCCAAGCCCGTAAGCTCTGGGCCGGAAGCCGGAGGCAAAAAAAAGCCCGATCGTTTGATCGGGCTTTTTAGCAATCAACGTCAACCGTTGATTTCATTGGCTGGCGGAAACGGAGGGATTCGAACCCTCGATGAGGCTCTACACCCCATACTCCC
>JAYSFC010000084.1:0-16472 GCA_041913505.1 Acidovorax sp.
CCGAATCGGCGTCATTGTCGGAATCGGCATCGTTATCCGAATCGGCATCGTTGTCCGAGTCCGCGTCGTTGTCCGAGTCGGCGTCGTTGTCCGAGTCGGCGTCGTTGTCCGAGTCGGCATCGTTATCCGAATCGGCATCGTTGTCGGAGTCCGCGTCATTGTCGGAATCGGCGTCATTGTCGGAATCGGCGTCGTTGTCCGAGTCCGCGTCGTTGTCCGAGTCGGCGTCGTTGTCGGAGTCCGCGTCATTGTCCGAATCGGCGTCGTTGTCCGAGTCCGCGTCGTTGTCGGAATCGGCATCGTTGTCCGAGTCCGCGTCGGTATCCGAATCGGCATCGTTGTCCGCATCGGCATCGGCATCGGCATCGGCATCGGCATCGGCATCGGCATCGGCATCGGCATCCGCATCGGCATCGGCATCCGCATCCGCATCCGCATCGGCATCGGCATCGGCATCCGCATCCGCATCGGCATCCGCATCCGCATCCGCATCGGCATCCGCATCCGCATCGGCATCCGCATCGGCATCCGCGTCCGCATCCGCATCGGCATCAGCATCAGCATCAGCATCAGCATCGGCATCCGCATCGGCATCCGCGTCCGCATCGGCATCCGCGTCCGCATCGCTCTCTCGCAACACATTGGTGATGCCATTGATTTCCGGATGCGGCTGCGGCGTGAAACTGAAGTCGTATTGCGCGGGTTCGGTTGTCTCCACGATGCGCAGAAGCTGCACGAAGCTGTGGCTGCCGCCGCCGCTGGCGCCGTCCAGACCCGCCGCTGTCGCTTCGATGTTGTCCAGGTTTTCGCCGCGCTCTAGCGCCTGGATGATCGACTCCACACTGCCGCCGTCCACGGCGCCATCCTGCGGAACCGGGCCCGCGCTGGGCTGCACCATGCTTTCGTCGAGCTTCACGTTATCGTTCTGGGCAACGGTCAGAGCCTCGCCGTCGCTCATCATGAGTTCGACCCGCACATCGCCAGGAGCATGCACCACTTCGTCGGCTTGCAGCGCATCCCCTGCCTTCAAAAGGCGCTGATGCCCCTGCAAATCCGTGGCAATGGCACGGCCGGTGACAGCGATGACGGTGGCGATTTGTTGGGCCATGATCTTCTCCAATCGGTGCGGCGGGAATGGAGCACTCCGCATTTCCCCGCGAATAGCACATAGGCTAGTCAGGCACCAGGGCTCTGCCTATTGGACTGAAGTACAACCCACGGGCGCGGGAAACAGCGGCGGCGCCCGAGCGCAGGCAAAACGCCCCAACGAGGGAACCAAGGCCCCCTCAGATCAGGCCATCTTCACGCTCGTCGCCCAGCAATTTCAAGCTGTTGGCCATGTTGGCCCGGGTTTGTTGGCGCGCCAGCAGCTTGGCCTGGGCAGCCGGTGGCAGGTCGGTAAAAAGAATCACCCCTTTTTGCACCAGCAGATTGACCAAGTCTTCGGTCACCCGGGCAAGGTCGGCGTCGCTTTCGCTCAGCGGGTTGTCTTGGGGCGGCACTGGCATCAACGGTCTCCCTGGGAGCCCACGGGGCGGGCTGGCGCCGACAAGTACAGCACAAGCTGCAGGCGGTCCCGCACGCCGAGTTTCTCAAAGATGGCGCCCAGATGGGCCTTCACGGTGCGTTCTGAGATACCCAGCTTGGCGGCGACTTCCTTGTTCGACTGCCCCGCCGCTACGGCGCGCGCCACTTCGGCCTCGCGCGCCGAGAGCATGGAGAGGTCCGGCGCCGGGGCCTCGGGGGGCCTGCCGGCGGCCAGGAGCCTGCTGGTCGCTGCCACCATGCGGTCCACCAGTCCCGGCCCCGGCCACAAGCCGCCATGCGACACGACAAGGGCAATTTCCCGCAGCAACTGCGGCACGGAGTAGACATGCCCATAGCCCCGTGCGCCCAGCTCCAGGGCACGCAAGGCCTCATCGTCCTGCATGGTGGGCGTAAGCACTACGACTTGGCAGCCGCCTATCGGCCCGGCCAGTGAAGCCACCCGCTCGGCCCAATGCGGGTCACTGGTACCGATCCAGACCATGGCCCGCTCCGCTCCGCCCGCCTGAATTTCCGCGCAGCGCACCTGCAATGCCGGCCAATCCAATTCCTGTCCGGAAACGAACGCCTGGCGCCAGCGCTGCGGCGCCTGGGCCATGCCTGCCGTGAGAAAAAAATGCAACGTGTTCATCGTTCGGAAAGCGCGTTGGACTTGGCGCGCACGATAGGCTTGAGCAGGTAGGACAGAAGTGTCTTCTTTCCCGTGCGGATGTCCACCTGCGCCACCATGCCGGGAATGATGGGCTGGTTTTCACCGAGCCCGGGCTTGAGGGTGCGTACCCGCACCAGATAGAAGGCGTTGCCTTTCTCGTCAACGACCGAGTCGGCACCGATGTTGATCACCTTGGCCTCGAGTCCGCCGTAGACGGCGAAGTCGTAGGCCGTGAACCTCACGAGCGCCGCCTGCCCCGGGCGCAAGAAGGCGATATCGCGCGGCAGGATCTTGGCTTCGAGGATCAGCGCGTCATCCAGCGGCACGATCTCCACCACCTCCTTGCCCGGCTGCACCACACCGCCCACGGTGTTCACCAGCAGCCGCTTAACGGTGCCACGCACGGGCGAGCGTATATCCGCGTGCTTGACCTTGTCCTCGAGCGCACGCCCTCCCTCCGACATGGCACTGAGCTTGCCCATGGTTTCCGAAAGCTCCACGCCCATCTGGTTATGGGCCGTGAGGCGCACTTCATCGATACGCCGCTCGGCCTCCTGGATTGCCGCCTGCACGCGCAGAATCTGCGCGGCAGCCTGGTCCCGGTCGCCGCGCAGGCGGGCCACTTCGCGCTCCAGGCGCAGCACTTCGACCTCCGAGACCGCCCCTGAGCTCACCATGGGCCGCGTGGCGCTGAGCTCTCTTTGCTGCAGATCCAGCCCCCGTTCGGCCTGCTCCTTGCGAGCGCGCACTTCGGCCAGTTCCTGGCGGCGCTGGGTGAGCTGGTTTTCCGAGATGGCGACCTGGGCGTTGATCTCGCTGCGGCGCGATTCGTACAGCCGCCGCTCCTGCGCCACGATGTCAGCCGCGTCGCGCACCAGATCGGGTGGTGGGTTGAACGGAACGCCCCGGGTCAGTGCCTCCAGCCGCAAGACTTTGGCCCGCAGCGCCAACTGGCTGTAGCGGCTCTCCAGCATGGAAGAGACGAAGCGCGTGGAGTCCACGCGCAGCAGCAACTGCCCCGCCTCCACCACCTGCCCTTCATGCACGGGCAGCGATTCCACCACACCGCCGTCCACGCTTTGAACCACCTGCACCTGGCTCGTGGGCACCACTTTCGCATCGCCGCGCGTGACCTCGTCCAGAGATGCCACCGAGGCCCATACGAGCAGCGCGATGAGCAGCACGGCCGTCACGCGCAGGATCAGCCGCGCGCGCAGCGGCTCCTGCTGCTGGACGGCCCAATCGGCCTCGCTGCCCCAATCCGCCTGGGCGCGGTCCTCGATGGGCGTAAGCCTGCGCACGATGGGGCCGAACACGGGGTCACCCACGCGGGCCGCACCGTGGCCCACCTTGCCCAGGGTTTCAAAGGCTTTCTGGTCCGCGGTGCCCATGGTCATGCCGCCTTTCCGATGCGCCCCTGGCGCAGGGCCGCGACGACATGCTCCTTGGTGCCATCGGCCACCACGCAGCCCCCGTCCATCACGATGATGCGGTCCACCAGATCGAGCAGAGAAACGCGGTGGCTCACCAGGATCAGCGTCTTGCCCCGGCAGAATGCGCCAAGGCGCCGCTTGAGCTCCTCCTCGCTCGAATGGTCCATGGACGATGTGGGCTCGTCCAGCACGAGGATCGGAGGATCGTTGATCACGGCACGGCCGATCGCCACGCCCTGGCGTTGCCCGCCCGACAGCGACTCGCCGCGCTCGCCCACCAGCATGTCAAAGCCTCGGGGGTGGTTGTTGACCAGTTCCGTGAGGCCAGCGATTTCCGCGGCCCGGACCACGGCGGCGTCATCCGCCAGTGGCGCGCCCATGGTCAGGTTGTCGCGCAGGGTGCCATAGAACAACACCACATCCTGCTGCACGTAGCCAATCTGGCGGCGCAGCTCGGCGGGGTCGAGCTGCCGCTGGTCGATGCCGTCGATGAGCACCGCCTCTTCGGTCGGCCGGTAGAGCCCGAGGATGAGCCGCTCCAGGGTGGTCTTGCCCGACCCGACGCGGCCCAGGATCGCCACATGCTCGCCGGGTTGAATGGTCAGCGAGACCTTGCGCAGCGCGGGCGTGTCCTGCCCCGGGTACGTAAAGCCCACTTCCCGGAACTCGATGGCGCCACGCAGCGTTCCCCGGCTGATGAAGGACGCGCCTTCGGGGCGCTCGACCTCGCGCCGCATGATCTCGTCGAGCGAAGTGAGCGCGGTCGATGCCGTGTGGTACTGCACGAGCAGCCCCGCCACCTGCCCCACGGGCACCATCGCGCGAGACGCAAGCATGGTGCAGGCGATCAGGCCGCCGATGGTGAGCTCCCGCTCGGCGATCATATACACGCCGACGATCACGATGGCGAGGCTGATCATCTGCTGTACGAACGCCGACCCTTGCGTGGCCGACGTGGACAGCAGACGCAACTGCACGCCGATGCGAGCGAGCAGCGCCACGCTGGACTCCCATTTGCGCTGGATGGATGACTCGGCATTGAGCGCCTTCAGCGTTTCCATGCCCACCAGCCCCTCGATCAGCGTGGCGTTGCGCTGCGCGCCCGCACGGTGGGCCGTGTCGGCCAGCTGGTGCATGCGCCCCTGCACCGCCATCGCGTAGAGCAGCATGGCAGCGCCGCCGATGAGCAGCGGGATCAGCATGGGGGGCGATATCCAGGCGATCACGGCCATGAAGACCAATGCAAACGGCAGGTCGATGAACGCAATGACGGTGGCCGAGCCGATGAAGTCGCGCACCGACTCGAACGATCGCAGGCTCGAAGCAAACGATCCCGCCGACGCCGGGCGCTGCTCCAGCCGCACGCCCAGCACCCGCTCCATGATGTGCGCCGAGAGCTTGATGTCGGCCCGGCTGCTCGCGAGGTCTACGAAGCGGCCCCGCAGCACGCGCAGGCTCAGGTCGCCCACGAGCACCATCAGCATGCCGAACGCCAGCATCCAGAGGGTGTCGGTGGCGTTGTTGGAGATCACCCGGTCGTACACGATGCGGATGAAGATGGGCATGCCCAGCGCGAACAGGTTGGCCAGGAACGCGGCCAGCAGCACGTCGCGGTAGAGCGAGCGGTTCTCGGCGATCACGCTCCAGAACCAGTGGCTGTGGCGCCCCGCACGCACCTCGGGCGCGCGCGCGTCAAAACGCATGATGGGCCGCAGGTACGCGGCTGTGCCAAGGTAGGCGGACTCGATCACTTGGCGGTCCACCACCACGGCGGAATCCGGCAGCTCGGGATACACCACCTGGGCCTGCGTGCGCTCGGCATTCCAGCCCAGCAGCACGCAGGCGCGCTCGCCCTGCAGCAGCAGCACAGTGGGCAGCAGCGCGTCGTTGAGGGCCGCCAAGGGCCTGCGCACCAGCTGGCAGCTCAGGCGCGCGCGCCGTGCGGCGCGGGCCAGCAAGGCGGGCGACAGGCGCGCACGTTCCGCCGGCAACCCGGCCATCACCGCGTCGCGTGTCAGTGTCTCGCCGTGGGCACGCGCCACGATGAGCAGGCAGTCCAGCAATTCATCTGAACGATCCGCCACGCCCTCCATGCCGCCCCCCAATGCCTCACCATCCGCAAACATCCTTGCCCCCATGGCTTGTTTGTTGGGAAGTGAAACACAGGAACGCCAAAACGTCGATTTGGATTTGCGCGGGGGGTGTACGCCATTTCGCCCGCCTTGAGCCCTCTTTTGCTATTTATTCAATAGCAAATGATATCGATTTCATGAGCACTATCGCCCAAAGCAATCCACCATCAGTTGCATTAAATGCATTGTTTTAACATCGTTATAAACAATCAATCTGCATTCAAATTAGCCATTAACTATCAACAAGCCACCAAAAAACCCCAGGCCCGGCCACGACCGCCAACCCGGGGTTCAGCCGAAGGCGGGTGCGATGCTCAGAACGACACCGCCATGGCAGGAATATCCACGCGCACCACAGGCTTGGCCAGCGCGGCGCTGGAGGCCCGGGCAAATTCCCGCGACCAGTCCGGGTCGGACAGCAGCGAGGCCCCGGCGGCACGGGCCACCGTGAGGACCTTGTCGGCCAGCAGCACCTTGCCGCTGGCGCGCAGGGGTTCGCAATCCAGTTGCGTGAACTGCTCGTCCAGCCAGCGGCGGGCTGCCTCGTTGGCCATGGGGGTCTCGCCCTCGAGGTCGAAACGGAATTCCTGCTGGGGGGACAGAGTCACCGACACTTCGCTGTGCATGGGTTGGCCTTTCTCGATAGGGATTGCGGCGAGCTTACACCCACCCGCCCCGGGTTTCCTTACTTGCGGCTCCGCCGCGCCTGTACCGCCGCCGACAGCTCGCCGAGCACAGAGACCGAATCCTCCCAGCCCAGGCAGGCATCGGTAATGCTCTTGCCGTATTCGAGCGCCTGAGCATCGTCCTTGCCCGGCGTGAACTTCTGGGCGCCCGCGTGAATGTGGCTCTCCACCATCACGCCGAACACGCTGTGCGAGCCGCCCGCGATCTGCGCCGCGATATCGCGCGCCACGTCCTTCTGCTTGTCATGCTGCTTGGAGCTGTTGGCGTGGCTGCAATCCACCATCAGCGTAGCGGGCAGCTTGGCGGCCTCGAGGTCCTTACAGGCGGCGGCCACGCTGGCAGCGTCGTAGTTGGGCGACTTGCCACCGCGCAGGATCACGTGGCAGTCCTTGTTGCCACTCGTGTGCACGATGGCCACCTGGCCGTTCTTGTGCACCGACAGGAAGTGGTGGCCACGGCTGGCCGACTGGATCGCGTCGGTGGCGATGCGGATGTTGCCGTCCGTGCCGTTCTTGAAGCCGATGGGCGCCGAGATGCCCGAGGCGAGTTCGCGGTGCACCTGGCTCTCGGTGGTGCGCGCACCAATCGCGCCCCAACTGATGAGATCGCCGATGTACTGCGGCGAGATCACGTCGAGAAACTCGCTCGCGGCAGGCACGCCCACGCGGTTGATCTCGATAAGCAGTTGGCGCGCGATGCGCAGGCCTTCATCGATGCGGTAGGTTTCGTCAAGGTACGGGTCGTTGATCAGGCCCTTCCATCCCACGGTTGTGCGGGGCTTCTCGAAGTACACGCGCATCACGATTTCCAGCGTGTCCTTGTACTGCTCGCGCACGGCCTTGAGGCGGCGCGCATAGTCCAGCGCTGCCGCCGGATCGTGGATGGAGCAGGGCCCCATGATGACCAGCAGCCGGTCGTCCTTGCCGGCCATGATGTGGTGGATGCTCTTGCGGGTGTGCGTGATCAGCGATTCCACCGCCGTTCCCCGGATCGGGAAAAAGCGGATCAGATGCTCGGGTGGGGGCAACACAGTAATGTCCTTGATACGTTCGTCGTCGGTCTGGCTGGTTTTATCGACGCTGCGGTACCAGGCATCGCTGGCGGTGTTGGCAGGAGCGGTCATGGGGCTTTCTCTCGAACTGTGGAAAAGGGAGGGGTGGAAAAACAAAAAACCGCCGGGCTTTTCAGCGTCGGCGGTTTTCATTTGAGGTGTACGGGGTGCTTGCGCGCTCGCCTCTCATCCGCCAGGGACAGAGAACCAAAAGTAAAAGTAAAAAGCGCTGCGCACTTGCATACGGACCAATGTAGCACAGACCTGCCGCAGTGCAACATCCCCCGGCGTTGCGTTGCGGCAACGCATACCGGGCTTTTCAGTGGCTCAGCCAACGCCGCAGACGCGCCAGCAACGGCGCACGGGGCTCCGCCTGGCTGCGGGGCCATTGGCTGTGCATCGCGCTGCCATGCTCATACATGTCGATGAGCAACACGGCTTCACCGAGCGTGCGCCAGGCCAGCAGCTCAAACTGGCCAAACAGCCGCCCCTCGCGCCCGCTACGCTGCTCCAGCGCCCGGAGCCAGGCGTCGAGTGCGTCGCGCAGCTCCCGCAGTGCGCGCTGGTAGGCGCCGAATTCGTAAAGCGCGTGCCATGCCGAGCCCAGCCCGGTGAGGAACAGCTGATGCTCGCGGGCACAGCGCACCAGGGCCTGTGCCGCAGGCACGATGGTGGCCACATCCTTCTGCGTGCGGCGCACGCCCACCACCGCTTCGATCTGCGACGACAGCGCCCCCAGGCTGTCGCGCATCTGGCGCGAGTCCTCGTCGGCCATGCCTTCGCGCAGGAGGCGGCTGATGGCATTGAACGATTGCCCCGGGGGCATCAGTGACGTGCGCGTCGTCGGCATGGATCGATTGTGCGGCGACCACCCCGCCAGAGGTTGGCGCGGTGGCCCGGATGCAACAGAAGCAGCGCGCGTGCGGCTCAGGCGGTGCCGCCCACCGTGAGTCCATCGATGCGCATCGTGGGCTGGCCCACGCCCACGGGCACGCTCTGGCCCTCCTTGCCGCAGGTGCCCACGCCGCTGTCCAGGCGCATGTCGTTGCCGATCATGGACACCTTCTTGAGCGACTCGGGACCGCTGCCAACGATGGTGGCGCCCTTGACAGGGTAGAGAATCTTGCCGTTTTCCACCCAGTACGCCTCGCTGGCCGAGAACACGAACTTGCCGCTCGTGATGTCGACCTGCCCGCCGCCGAAATTGGTGGCGTAAAGGCCGCGCTGGATGCTGGCCACGATCTCCTGCGGGTCCTTGTCGCCACCCAGCATGTAGGTGTTGGTCATGCGCGGCATGGGGATGTGGGCGTAGCTCTCGCGCCGGCCGTTGCCCGTGGGCTTCACGCCCATCAGGCGTGCGTTCATCGCGTCCTGGATGTAGCCCCTCAGGATGCCATCCTCGATGAGTACGTTGCGCTGCGTGGCCTGGCCTTCGTCGTCGACGTTGAGCGAACCGCGCCGGTCGGCGATGGTGCCGTCGTCGAGCACCGTCACGCCCTTGGCTGCCACGCGCTGGCCGATACGGCCGCTGAAGGCCGAGGAGCCCTTGCGGTTGAAGTCGCCCTCCAGGCCATGGCCCACGGCTTCGTGCAGCAGCACGCCGGGCCAGCCCGGGCCGAGCACCACGGTCATCTCGCCCGCGGGCGCGGGGCGCGATTCGAGATTGACCAGGGCCGCGTTGACGGCCTCGTCCACATACTGCGCGATCTGCGCATCGTCGAAATAGGCCAGACCAAAGCGGCCACCGCCGCCAGCCGAGCCCACCTCGCGGCGGTTGCCCTGCTGCGCGATCACCGTGACCGACAGGCGCACGAGCGGGCGTACGTCGGCCGCGAGCGTGCCGTCGGCGCGCGCCACGAGCACCACGTCGTACTCGCTCGCCAGCCCCGCCATGACCTGCACGATGCGCGGGTCTTTGGCGCGGGCGCGTTGCTCCACCTTCTCGAGCAGTTGCACCTTGGCCGTGCTGTCCAGCGTGGCGATCGGGTCGAGCCCCGGGTAGAGCGAGCGGCTCTGCGCTATCTTTTTGGAAGCAATTTTTGACCGCCGGTTCTGCGCTGCCGCCGAAATCGACCGCACGGTACGCGCCGCGTCGAGCAGCGAGGCAGCGGAGATGTCGTCCGAGTAGGCGAACGCCGTCTTCTCGCCGCTCACGGCGCGCACGCCAACGCCCTGGTCGATGCTGAAGGAGCCGGTCTTGACGATGCCCTCTTCCAGGCTCCAGCCCTCGCTGCGCGTGTACTGGAAGTACAGGTCGGCGTCGTCCACCTGGTGCGCCCGGATCTCGGCCAGGGCGTGCGCCAAATGGGATTCATCCAGGCCAAAGGGCTCCAGCAGGAGCTGACGGGCCGTGGCCAGGCGTTCAAGGGTGGGTTCGCGGGCAATCATGGGAGCATTGTAGGCAGCCCACCATGCCCCCGCAGCGCGCCGGGGCGGCCGCGGCGGCGGCGCTCAACCCGTGGCGGTCTGGTCGTCCACCGGGGCTTGCGGCGCATGGGCTTGCACGGCCTCGATGCCGACTTCGCGCGCCTTTTCGCCCGAATACATCTGGCTCTGGCCGATGATCTGGCCATTGGCGGCCTTGAGCGTGAAATACGGGGCGCCGTTCTTGGCGCACAGGCGGCCGAACCGGACGCCCTGCTGGGCGTTCCTGCGCACGGTCTCGATACCGGTCAGCGCGCTGGCGCGGGACTCATACGGCTCGCTGGTCAGCACCACTTGGCCATTGGGCGCCACCAGGTTGAACAGGAATTTGTCGCTCTGGGACTTCTTGAGCTCGAATTTCGCCGCCATGGGAATCCTCCAGGGTGGGGGCCAAGACAAGTTTGGCCCGCCCGTTGTACCCCGGTGCGGCCACCCGCGTCAAAAGGCGGGTTTTGCCTCCTGGCCGAGCGGGCGCTGCGCCCGTGCCACCGACATCAGCACCCCCAGCGCCAGCCCCAGCGTGACCATGGCCGTGCCGCCGTAGCTGATGAAGGGCAGGGGCACGCCCACCACGGGCAGGATGCCGCTGACCATGCCCATGTTCACGAAAGCATAGGTGAAGAAGATCATGGACACCGCCCCCGCCATGAGGCGCCCAAACAGCGTGCCCGCCCCCATGGCAATGGCCAGCCCGCGCCACACCATGAGCAGGAAGCACACGATGATGAACAGGTTGCCCGCAAGGCCAAACTCCTCCGAATAGGCCGCGAAGATGAAGTCCGTGGTGCGCTCGGGAATGAATTCGAGGTGGGTCTGCGTGCCGGCCATGAAGCCCTTGCCCCAGAACCCGCCCGAACCAATGGCGATCATGCCCTGGATGATGTGAAAGCCCTTGCCCAGCGGGTCGCGTGTGGGGTCGAGCAGCGTGCAGATACGCTGCTGCTGGTAGTCGTGCAGCACGGGCCAGCGCACCCCGTCGGCGCACAGCTGCGGCTCGAAGCCCACGATGAGCGCAATGCCGATGGCCCCGAGCACCACCGGCGGCAGCACCAGGCGCCAGGGCAGGCCCGCGAAGAAGATCACCGACAGCCCCGCCGCGAGCACGAGCAGCGAGGTGCCCAGGTCGGGCTGCTTCATGATGAGCCCCACGGGTGCCACGAGCAGTGCGCCGGCCACCACGAAGTCGAGCGGGCGCAACTGGCCCTCGCGCTTCTGGAACCACCAGGCCAGCATCAGCGGCATGGCAATCTTGAGGATCTCGCTGGGCTGGATGACCACGCCCACGTTGATCCAGCGCTGCGCCCCCTTCTTGGTGATGCCGAACAGCGCCACGGCCACGAGCAGGGCCACGCCCAGCGAATACAGAGGCACGGCCAGCGTCATGAGCTTTTGCGGCGGCACCTGGGCCACGACGAAGAGGATGACGGCGGCGATGACCATGTTGCGGCCGTGGTCCACGAAGCGCGTGCCGTGGTCGTAGCCCGAGGAATACATGGCCACCAGCCCCGCCCCCGCGAGCAGCAGGGCCAGCAGCACCAGCGGCCCGTCGAACCCGCGGAACAGGGGCAGGATGCGCTGGGCGAGCGAGGGCTTGTCGAAAACGGCGGACATAGCCCGCAATTATCGACGGCGCCCGCTCAACCCGCCTGGCGGAAGGCCATCACGGCCTGGTTGCGCAGCGTGCGCAGCAGGCCCAGGGCCCGGTCGTCCACCTGGATCGCGCCCGCCTGGGCGTGGTCGGCGTAGATCAGCGCGAACGGCTGGCCCTTGATCTGCAGCGGCAGCAGCAGGAACGACGCGGCATTGATCCCCTGGCGGTACCAGTCCGGTAGCCGCGCCTGCATGCGCGCCTCGGTGGCATCGCTGATCAGCGTGTCGGCCCCGCGCAGGCACACGGCCGCGAACAGGTCACCGGGCGCCTTCAGGGGCACGCGCAGGGCCTGCACGGCGGCGTTGCAGTCCTCGCCAAGGCCGAAGCGGCCCGTGACCAGGTCTGAACGCGTATCGCGCAGGCAGAACACCATGCGCCGCACGCCGAGCGCGCGGAACATGGTCTCCAGGATCATGCGCAGAACGTCGTTGAGCTGGAAGCTCTCGACCATGGCGTTGGCGATGTCCTGCACGCCCGCAGCCAGCACCTGGGCCACCAGGGCCGGCGAAGACGGACTGCCAGGCTGCGAGAACACCACCGCAGGCAGGGGCGCAGGCACCGCCGCGCGCAGCTCGTGGGACGCGAGCACGTCCTCGGCGGCCGGGGGGGCGTTCCCACCGGTCGGCAGGCGCAGCAGGCGCGCAGCAGCCGAACCGGGCTCCACGCGCAGCTCCAGGGCTTCGGCCAGGGCGATCAGCTTCTGCCGCGCACTCAGCATGGCCGCACCGATGGCCTCTGCGGGCAGGGCCAGCGTGCGCGCGTACTGCACGGCCAGCAGGCGCAGGCGCTCCTCGGGCTGGTCCGGCGCGCCGTGCAGCAGGGCGGCGGCCGACTCGTTGGCAGCGCGCGCGGCCCAGCGCAACCGCTCCACGCCCCGCTCGGGCGCACGCAGCGGCGGCGAGCCCAGGGGCGTGCGAATGCAGCGCAGCAGGCTCTCGGGTAATCCCCAGGCGCGCGCCACGCCCGCGCCCAGGTCCTCCAGGCTCAGGCCCAGCACCTGTTCGGCAGCGGCCTGCTCGCCCCCGGCGTAGCGCCCGCCCGCCACCAGATCGCGGATCTGCTGAGCTTCCTGGGCGAAGTAGAACTCGCAGAGCAGGCGCCCGAGGTTCTGGAACATGGCGCCGATGAAGGCCTCTTCGGCCTCATGGGTCGCGCTGCACAGCTCGGCAGCCATGGAGCCGGCCAGCATGGCGCGCAGGAATTCTTCGCGCATGCGGCCCGCATGGGAACGATCCTGCATGTGGTCCAGCAGCACGAGGCTCAGTGCCATGTTGCGCACGGCGTTGAAGCCCACGAGGCTCACGGCGCGCGAGACGGTGCTGATCGTGCCCCGGCCCTCACGCGCGTAGTGCACGCTGTTGACGAGCCGCAGCAGCTTGTGCGTGAGCGCTACGTCCTTGAGGATCTCGTGCGTCAGGTCGCTGATGCTGTCGGTTTCGGAATGGGCCACGCGCTGGATGCGCGCCACCGAGTCGGACAGCGCCGGAAAATCGCTCTGGTGGCGCATGCGGCGCAGCAGAAACTCCAGCGTGGCATTGCGCGTGCCCGGCACGGCAGCCCCCTCGGCCACGTCCCAGGTACGCAGCGCTTCGCGGAACGCCTCGGCCGACGCAAAGCCTCCTGGCGACAGCCCTCGCAGCAGCACGGAGCGCAGTGGTTCGTCCAGATCACCGCCCGGCGCGGCGTCCGCCCCCGGCCAGCGCCCCGTGGCCAGGACCGCGAGCAGCCGCGCGGCATCGTGCAGATCCTTCTGCGGGGCGGCAGCACCCGCCCCGCCCCAGCCCGTGATCTCGAGCCGCTCCAGCGTGCCGGCATCGATCTGCACGCAGTCGAGCGACAGGGCGCCGTGTACCCGCCCGGCCGCGTGGGCCACCTGCAGCACGTCGAGGATGTCCTCGACCAGAGCCACGGCCTCGAAGGGCGAACAGCGCCCCCGGCGCTCCAAATACTGGGCCAGCGTAAGGCGTGGCGTTTGCGGCAGGGAAGGCGGGGCAGAATCGGACATGCAAGGCAATCGGCGTCGCGAGGCCGCACGGCGCGGCGCTCCGGCAGCCATCTTAGGGCCCCGCAGGCCGCGGCGGCCCTCTCGTTTCTCCGGAACCACACCCATGGCGACCACCCACCTGCTTTATCTGCACGGCTTTCGTTCTTCCCCCCAGTCCACCAAGGCCCGCCTGATGGCACGGCATGTCGCCCAGCACCACCCCGGGGTGCAGTTCTGGTGCCCGCAGCTGCCGCCCTCGCCCCGCGCCGCCATGGCCCTGGTGGCCGAGGGCATCGCCGCCTGGCCGCGCGCTGCGATGGCCGTGGTGGGTTCCTCGCTGGGCGGCTTCTATGCGAGCTGGGTGGCGCAGCAGCAGGCCTGCCCCAGCGTGCTCATCAACCCCGCCGTGGACCCGGCACGCGACCTGGAGCGCTACATCGGCGAGCAGACGGCCTGGCACGACCCGGCGGAGCGCTTCGACTTCCGCCCCGAATACATCGGCGAGCTGCGGGCGCTCGACATGCGCGGCCGCCCGCCTGCCGGCCCCGAGCTCGCGCTGATCGCCCAGGGTGACGAGCTGCTCGACTGGCGCGAGATGGCCGCGCGCTACTCGCAGGCCCGCCAGATCGTGCTCGAAGGCGGCGACCACGCGCTGAGCGACTTCCCCGCCTGCCTGCCCCGCGTGGTCGAATTCCTCAATCTGGCCTGAACTTCGCGTTGGCGCGCGTCCAGCGCGCATAGTCGTCGGGGTAGGCGATGCGGTAGCGCCGCAGGTGGAACGCCACCTCGTCGTCCCGGCCCAGCAGAGCGGCGCTCTCGATCAGCGGCTCGATCACGCGCGGCTCGGGCGAGAAGTGCAGCAGATGCTGCGCCAGGTCGTGCATCTGCTGCGCGTTGGCCCGCGAGACTGGGGTGGTGGTCAGGAGCGCAAAGTCCACTGGGTCCGAGAACAGCCACGTGCCGGACACCCGGGCCAGGGTGTTGTCGCGGTAGGCGGGCGCGCGCGACGCCGACGGCTTGTACAGCTGGCTCACGCGCCAATAGTCCCATCCGGCATAGGCCCCGGCCACGAGCGCGACGCCCAGCACCCCGCCCGCTGCCGTGCGCGCGATGCCGGGCCACGCGAACCACCCGAAGCTGCGCCGCCACAGGAGCAGCACGGCCATGAGTGCCGTGAGCTGAAATGGCCCGTACCACAGCGGAAACTCCAGCATGCTGTGCAGGCCGATGAGCGCCAGCGCCCCCCACGCCAGTTGGCGCACCGGGTCGCGCTCTTTCCAGGGCCGCGCATTCACCACCCACGCCAGCACGGCCACCGTGGCCAGCACGGCCACCGGCAGGCCCAGCTCCACCGCCAGGTGCAGCGGCAGGTTGTGCGCGTTGTCCAGCAGCACGCAAAAGCGCTGCCCCGGGAACAGGGTCACGTAGTGCGCGTAGTCGAGCTCACCCCAGCCCCATCCCGTCCAGGGCTTCTGCGCGATGAGGTACAGCACGTTGCTCCACAGCGCACCACGCTCAGTGCACCGCTGCCCTTCGTCCGCGAAGCGCGCAAACAGCCGCTCTGCAGGCAACCCCGTCCACTGCTCCAGCCACTGCGGCAGCAGCCAGGCGCTCCCCAGGTAGAACGCCAGCCCCGCCAGGGCAAGCCCCGGCGCCAGCCTACCCAGCGACCCCCGCCAAAGCCACAACAGCCCCACGAGGAGCACCCACTGCAGCGCCCCGGTGCGCGACGCCGTGGCCGCGCTCGCCGCAGCCAGCAGGACCAAGGCCCACGCCAGCAGCATCCCGGCCAGCCACCCGGCCCGGCGCCGCGGCGGCGGGGCGCCCGCCCCCTCCGCCCCCTCCGCCCCCACCGCCCCCTCCGGTCCCGCATTCCGGCGGGCCTGCCATTGCGCTGCAGCCCAGATCAGGGCCCAGACCCCGAGGCTCAGCAGCGTGGCCTGCTGGTTGCGCTGGCGCAGGTTGCCCATGGCCTGGCCCGGGGTCGACGGCTGAACCCACGGCGCCCAGCCGATGTCGCCGCCGAAATACTGCGCCAACCCGATGGCGGCCGCCAGCAGGGCGGCGAGCACCAGGCCGCGGCTCCAGCAGGCGGCCCAGGCACCGCACGTCCAGCCCGGGCCCAGGGCCAGTGCCGCCAGCACCCAGGCACACCCCCACGACGCCAGGAGGGGCCAGAAGTTCGTTTGGGGCGGCTGCGAGTAGCCAAAGACGAAAGGCAGCGCCACGGCCAGTGAGGCCAGCGGCGCCAGGGCGGCGCGAGAAAGCATGGGGGGGGTCCGGGCACGGAAAGAGAGCCAGCGCCGCATCATAGGAGAGAGGCCGCCCGCCCCATGGAAGCCCATGGGACAATCGCCGCCATGCATGCACTGTTCGACGAAGCCGGCAAATTCCTGGCCGGCCGCATCCTCTCCGAAGCCGAGAACTCGGCGCAGATCGAGCTCGACTCGGGCAAACGCGTCAAGGTCAAGGGCGCCAACATTCTGCTGAAATTCGACAAACCCGCCCCGGCCGAGCTGCTGGCCCAGGCGCGCGAGATCGCCGCGGGCATTGAGCTGCCGCTGGCCTGGGAGTTCGCCCCCGAGGAGGAATTCGGCTTTGCCGACCTTGCGCGCGACTATTTTTCCGCCAGTGCCCCCGTGACCGAGCAGGCCGGGATGCTGGTGGCGCTGTACGAGGCGCCGCACTACTTCCGCCGCGCGGGCAAGGGCCGCTTCAAGAAGGCCCCGGCCGAGATCCTGCAGCAGGCGCTGGCCGCCATCGAGAAGAAAAAGGCGGTGATGCAGCAGATCGAGGAATGGGCAGGCCAGCTGGGCTGTGGCGAATGCCCGCAGCCCATCCGCGACCAGCTCTACAAGATCCTGTTCCGCCCCGACAAGAACGCGCCCGAATACAAGGCCGTGGTCGAGGCCA
>JAYSFC010000085.1:0-16194 GCA_041913505.1 Acidovorax sp.
GCGCATGTACTGCTCCACCTCCTGCCACAGCGTCCAGCCCTTGGGGTGCCAGAAAACCGTACCGGGCGAGTGCTCGTCGATGTGGAACAGGTCGAGTTCGCGGCCCAGCCTGCGGTGGTCGCGCTTCTCGGCCTCTTCGAGCATGGTGAGGTACTGCTGCAGCTCGTCCTTTGTGGCCCAGGCCGTGCCGTAGATGCGCTGGAGCATCTCGTTGCGGTGGTCACCGCGCCAATAGGCACCCGCCACCTTCATCAGCTTGAAAAACTTGAGCTTGCCCGTGCTGGGCACGTGCGGGCCGCGGCACAGGTCCTCGAAAGCGCCCTCGCGGTACAGGCTCACGTCCTCGTTCGTGGGAATGCTCGCGATGATCTCGGCCTTGTAGTTCTCGCCCAGGCCTTTGAAGTACTGCACGGCCTCGTCGCGCGGCAGCACGCGGCGCACCACGGGCTCGTCCTTCGCGGCAAGCTCACCCATGCGCTTTTCGATCGCCACGAGGTCCTCGGGCGTGAAGGGGCGCTTGTACGAGAAGTCGTAGAAGAAGCCGTTCTCGATCACAGGGCCGATCGTCACTTGCGCTTCGGGGAACAGTTCCTTCACGGCATAGGCCAGCAAGTGGGCCGTGGAGTGGCGGATGACTTCAAGGCCATCGGCATCCTTGGCGGTCACGATGGACAAGGGGCTGTCCTGCGTGATCTGGTAGCTCGTATCGACCACCTTGGCGCCATCGCCCGTGCCGATCTTGCCGGCCAGGGCCGCCTTGGCCAAGCCCGTGCCGATGGAGGCAGCCACTTCGGCCACCGTCACCGGGCCGGGGAATTCGCGCTGGGAACCATCGGGAAGCGTGATGTGAATCATGGTGTGGGAATCCTTGTCTTCAAAAACAAAAAGCGCGGAGCCAGGTCCGCGCTTTTCGAGGGAGAGAGAGTGAATCTCGTGCAGGCGCGAACGGCCAGCCTCAGCGGCTGGTGGACATCTCCGTCGTAGTTCGCGGTGTCATAACCAAAATGCCTTTCTCGCCCTTGAGTAGTTTGTTGGTATGGATAGTTGTTGATTCTATCGTTTTTGCGCCAATACAGGCTCGGATGGCAGCGCGCCCACATAGCGCGCATCGGTCAGGCTGCGCAGAAAGGTGATCAGGTCGTCGATCTCCGCGTCCGAAAGCGCCTCGGGCATGCCCGGGCGGCGATTGATCGGCGGCGAGTTCACGTTCACGTTGCCATGAAAGCCGCGTGCCACGTCATCGAACGCAGCGCCCTTGCCGTACCAGCGGTGCGGGTCGGTGCCCCGGGTGTTGTAGAAGTCGAGCACCTCGCGCAGGCTGCGCAGGCTGCCGTTGTGCATGAAGCTCTGGCGCAGCGCCACGTTGCGCAGGCTTGGGGTGCGCACGTAGCCGCACCACTGGCCAGGCTCAGGCCAGTGCAGTTGCCGGGCGGTCTGGCACAGGCCATGGTCGAAATGGCGCGGATCACGGTTGGGGGCCAGCGCGCGGTTGCGTGGCGCGGCGAGTGCCTCGTAGCCAAAATCGGTGAACAGCGACCGCTCCGGCCGTGACGCGGTGTCAAGCACGCTGTGGCAGGAGGCGCAGTTGCCTTTGTCCGGGTTCTTGAACAGCGCAAGCCCGCGCCGCTCGGCCGCCGTCAACGCCACCTGACCGCGCAGGTGCTGGTCGAAGCGCGAACTGAACGGCGCGAGTTCATCAGACTGCAGGTAGGCCTCCAGCGCCGTTCCCAACGCGCGCAACAGCGCTTCGGGCTGGCTGCGCACGGCCGGGCCGAAGGGGCCTGCCAGTGCCTCGGCGACGCCATTGGCCCGCAGCCGCTGCAATAGTCGCGCGGGGCTGCGGTTGTTCATTTCATCAGGATTCAACAGCGGCCCACGCACCTGCTCGGCCAGCGTGTCGGCGCTGCCATCCGCCATGAGACCGCCAAAGAAAACCGGTGCCGGCGCGTCGTCATCCTGGTAGAAGTAGCGCCGCGGCACATAGCGCACATACAGCAGCGACGGGACGCTGCGCGCGCCGAAATGCCCGGGCCGGCTGCCCAGCGCCGTGCCGGGACTGCGCTCCCCCGCCCGCAGCCCGCGCCGCAGGTCAGGGCCGAAGGCCCGCGCCGGATCGTGGCAGCTGGCGCACGCGGTGCCCGGCGGGTCGGACAGGCGGGCGTCATGGAACAGCTCGCGCCCCAGCGCGGCGAGGCGCGCATCGGGCGCAAAACGCGCCTGCGCCGGGTCGTAGCGCGCTGCGACCTGCGGCGTGGCGCCCACCATGGCCACCACACGCGCCTGCGCGCCCGGAGCAAGCCACACCATGCTCTGCGGGGCAGCCTGCGCGCCCGCCACGCTCACGAGCGCGGCAACGGCGATGAAGGCTCGGCGCAGCCAGTGGGCCATCAGGGAGCGATGAAGCCCGTCTTGTCGCAATTGAGCGCGTAGCTTTCCTGCAGGCAGGTGGCCAGCAGCTTGCCTGAGGCCGTGTAGGCCTTGAAGCTCCAGCCCTTTGATGGCTGAGGGCGGCGCTCCATCAGCAGGAAGCCAAAGCTCGCATGGTGCGAAATATGGTCGATCACCGCGCCCGGCGCAGGCGTGGCGCCGCTGGGCAGCGGGTCGGGCAAGGCCACGTCCAGGTTGTCGCCGGCGGTGCCGCTGACCAGCGTGGCCGTCTGCCCGGTCTTGAAGCTGATGGCCTGGAAGTCATGTACGTGGCCGTGCAGCGCCAGGTTCACGCCCGGCGGGTAGTAAGCCTGCGCGTACAGGCTGCTCATGGCCGACTGCAGCGCCAAGTTGCCGGGCGCCGGCGTCGAGCCCGCCACCGGTGCGAAGGCCAGGATGGGGTGATGGTTGGTGAAGATGGTGTTGGCCAGGCCTGCCTTGGAGGCCATATCGGCCACCTGCTGGAATTGCTTCTGGTAGACGGCGAACTGCGCATCGGTGGGCTTGAGCGCCGCCTTGCCCGTCTTGGCCGAATCAAACACCACCACTTGCGTGTCGGCACCCAGGCGCACGGCATACGGGTCGCTGTAGTTGGCAGTGCCGTCGTTCGCCGGGTCGTCGCACGAGCGCGCCGCGCTGAACGGCTGGGTGTCCAGGAAGCGGAACCAGCCCTGCCCCGCGCGGGCGCATTCTTCGTGATTGCCGCGCACCATGACCCAGGGAGCGGCCGCCAGCAGGCTGGCGGCAGGCTTGAACAGGTCGGCCTGCCAAGTATCCCAGCCATAGCCCCAGGGGCTGCCCTGGCAACCGGCGATATCGGAAGGACAGGTGTTTTCGCGGTAGTGATAATCGCCCACATGCAGCACGAGGTCAGGCTTGAAACTGGCCGCTGCAGCGGACACCTTGGCGAACGGCCAGGCCTCGCCGTCGCTGCAGGGCTGCCAGGCGTTGTCGGCCTTCTTGAGACGGCAGCCGCTGTCGCCGAACACGACGATGCGTTGCGGCTCGGCCTTGGGCAGCGGCAGCGCCTGCCCCGCCACGGACACGCTCGCCGCCGTGGCGGGCAGGGGTTGCTCGCACACCGAGACCGGGAACTGCGATGGCTTGGAATCCGCCGGATCGCTGGCCGTCGTGCGCTGCGCTGGCATAGTGGGCCCGACACGCAACGCCATGCGCGACGTCTGGCCGTCGACCGTGATCAGCGGGCATGCCGCGTTGCCCACCGTGGCAGCAGCCGGAGCGTAGGACGTGATAACGCGCGCCGTCGCCTGGTTCTGCGCGCCAACCACGACCCAGGCCGCCTGGATGTAGGCGGAATTGGTTGCATCATCTCCATCCGAACCACCACAGCCATGCAGGGCCAGCATTGCCGCTCCCGCCACCAGGCCGCCACCCACCCACATCACCTTGCGCCGTGCGTCCATTTCTCTTCCCTCACTGTTTTTGTCATGCAATGGCGTGGAAGGCTAAGGGGGAGGCGTGACGCGCCCATGACGAAGATGTGGCAGGTTCTGCGCCTGCAACAAAAAAGCCACGGCATGCCGTGGCTTTTTCTGCAACCCGCACGCCCTCAGGGACGCCGGAGTGAGCGCATGGCTCAGTGGAACTGCTCTTCTTCGGTGGAGCCGGTCAGGGCCTTCACGCTCGAAGAACCGCCTTGGATCACGGTGGTCACATCGTCGAAGTAGCCTGCGCCCACTTCCTGCTGGTGCGACACGAAGGTGTACCCCTTGTCACGCGCGGCGAACTCGGGCTCTTGCACCATGTTCACATAGTGCTTCATGCCTTCGCCGCGGGCATAGGCGTGGGCGAACTGGAAGGTGTTGAACCAGTTGACGTGGATGCCGGCCAGCGTGATGAACTGGTACTTGTAGCCCAGAGCCGACAGGTCGTCCTGGAACGCGGCGATCTGCTTGTCGTCCAGGTTCTTCTTCCAGTTGAACGAAGGCGAGCAGTTGTACGACAGCAGCTTGCCGGGGCAGGCGGCGTGCACGGCCTGGGCGAACTCACGGGCGAAGCCGATGTCGGGCACGCCGGTTTCGCACCACACCAGGTCGGCGTAGGGTGCGTAGGCTACGCCGCGGCTGATGGCCTGCTCCAGGCCGTTCTTGACGCGGTAGAAGCCTTCTTGCGTACGCTCGCCGGTCAGGAAAGGCTTGTCGTTGGCGTCGTGATCGGACGTGATCAGGTTGGCAGCCTCGGCATCGGTGCGGGCCAGCACGATGGTGGACACGCCCATCACGTCGGCGGCGAAGCGCGCGGCGATCAGCTTCTCGATGGCTTCCTGCGTGGGCACGAGCACCTTGCCGCCCATGTGGCCGCACTTCTTCACGGCAGCCAGCTGGTCTTCGAAGTGCACACCGGCAGCGCCTGCAGCGATCATGTTCTTCATGAGTTCGAAGGCGTTCAGCACGCCGCCGAAGCCGGCTTCCGCATCGGCCACGATGGGCAGGAAGTAATCGATGAACTCCTTGTCGCCGGGGTTGATGCCGCGGCCCCACTGGATTTCATCGGCGCGCTTGAAGGTGTTGTTGATGCGGCGGACCATCGTGGGCACCGAGTCGTAGGCGTACAGCGACTGGTCGGGGTACATGGTTTCGGACGTGTTGCCGTCGGCGGCCACTTGCCAGCCCGACAGGTACACGGCCTCCAGGCCCGCCTTGGCCTGCTGCATGGCCTGGCCGGCGGAGATGGCGCCGAAGGCGTTCACGTAGCCCTTCTTGGCACCACCGTTGATCTTCTCCCACAGCTTCTCGGCACCGCGCTTGGCCAGCGTGTGCTCGGGCTGCAGGCTACCGCGCAGGCGCACCACGTCGGCCGCGCTATAGCCGCGCTTGACACCCTTCCAACGGGGGTTCTGGGCCCAGTCTTTTTCCAGGGCAGCGATCTGCTGTTCACGGCTCAGTTGTTCGGTCAGGGATTGCGGCATGGTGTCACTCCATCGGGTAGGTTGAAAAAGCCGGGCGGAAGATGCCGCCCTTGGAGACAACTTTAAGTCTTCTATAAGACTTGAACAAGCTCTTATGTCTTATACAAGAGATAAATTTTTTGCTTTTAAATCAATGACATGAAATCGAAATACCTCAATGTGAAATCATTTTTCTCATATTGAGAAAACTTTTCGCAGCGCAGCATATTTTCTTCCTGCATTGTGAAAGCAGTTTTTCAATAGATGGAATTTCCAGGCTGTGCACGGCGCCTGCGGCAGGAGCGATTCGTCGGGCATGATGCGCAACTCCCGTATCCACAGCCGCAGAGTCCAGTGAACACCCCCAGCCGCCCCATCGCCTACCTGTGCCTCGCCCTCAGCATGTCGCTCGTGGGCAGCTATGTGGCCCTGTCCAAGCCGCTGGCCGCAGCCATTCCGGTGTTCCTGCTTGCGTGGCTGCGCTTTGGCATCGGAGCCATCGCCATGGCGCGCTGGCTCAAGAAGCCCGCCGACGAGCCTCCGATCACGCCCCAAACGCGCAAGCTGCTGTTCCTGGAGTCGTTCCTCGGCAACTTCCTGTTCACCATCTGCATGATCTCGGGCGTGAGCCTCACAGGCGCCGTGTCGGCCGGGGTCATCATGGCGGCCATTCCGGCAGCGGTGGCGCTCATGAGCTGGTTTTTCCTCCAGGAGCGCATCGCGCCACGCACCAGCGTGGCCGTGGTCCTTGCCGTCATCGGCATTGCTCTGTTCGCGCTATCAAAACCAGAGCAGTCTGCGCATGCAGCCCAAGCACTGGACGGTTCAAACACCTCAAATCATGCTTGGATGGGGTATTTGCTGCTCGTGGGCGCCGTGATCTGCGAGGCGGCCTACTCGGTGATCGGCAAGAAGCTCACGGGCACGCTGGGGCCCAAGCGCATCACCTCGCTCATCAACCTCTGGGGCTTTGCGCTGTCCACGCCCATGGGCGTGTACCTGGCGCTGCGCTTCGACTTCGGCGCCGTGGGCTGGAGCACCTGGCTGCTGCTGCTGTTCTACGCGCTCGCGGCCTGCATGTGGACCGTGTGGCTGTGGATGACGGGCCTCAAGGTCGTGCCCGCGGCCCAGGGCGGCGTGTTCACGGTGCTACTGCCCGTGAGCGCCGCGCTGGTGGGCGTGCTGGTGCTCGGCGAATCGCTGGGCGGCATGCAGCTCGTGGCCTTTGCGATCGCGCTGGCCAGCGTGGTGCTGGCCACCCTGCCCTCGGGCCTGGCGCGGCGCGTAGGCCGGGGCTCATAGCCTCACAGGCTCTCGCTGCTCACCACGATGCCATCGGCATCGGCGTAGAGCCAGTCGCCAGGACGCACCCAGACACCCTGGATCTGCACGGCCACGTCGCGCTGGCCCTCGCCGCGCCGTTCGGTCGGCAACGGCATGAGCGCGAGCGCACGGATGCCCACGGCCGCCGCGTTCAGCTCGGCCACGTCGCGCACGCAGCCGTTGACCACCAAACCGGCCCAGCCGTTCTTCGCCGCCGCGGCAGCCAGGTTGCCGCCCACGAGCGCGCGGCGCAGCGAGGCCGCGCCATCGACCACGAGCACCCGGCCCTCGCCGGCGGACTCCACGGCCGCCTTCACCAGGCTGTTGTCCTCGAAACACTTGACCGTACTCACCGGCCCGCTGAAAGCGGCCACGCCGCCGTAGCCGTGGAACACCGGGGGCAAGACACGGAACGCGCCGCTGTCATTGCCTTTGTGGGCGTCGCAGAAATCGCAGGTGCTAAAAATGGAGGAAGCCGCAGTCGCCATGTGCCAATCACTTTCCGATCGTGGGTTGAAGAATGCCGTGCCGCGTGGTCGCGGCCTGTGCGCATTCTCCCGCGATGCGCGGCGCACACCTGCTAAACGGGCCCGCCATTCACTCCGGTGCAACGGCAAGCTGCGTGGAGGCAAGCCCACGATCTTGGGGTTTGCCCGCAGTGCCCAAGCGCAACAATTCGAGGCAAAAAAGCACCCTCTCGGCTTGGAAAGCGGTTTTTTTCCCAGTAGCATCGGTCTGCCAGTGGAGCGAGGCAGTTTTCGCTGGTGAAAAACTTACTCCGAAGAAGGAAAAACCAACATGGCAACTGCAGCAAAGAAGGCTCCCGCAGCCAAGACCGCGGCCCCCGCGAAAAAGCGCACCCCGAACGCAGCCTTCATGAAGCCCCTCACGCCCAGCCCCGCGCTGGCTGCCGTGGTGGGCTCGACCCCGCTGCCCCGCACCGAGATCATCAGCAAGCTGTGGACGTACATCAAGGCCCACAAGCTGCAAGATGCCGCCAACAAGCGCATGATCAACGCGGATGCCAAGCTCAAGGAAGTGTTCGGCAAGCCCCAGGTCTCGATGTTCGAGATGGCCGGCCTGATCGGCAAGCACGTCAAATAAGCACTGCTGCAGCACCCCGCAAAAGCCGGCATCTGCCGGCTTTTTTCATGCCCGCGCCGGATCCATTTCCCCGACATTCATAAATGAAAATAAGAATTAACATCATTTGCTATAACATTTAGTCTGCCGACGACGCACAGCCACCCTCCGCGCCAGCCACTGCCTCTCGCCCGCTCCGCCCAGGCGCGCCCCATAGCACGCCTGCCTTGTTTTTCCCTTCGGAGGCCAGATTGGCAAAGAAACGCGCTCAGCGCCCCTGCTCCCTCCTGCGTCAGCCGCAGGCCCCTTCCATCGCGCCCACACCCCTCGCCAGTGACCCCAAGGCCCTGCTGCCACTGGGCGCGCTCATGCTCGCGGCCTCCGTGAGCAGTTGGGCGCAAACCAGCACCTCGGGCGAAGCCACGCTGTCCACCGTCACCGTGAAGGAAAAGGCCGAGATCCAGAGCAAGGACGCCATCCAGACACGCAAGACCCAGATCGGCCGCAGCACGCAGGACATCCGCGACATTCCGCAGTCGCTCACCGTGCTGACCGAGCGCATGATCGAAGACGCCAAGCTCGACACCCTCAAGCAGGCGCTGCACTACACCTCGGGCATCACCTTCGCCGCCACCGAGAACGGCACCGACCAGGACATCCGCCTGCGCGGCTTCCCCGTGGCGGCCGTGGGCGATCTGCTCATCGACGGGATGAAGGACCCCTCGCAGTACGACCGCGACACCTTCAACTACGACCGCATCGAGGTGCTGCGCGGCTCAGCCTCGCTGCTGTTCGGCCGCGGCTCCACGGGCGGCGTGGTGAACCAGGTGAACAAGAAGCCGCTGCTGATCGACCAGTACCAGCTCGAGGCCACCTACGGCACCGACAGCGTGCTGCGCACCACGGCCGACCTCAACAAGGTGATCGGCCAGGACGCAGCCCTGCGCGTGAACCTCATGCGCACCCAGGGCGACAACCACGGCGCCAAGATCGACAAGTACGGCATCGCCCCCACGATCAGCTGGGGCGTGGGCACGCGCGACGAGTTCTCCGTCGGCCTGTTCTACCTGGACGTGGACAACGTCCCGATGAACAACGTCCGCTACCTGCAAGGCACGGTGCCCTCGGCCCTGAATCCCAAGCACTTCTACGGCAGCCCGAGCGACTACCTGCGCGGCAAGGCGTCGTACGCAACGGCCTCCTGGACGCACCGCTTCGAGGCCGACACCGAGCTGCGCACCCAGATGCGCGCGGGCACGTTCGACCGCGCGCAGTGGGGCTCCACGGCCAGCTTTGGCACCACCAGCGGCGCCACGACCACGCTGGCCAACCTGGGGCCTAGCACCATCCTCAACGTGACGGGACTGAGCCCGCGCAAAGACCGGCATGAGGGCGTGTACCTGCAGTCGGACTTCACCACCAAGGCCCAGTGGGGCGGCCTGAAGCACGAGCTGCAGATGGGCGTGGACGCCAGCAAGGAAAAGGCCTGGTTCGAGGTCGCCAACGGCCAGCCCGGCACCAACTACAACAAGGGCTCGACCACCGTGGGCAACCCTGGCGGCCTGCCCATGCTGAGCGTGTCGCCGTCCTACCGCTACGACCAGAACTACGACGCCTGGTCCGTCGGCGCCTACGCGCAGGACCTGGTGCAGATCGCGCCGCACTGGAAGCTGCTGGGCGGCCTGCGCTGGGACCGCATCAGCGCCACGCCCGAGCGCGATGTCTACACCTCGGGCACGTTTACGCGCCACGAGGTCAGCAGCCTGCACTACAACGCGCTGTGGAGCCAGCGCCTGGGCGTGCTCTACCAGCCGACGGACACCGCTTCGTTCCACGCGGCCTACAGCACCTCGTTCAACTCATCGGCCGACACCTACCGCTTCACCACGCAGCAGACCGCCAACACCCCGCCGGAGAAGAGCCGCAACTTCGAGATCGGCGCCAAGCTCGACTGGCTGGACGGCAACCTGTCCACGCGCGGCGCGATCTTCCGCACCGAGAAGTACAACGAGCGCACCACCGATGCCGACTTCGCCGGCGACGCCTACCTGCTCAACGGCAAGCGCCACGCCTCGGGCGTCGAGCTCGACGTGGTGGGCCGCCTTTCGCCAAAGTGGGACATCTACGCCTCGTACACCTGGATCCCCGTCGCCATGATCGACCAGACCGGCAGCGCCCAGGCCGCCACCGTGGGCCAGCGCCCAGGCCTCACGCCCAAGCAATCCGGCAGCGTCTGGCTGGGCTACCAGGCCACGCCAAAGTTCCGCGTGGCCGGCGGCCTGCGCGGCGCCTCCACGAACCGCCCCGTGAGCGGCACGACCGGCGCTGCGTCGGCCACCGCCCGCGCGCCCGGCTACGTGGCCACCGACCTGATGTTCGAGTACCGCTTCACCGACGACGTGTACGCCAAGCTCAACATCAACAACGTCACCAACCGCACGTACGGCGACCAGTTGTACCCCGGCTTCGTGACGCTGGGCGAGGCGCGCAACGTGCGCCTCACCGTCGGCACCCGCTTCTGAGGAAGGACCGCTCCATGCTGCTGCAGATCCCCGGCATCCTCACGCCAGACGAAGTGCGCCAGGCCCGGGGCCTGCTGCAGGACGCACCCTGGCACCACGGGCGCGTCTCCGCCGGCGTGCAGGCCGCGCAGGCCAAGAACAACGAGCAGTTGCCCGAACAGAGCGAGCAGGCCCAGGCCTTGCGGCAAATCCTGCTGCGGGGCCTGGAGCGCAGCCCGCTGTTCTTCTCGGCGGCCCTGCCCCAGACCATCTCGCCCCCCATGTTCAACCGCTACGGCGGGGCCACCAACACCTTCGGCAACCATGTCGACAGCGCCGTGCGCTTCCTGCCGGACGGCAAGGGCCGCGTGCGCACGGACGTGTCGTGCACCGTGTTCCTCAGCGAGCCCGAGGAATACGACGGCGGCGATCTCGTCATCGAAGACACCTACGGCACGCAGCGCGTGAAGCTGCGCGCCGGCGACATGGTGGTCTACCCCGGCACCAGCGTACACCGCGTGGAGCCGGTCACGCGCGGCCATCGCCTTGCAAGCTTCTTCTGGATCCAGAGCATGGTGCGCAGCGACGAGCAGCGCCGCCTGCTGTTCGACATGGACCAGCATCTCATCCAGCTGCGCACCACCGTGGGCGAGACCGCGCCCGCCATCGTCGGCCTCACGGGCACGTACCACAACCTGCTGCGCATGTGGGCCGACGTGTAAGCTCAAAGCTATCAAATCAATAGCAAACATCAACCCAGTAGAGCGGACATTCCGCCGATTCATGCCCCCATCGTCCATTCCGGCCCTGCAGCAGGTCCCCGCCCACGTCGTTACGCTCGAAGACCATGAGCACCATGCCCGCGAGCGGCTCGACGGCAACGCCTGGGCCTACTTCGCGGGCGGCGCGGCCGACGAGATCACGCTGCGCGCCAACCGCGGCGCCTGGGACGCGCTGACCCTGTCGCCGCGCGTGCTGCGCAGCCTCTCGGGCGGCCATACGCGCGTGCAACTGCTGGGCCGCACCCTGGCCCACCCCGTGCTGCTGGCGCCCGTGGCCTTCCAACGCATGGCCCACCCCGACGGCGAACTCGCCACCGCCTATGCCGCCGCCGCACTGGGCGCAGGCCTCGTGCTGAGCACCCAGGCCAGCATGCCGCTTGAAGCCATCGCCCAGGCGGTGCTGAGCGACGCGGGCCGCGGGCCGCTGTGGTTCCAGCTCTACCTGCAGCACGACCGCGGCTTCACGCGCGAGCTCGTGCAACGCGCCGAGGCCGCAGGCTACGAGGCCCTGGTGCTCACGGTGGACGCCCCCTCGAGCGGTGCGCGCGACCGCGAGCGGCGCGCAGGCTTTCGCCTGCCGCCGGGCGTGAGCGCCGTCAACCTCGCTGGGCTGCCCCCGCCGCCGCCCGTGGAACTGCGCCCGGGCCAGAGCGCGCTCTTCGACGGGCTGCTGCGCCATGTGCCCACCTGGGACGACGTAGCTTGGCTGCTGTCCGCCACGCGGCTGCCCGTGCTGCTCAAGGGCGTGCTGCACCCCGACGACGCGCGCCAGGCCTGCACGCTCGGCGTGGCGGGCCTCGTGGTCTCCAACCACGGCGGCCGCACGCTCGACACCAGCCCTGCCACCGCCACCGTGCTGCCGCGCATCGTGCAAGCCGTGGACGGTGCACTCCCCGTGCTCGTGGACGGCAGCATCCGCCGCGGCACCGACGTGCTCAAGGCCATGGCCCTGGGCGCGGCCGCTGTGCTCGTGGGCCGCCCCGCCGTCTGGGGCCTGGCCAATGCGGGCGCGGCCGGCGTGGCCCACGTGCTGCGCCTGCTGCGCGACGAGCTCGAGATCGCCATGGCGCTCACGGGCTGCAAGACCCTGGCCCAGGCGGATATTGCGCTGCTTGACCCTGCTTGAAGTATTGAATTGCAAATGAGATGAATTCTTATTTATAATCCATACCATCGTTTCTTCAACAGCCAGCTACACGGCCTGCCGCCATGATCGTCTGTGTTTGCCGCCGGGTTTCCGACCGCGAGATCGCCCGCCACGCGCGGGCGGGCATGAGCTTCGACGAGATCCAGTTCGAGCTCGGTGTCGCCACCCAGTGCGGGCGCTGCGAAAGCTGCGCCCGCGACGTGGTCGAACAATGCAACGCAGCCCGTCCCGTCGCCGCACTGCACAATGAGGCCATGCCGCAGACAGTCCAGCTTGCCAACTCCACTCTGGAAAGCAAAGCATGGAACTGCTCTCAACCCTTGCAGGCAGCTTGATCCTGGTCGTTGGCTCGGCCTGGTGGATCTTTCGCAAGTGAATCACAATCAGGCCTTCTGAGCGCCGGCGCGTGCCGTGCAGGCGCCGTCTTTCATCGCTATGCCCCCATCCGATCGTTTTGCCCCGGCGTCCGGCATGAGCCGCAACGCCGTCATCGCGGGCTCCGTGGTGCTGTTGCACGTTGTCGGCCTCTGGGCCCTGCAATCCGGCCTGCTGCGCCGCGCCGCCGAGATCGTGGTGCCGGCGGAGGTGCTGTCCGAGTTCATTGCGCCGCCAGCCCCCGAGGTCAAGCCCCCGCCCCCCCCGCCTCCGCCCAAGGCCGCGCCGCACACGCCGGTGGTGCGCCAGGCGCCCATGCCCATTGCCAGGCCCGACCCCACGCCCGCGCCCAATGCGCCCGTGGGCGTGATCGAGCCCGCGCCGGCCCCGGTGGTCGATGCCCCGCCCGCGCCTCCCGCTCCGCCGGCCCCCCCTGCGCCGCCGGCGCCGCCCGCCCCCCCCAAGATCGAGCTGCCCTCGAGCAACGCCGCCTACCTGAACAACCCCAAGCCCGGCTACCCATCCATCAGCAAGCGACTGGGCGAACAAGGCAAGGTGGTACTGCGCGTGTACATCGATGCCGAGGGTGTCCCGCAAAAGCTCGAAGTCAACAAGTCCAGCGGCTACGAGCGCCTGGACCAGCAGGCCCTGGAGGCCGTGCGCCGCTGGCGCTTCGTGCCCGGCAAACGCAACGGCGTGCCCGAAGCCATGTGGAACATCGTTCCGATCAATTTCGTTCTCGAATAATTTTCAGGAGTTTTCATGGATACGCATTTCGGCATCGCCAGCGTCTGGACCCAGGGCGACTTCGTCACCCGTGCGGTGGCGCTGATCCTGCTCGCCATGTCGCTGGCCTCGTGGATCGTCATCCTCATCAAGGCGCTGGACATCGTGAAGTTCAAGAAGCACGCTCGCAATGCGCAGGACTTCTGGCACAGCGAGGACTTCGCTGCGGGCCTCGCCAAACTCGGCGCCGACCCGTCCAACCCCTTTCGCCAGCTCGCGCTCGAAGGCCGTGAAGCCACGGCCCACCACCGCAACACCAAGGCCCACCTGCACGACAGCCTGGACGTGAGCGACTGGGTTACGCGCTGCCTGCGCAACTGCATCGACGAGTTCACGGCTCGCCTGCAATCGGGCCTGGCGATCCTGGCCTCGGTGGGTTCCACGGCGCCCTTCATCGGGCTGTTCGGCACCGTCTGGGGCATCTACCACGCGCTCGTGGCCATCGGCGCCTCGGGCCAGTCCACCATCGACAAGGTGGCCGGCCCTATCGGCGAGGCGCTCATCATGACGGCCCTGGGCCTGGCCGTGGCCATTCCCGCCGTGCTGGGCTACAACGCGCTGGTGCGCGGCAACAAGTCCATCCTGCATCGCCTCAACAGCTTCGCCCACGACCTGCACGCCTACTTCGTGACCGGCGCGCGTGTCACGACCGGCAGCGAGGCCGCCAAGGTGCTGCCTCTCAAGAAAGGCAACTGAGCCATGGCTTTCGGAACCCAGGACGATGCCGATGAGGTGATGAATGAAATCAACATGACGCCGCTGGTGGACGTCATGCTGGTGCTGCTCATCATCTTCATCATCACGGTACCCGTGATGAAGCACTCGGTTAACGTGGATCTGCCCAAGGCAGTGAACCAGCCCGAAGAAATCAAGCCCCAAACCATACGCCTGTCGGTGGACGCGCAGGGCAAGTACCACTGGAACGAGTTCACCGTCACCGATGAGGACCTCGCCGCACGCCTGCAGGCCGCAGCCGCGCAGCAGCCGCAGCCCGACCTGCATATCCGGGGCGACAAGAACGTGCGCTACGAGCGCGTGGCCCAGGCCATGGCGGCCGCGCAACGCGCCGGGGTGCGCAAGATCGGCTTCGTCACCGATCCTCAATAAATCAACACGCGCCCCCAACGGGCTCCCTCTCCCCTGGGAGCCCGCACCGCCCCACGCACGCTACGGGGCCATGCCCCGTTCCGGGCAGTTTTTCAAAAAATAGCTGGCTGGTCTTGCTTTTTAATTGAGAATGGTTATCATTACCGAATCAAATCACACTGAGGGACGCACATGCAAGCCAGCCTTACCGCCACCGCCTCCTTCCCCCCGGCCCACACCGAAGGCCAGGCTGAATGCGCCACGGCGGTATCGTGCAACAGCAACCTGCCTGCAGGGGCGATGGACAGCCACGAACTGCTCAAGGGGCAAAAGGCCGTGACCATCATGCACAACGGCGCCATTTACCGCCTGCAGGCCACCAAACTCGGCAAGCTGATTCTGACGAAATAGGTTTCATCGTGGGGCGACTCCAGGCCGTTCAGGCCAAAGGGTCGTATTTGCCAGCCAACGGGGTCTCCCCCCTGGTAGCCAGGCTTTTTTTCCTGCTTCGCCATCAAAAAACCGGCCCTTGAGGCCGGTTTTTTCTTGGCAGCGGGCCCGCAGGCCTGGCCGCCTCGGATCAGAGGCCGATGGCCGCGATGCCGGCACGTGCGATCTGCGCGTCCTCGGTGGACTTCACGCCGCTCACGCCCACGGCGCCCAGGCACTGGCCGTCCTTGACGATCGGCACGCCGCCTTCGAGAAGGCCGTCGATTGTGGGCGCCGACAGGAACGAGGTGCGGCCGCGGTTGACCAGGTCCTCGTCAACGTTGCACTCGCGGCGGCCCAGCGGTGCGGTGCGCGCCTGGGTGGGCGCGTGGTGCGAGGACTGGGGCGCCGCGCCATCCAGGCGCTGCAGCCACAGCAGGTGGCCGCCGTCGTCCACGATCGCGATGGTTACGGCCCACTGGTTCTTCAGCGCCTCGGCTTCGGCCGCGGCTGCAATCTTCTTGATGTCGGAGAGTTCGAGTTCGGGCTTGGTTTTCATGTGCGATTCTGGAAGGAAGTGGTAATGCTTCAAGCATACCGACTCCATCCCTGCTGCGGCGCGCAAAACATTCCAACCCAAAACCGCCGCTGTATACCCGGGTATTGCCCTGCACGGAAAAGTCCTCCCCCTAGAATGGGCGCGAACCTGCCAACCGGGCAGGCCAACCAGGAGAGAAAGAGAAGATGAACACCGAAGTCACCACGCTGGGCACTGCGGGTTACACCGTATCCCAAGAGCAGCGCCAGAAGGTGCTGCGCAACACCTACTGGCTGCTGGCCCTGAGCCTGCTGCCCACCGTGCTGGGCGCCTGGCTCGGTGTGGCCACGGGCATCACCCAGTCGCTGCGCGGCGGCGTGGGCCTGATCGTGTTCATGGGCGGCGCATTCGCGTTCATGTTCGCCATCGAGAAGACCAAGCATTCGGCCGCTGGCGTGCCCGTACTGCTCGGCTTCACGTTTTTCATGGGCCTGATGCTCTCGCGCCTCATCGGCATGGTGCTGGGCTTCAAGAATGGCACCGACCTCATCATGACCGCCTTCGCGGGCACGGCTGGCGTCTTCCTCGTGATGGCCAGCCTCGCCACCGTGATCAAGCGCGACCTCTCGGGCATGGGCAAGTGGCTGCTCGTGGGCGCACTGGTGCTCATGGTGGGCAGCATCATCAACGTGTTCGTGGGCTCGTCTGCCGGCATGATGGCCATCTCGGTCGCCGCCATCGGCATTTTCAGCGCCTACATGCTGTACGACCTCAAGCAGATCATCGACGGCGGCGAAACCAACTACATC
>JAYSFC010000086.1:0-16101 GCA_041913505.1 Acidovorax sp.
CTACATGCTGTACGACCTCAAGCAGATCATCGACGGCGGCGAAACCAACTACATCAGCGCCACGCTGGCCCTGTACCTGGATCTGTTCAATGTGTTCCAGAGCCTGCTGGCCCTGCTGGGCATCATGGGCGGCGAGCGCGACTGACCTGCGCGCTGCACTGCCAAGAAAGGCCCCGCGGGGCCTTTTTTGTTGATGCGGGGGCCTCAACCCGGGCACGGGGGTGCCGATAATAGAAAGACATGATCCCCAAAGCCCCCCTCCTGCGCGCCGGTCTGCTGGCGGCCGCCCTGCTCCCCCTGCTCACGGGCTGCGAGATTCCCGGCCTGGGGCCCGATCCGCGCGTGGTGCAGCGCGAGGCCGAGGCCAAAGCCGTCGGCGGCGCATGCCGCCACGCGCTGCGCGGGCTGGAGGACTGCTTCACGCTGAATCCCAAGGCCCCCAAGGCTGCGGTATTCGCTGGCTGGAAGGACATGGACGCCTATATGCGCGAGAACAAGATCGAGGGCGTGCCCTCGGTGCTTGGCAAGGTCGAGCCCGGCAAGCCGGCGCGCAGTCGTGCTGCGGCCGACAGCGACACCTGATTCTCAGCCGCGCTCGAACACCGCCATGCTCTCCACATGGGCCGTGTGCGGGAACATGTTGACCACCCCAGCCGCCACGCAGCGGTAACCCGCCTGGTGCACGAGCAGGCCCGCGTCACGCGCCAGCGTGGCCGGGTTGCAGCTCACATAAACGATGCGCGATGGCGGCTCCCAGCCTTCGGCCTGCGGGGGCAGGGGCGGCGCCCCTTCGGCGCCGATGCGTGCCTGGTGGATGTCGGCCAGGGCCTTGGACAGGGCGAACGCACCTTCACGCGGCGGGTCGACCAGCCATTTGTCGGCCCGGCCATCGGCCACCAGCATCTCCGGCGTCATCTCGAACAGGTTGCGCGCTACGAAAGTAGTAGCTGCAAGCGACCGTCCCAAGCGCACCTGCACCTGGTTTGATTGGTAGTTTTCCCGTGAACGGGCCACCAGGGCCTCGCTGCCCTCGATGCCCAGCACCTCGCGCGCCTGGGTGGCCAGGGGCAGCGTGAAATTGCCCAGGCCGCAGAACCAGTCGATCACGCGCTCGGTCTGTTTTGCGTCGAGCAGGCGCAGCGCACGCGTGACAAGCACGCGGTTGATGTGCGGATTGACCTGGGTGAAATCGGTGGGCTTGAATGGCATGGTGATGCCGAAGTCGGGCAGGCCATAGGCGAGCTGCGGGCCGCCCTGGTCAAGAAGGTGCACCGTGTCGGGCCCCTTGGGCTGCAGCCACCACTGCACGCCGTGCTCGGCGGCAAAGGCGCGCAGCTTGTCGATATCGCCCGCCGACAGCGGCTCCAGATGGCGCAGCACCAGGGCCGTCACCTCGTCGCCGCAGGCCAGCTCGATCTGCGGGCAGGTGTCTCGCGCCTGCAGCGAGCCAATCAGCGCACGCAGCGGCATGAGCATGGCGTCCACATGCGGCGGCAGGATCTTGCAAGTCTCCATGTCGGCGATGTAGCGGCTCTTGCGCTCGTGGAAACCCACGAGCACCTTGTCCTTCTTGGGCACGTAGCGCACCGACAGGCGCGCACGGTAGCGGTAGCCCCAGGCCGGCCCCTCGATGGGGCGCAGGATGGTCTCGGCTTTCACCTTGCCCAGGTGCCAGAGGTTGTCCTCCAGCACACGCTGCTTGACGGCCACCTGGGCCCCCACGTGCAGGTGCTGCATCTTGCAGCCGCCACAGGCGCCTGCATGCAGACCGAAATGCGGGCAGCCAGGGCGCACACGCTGCGAGGACTCGCGGTGGATGGCCACGAGGCTTGCCGCCTCCCAGTTGTTCTTCTTGCGGTGGGTATTGGCGCTGACCCATTCGGTGGGCAAGGCGCCGTCGATGAAGACCACCTTGCCATCGGGCTTGCGGGCCACGCCCTGGGCCTCCATGTCCATGGACAGCACATCCAGCCAGCCTTCGGGCAGATCGGGGGCCGCCTCGCCCCGGACGCCCATGGGGAAGGCGGGGGTATCGTTATCGCTCAGATCACTCATCCCCCGATTGTCTCAGAGCCCCGCCACGGAGCCCGCCCCCGGGAGAAGAAGTTCAGCCGCGGCGCGCGCCGGCCGGCCGTCCCTGCGCGGGGACTGCAGGGGTCGCCGCCATGGGCAAGCGATAGATCTCGCTCTCGCAGCCGTAGTCGTCCAGCCAGAAAACCAGCGTGCCTCCCGGCGCGATGGCGGGCACGGTCTCGTGCAGGTTGCGCGACAGATCCACCGGAGGGGTCTGCGCGCGGTAGATGACCTGCTGGTCCGCACCATAGACCACATAGCACGCAGCCCATGCGCCGGGCGCGAAAAGTCCGGCAATCATGGCAGCCGAGGCAAAGCGAATGGCTCGCATGACGGTCCCCTTCCTTCCTGTGCTGTCGATGGGGGCATTATTGCGAAGTTTGTCCCGGCGTCCACCAGCGTGCGGGCCGGCGCCAGGGAACTTTTGCTCCGGCAATACGTTGAAAGAGGCAATGCGCCCCTTGAGCCATCTTGAAGAGAGCGACTGCATCGCCCGCGCCCAGCGCGGGGAAGTCGCGGCGTTCTCCGAACTGGTGGCCCGCTACCAGGAGCGCATCTACCGCTTCTTGTTTCGTCTGACGCACTCGCAGGAGGACGCACGTGAGCTGGCCCAGGAGACCTTCTTGAACGCCTACCAGGCACTGCCCCGCTGGCGGCCGAACGCCCGGCTGTCCACCTGGCTGTTCCAGATTGCACGCAACCAGGCGCTGGACCGGCTGCGCCGCGCCCGGCGCGTGGAGTTCGTGGCACTGGACGAAACGCTGTCCGAGCAGGTACCGGCCGACACGCCCACGCCCGAGGCGGCACTGCAGGCCCGGCAGCACGTCGCGGCGCTGGAGGGCGCGCTGCAGCAGCTTTCGGTCGAGCACCGCGAGATCCTGCTGCTGCGCGACATCGAGGACCTGCCTTACGAGGACATCGCCGAGGTGCTGGGCATCAGCCTGGGCACCGTCAAATCCCGCATCGCCCGCGCCCGCGCGGGACTGCTGACCCACCTGCCACGCTGAATGCAAGGAGCCACCATGACTTGCCCGCGCACCGAAGACCTTTCCGCGCTCCTGGATCACGCCCTGCCCGCGCGTGCGCAGGCTACGCTGCAGCAGCACCTGCACACCTGCCCCATCTGCCGCCAGCAGCTGGATGCACTGCAGACGCTGCGCCAGGAACTGCGCGCCCTGCCCTCGCCCACACTGGGCTTTGACTTGGCCGCCCAACTGCAGAACCGCCTACCACGGCGACCGCCCAAGCCGCATCGCACGGGCTGGCACCTGCTGGGCTGGATGCCCGCCGGAATCGCGGCCACCGCCGCCCTGGTTTCGGGCGTGTGGCTGGGCGGACTGCTGCTGGGCACGGGCGCCATCCAGCCAGTCGCCCGTCCCACCATCGCGCGCGTATTCGATCCCGTGCCGCCCGGCGGGCTGTGCGCCGCCACCGAAATCTGCCGCCTGCCGAAAGCCCTGCCATGAAACACCCTGCCTGGATTCGCATCTTGCTGGCCGCATCGCTCGCACTCAACCTGGGCGTGGTCGCGGCGTTGCTGCTGCGCCCCGCTCCCATCGCGCCGCCCACCAGCACGGCGCCGCCCGTGGTCCACCTGCCCGACTATCTGAAACTCACCCCCATGCAGCGCTCGCACTGGGACACGCTGGAGGCCCCCTTCCTGCACAGCCTTTCGGCCAACTGGGGCGAAATACGCCGCCACCGCGAGGCCCTGGTGCGCCACATCTTCGCGGCCACGCCAGACCGTGCTGCCATCGATGCCGAGCAGGCCGCCATTGCCCGCCTGCAGGCCACCCAACAGCAGCACGTGATCGACCAGCTCCTGGCCGAGCGCGCCATGCTGGACGACACCCAGCGTTCCCGCCTGCTGCAATTGCTGCTGGACCGCTATGCCGGGGAAGCCACCGAGGAGGAACTTTTGCACCGCCAATGAGGGGCCGAAGTAAAGGCCAAAAAGATGCAAATTACACGGAACATTTCGCCCCACCCTTCGTTGAAGTGAGCAAGGCAGCCACACACCCTGAATGGCCGCCTTGTTGGTTCAACTTTTCAACGGAGCATCCTCATGAACACCCTTACCGCACTGCTGCTGTCCACCGCCCTGGCATCCCCGCTGGCCGCCTACGCCGCCGATGCGCACAACCACGGCGCAAGCGCAGAGACCCACCAACTGCAGCTCAACGCCGGCAAGAAGTGGGGCACCGACGCGCCGCTGCGCCAAGCCATGACAGCCATCCGCGGATCGGTCACCCAGATCCTGCCCTCTGCCCATGCAGGCAAGGCCACGCCGGCCGACTACGACGCCTTTGGCAACGCCGTCAACCAGCAGGTCGCCTACATGGTGGAAAACTGCAAACTGCCGCCCGCGGCCGATGCCCAACTGCACATCATCGTGGCCGACCTGATGGCGGGCGCCGAGGCCGCCCAGGGCAAGCAGGGCGATGACAAGCGCGCCGAGGGCGTTGTCAAGGTGGCCCAGGCTTCCAATGCCTACGGCAAGTACTTCAGCCACAGCGGCTGGAAGGCCATCCCGCTGTCCCACTGAGGCAGCAGGCCATCAGCCCAGGTACAGGTGGTTGGAGTGCTTGACCTCCTCCATCACCGCGTAAGTGCGCGTTTCGCGCACCCCGGGCAGTTGCCAGAGCACGGCCCCCGCGAACTCACGGTAGGCGTTCATGTCGGCGCAGCGCGTCTTGAGCAGGTAGTCGAACCCACCAGCCACCATGTGGCATTCCATGACCTCGGGGTGCACCTGCACCGCGGCCTTGAATTGCTCGAACACATTGGGCGTGGTGCGGTCCAACAACACCTCTACGAACACGAGCATGCCCGCACCGAGCTTGAGCGGGTTCAGACGCGCCTCGTAGCCCAGGATATAGCCCTCGCGCGTGAGGCGCTGCACGCGCGAGAGCACGGCCGTGGGCGACAGCGCCACGCTCTCGGCGAGCTTGAGGTTGGAGATGCGGCCGTCCAGTTGGAGGATCGACAGGATTTTCCGGTCGATGCGGTCCAGATCGATTTCCGATAGTTCCATGATTAGTGAATTATTTATTGAAATTGAAATTCTTTGGATATTCATTCTGCACAACACCCGACATGATGGCGCCATGCGCAGGCCCGCCCCGCCTGCGCGCTCTTTCCCTCTTCTTCTTGGTGACCACCCATGCTGACCGCCAACCACCCCGCCCCCTTCGCTCAGCCCGCCTTCGCACCGCGCCAGGCTCCCCATAACGCCCTGCGCGAAGCCATCACGGCCGCATGCCGCCGCCCCGAGGCCGAGGCCCTGCCTCCGTTGCTCGCACAGGCGCGCCTGCCACAGGAGCAGGCAGACAAAGTCCAGGCCCTGGCGCTGCGGCTGGCGCGCGGCCTGCGCGAGCGCAAGGGTGCCAGCGGCCGTGCGGGCCTGGTGCAGGGCCTGCTGCAGGAGTTCTCGCTCTCGTCACAGGAGGGCGTGGCGCTGATGTGCCTGGCCGAGGCGCTGCTGCGCATTCCCGACGCGGCCACGCGCGACGCGCTGATCCGCGACAAGATCCAGGGCGGCGACTGGCAGGCGCACTTGGGCAAGAGCCCGTCGCTGTTCGTCAACGCGGCCGCCTGGGGCCTGTTGCTCACGGGCAAACTCGTGGCGACGCACAGCGAGGGCAGCCTGTCCACCGCCTTGATGCGCCTTACGGCCAAGGGCGGCGAGCCGCTGGTGCGCAAGGGCGTGGACATGGCCATGCGCATGATGGGCGAGCAGTTCGTGACCGGCGAGACTATTCAACAAGCCCTCTCCAACGCCCGCACCCGCGAGGCACAGGGCTTTCGCTACTCCTACGACATGCTTGGCGAGGCCGCCCTCACCTCCGAGGACGCGGACCGCTACATGGAGTCGTACGTGCAGGCCATCCACGCCATCGGCAAGGCCTCGGGCGGGCGCGGCATCTACGAAGGGCCGGGCATCTCGATCAAGCTCAGCGCCCTGCATCCGCGCTACAGCCGCGCGCAGCAGGATCGCGTGATGGCCGAGCTGTATCCGCGCGTGCAGCAGCTTGCAGAACTCGCACGCCGCTACGACATCGGCCTCAACATCGACGCTGAAGAGGCCGACCGGCTCGAACTCTCGCTCGACCTGCTGGAACAGCTGTGCCATGCGCCCGAACTCGCGGGCTGGAGCGGCATCGGCTTCGTGATCCAGGCGTACCAGAAGCGCTGCCCCTTCGTGATCGACTTCGTGATCGACCTCGCGCGGCGCACGGGCCGGCGCATCATGGTGCGCCTCGTCAAGGGCGCCTACTGGGACAGCGAGATCAAGCGCGCCCAGGTGGACGGCCTGGCCGACTACCCCGTTTACACGCGCAAGGCGCACACCGATGTGTCGTACATCGCCTGCGCACGCAAGCTGCTGGCCGCACCCGAGGCCGTATACCCCCAGTTCGCCACGCACAACGCACAGACCGTGGCCAGCATCCACCAGCTCGCGGGCCCTAACTACTACGCAGGCCAGTATGAATTCCAGTGCCTGCACGGCATGGGCGAGCCGCTGTACGAACAGGTGGTGGGCTCGGCCTCCGAAGGCAAATTGGGCCGCCCCTGCCGCGTATACGCCCCTGTGGGCACCCACGAGACGCTGCTGGCCTACCTCGTTCGCCGCCTGCTCGAAAACGGCGCCAACACCTCGTTCGTGAACCGCATTGCCGACGAAGGCATCGCGCTCGAATCGCTCGTCGCCCCGCCCGTGGCGGCCGTAGACGAGGCCGCTGCGCACGAAGGCGCCAGCGCCCTGCCCCACCCGCGCATTCCGCTGCCCCCGGCGCTCTACGGCGCGAACCGCCGCAACTCCGCAGGGATGGACTTGGCCAGCGAGCAGGTGCTGTCCGACTTGGCCAGCGCGCTGCACGACAGCGCCCGCACGCCCTGGCAGGCCGGGCCGTTGCTGGCCTGTGCAGCCCAGCCCAGCCCTGCGCAGCCCGTGCGCAACCCCGCCGATGCACGCGACACCGTGGGCGAGGTGCGCGACGCAAGCGAGGCCGACGTGGACGCCGCCCTGGCCTGTGCGGCCACGGCCGCTCCCGCCTGGGCCGCCACTGCGCCCGTGGACCGCGCGGCCACACTGCTGCGCACAGCCGACGCGCTCGAGGCACGCATGCCCCTGCTCATGGGCCTGCTGATGCGCGAGGCGGGCAAGACCGCCGCCAACGCCGTGGCCGAAGTGCGCGAGGCCGTGGACTTCCTGCGCTACTACGCGGCCCAGGTGCAGCGCGACTTTGCCAACGCTACGCACGTGCCGCTGGGCCCGGTGGTCTGCATCAGCCCCTGGAACTTCCCGCTCGCCATCTTCACGGGCCAGGTCGCTGCGGCGCTGGCCGCTGGCAACGTGGTGCTGGCCAAACCCGCCGAGCAGACCCCGCTCATCGCCCACGAGGCCGTGCGCCTGCTGCATGCCGCTGGCGTGCCCGCGGGTGCCCTGCAGTTGCTGCCGGGCCGCGGCGAGACCGTGGGCGCGCGCCTGGTGGCCGATGCGCGCGTGGCGGGGGTGATGTTCACCGGCTCCACCGAAGTCGCCCGCATCCTGCAGCGCAGCGTGGCCGGCCGCGTGCGGCCCGACGGCCAGCCCGTGGCGCTGATTGCCGAAACCGGCGGGCAGAACGCGATGATCGTGGACTCCTCCGCGCTCGTGGAGCAGGTGGTGGGCGACGCCGTTTCCTCCGCCTTCGACAGCGCAGGCCAGCGCTGCTCCGCCCTGCGCGTGCTGTGCGTGCAGCAAGACGCCGCCGACCGCGTGCTCACCATGCTGCGCGGCGCCATGGGCGAACTGCACGTGGGCAACCCCGCCCAGCTCGCCACCGACGTAGGCCCCGTGATTGACGCCGAAGCGCAGGCCAACATCGAACGCCACATCAGCGCCCTGCGCTCGCGCGGCCATACGGTATTCCAAAGCGCAAGTGCCCCGGCGGATGGCACCTTCGTGCCCCCGACGCTGATCGAGCTGGACAGCATCGCCGAGCTGGAGCGCGAAGTCTTCGGCCCCGTGCTGCATGTGGTGCGCTATGAGCGCGAGCAGCTCGATGCGCTGCTCGACCAGATCAACGCCACGGGCTACGGCCTCACGCAGGGCCTGCACACCCGCATCGACGAGACCATCGACCATGTGGTGCGGCGCGCCCACGCGGGCAACGTCTACGTGAACCGCAACATGGTGGGCGCCGTCGTCGGCGTGCAGCCCTTCGGCGGCGAGGGCCTCTCGGGCACAGGCCCCAAGGCGGGCGGCCCGCTGTACCTGCTGCGGCTGCTCGCGCGCCACCCCGGCCTGCCCTCCCTGGCGCCAGACGCTCCGGCGCCAGCAAACCTTCTGGCGCCACTGCAGGCCCTGGGCGCCTTGGCCGGTGCCGAGGGCAACCACGCCCTGGCCGACACCTGTGATCGGCTGGCCGCGCAGTCGCCAGCGGGCACCACCTGCACACTGCCCGGCCCCACGGGCGAGCGCAACACCTATACGCTGCTGCCACGCGAACGCACGCTGTGCCTGGCCGACAACGCGGCTGATCTGCACACCCAGCTCGCCGCCGTGCTCGCCGTGGGCGGCCAGGCCCTGTGGCCCGCCACGCAGGCCGCGCTGCGCGAGCGCCTGCCCTCTGCCGTGCAGTCACGCATCGCTTGTGTGGCCGATGGACAGGACTGGCAGACTGGCAGCCAGCCATTCGACGCCGTGCTCTTTCACGGCGCTGCCACCGCCCTGCCCGCCCTGTGCCAATCCCTGGCCCGGCGTCCCGGCCCAATCGTCGGTGTGACCGCCATGGCCCCCGGAGACACCGCCATCCCGCTGGAGCGCCTGCTGATCGAACGCGCGCTGAGCGTCAACACAGCCGCGGCTGGCGGCAACGCCAGCCTCATGACGATGGCGTGAGCCCCCGTTCCGCCGCCAACGGCCAGCGCTCCAACTCTGCATAGGGTAGACCGCTGCCCACGCGGTTGAGCAGTAGCGAAAACGCTGCAGCTTCCCAGCGCACGGGCGACACCGGATGCGGCAGCACACGGACGGTGTCGCGCAACAGCGTCACGTGGGGCGTGAACGGTGCGTGCGGCGCACTCCGCCGGTAAACCGCCTCCCAGAGCGCCAGGTGCAGTGCCACGGGGCCGGCCACACCGCCCCCCGTGCCACACAGCACGAAGGGGTGTTCACGCCGGCCCGCGAAGCTCAGCACCTGGTCGAGCTCCACAGCAAAGGCCGGCTGCAAGACCCGGGCCCCGGCCTCCAGCGCGCAGTCAAGCACATCCCGCGGCACACCGCCGTCAAAACTCCCCAGCCACAGCAGCGTCATGTGCAGGCGCGCTGTTGCAGTGGGCTTGCCGCGCAGACCGTGGGCCACGCGCAGCTCCCGGGCCAGGCGCGCCACCTGGTCGGCTACGGGGCCCTCCAGCAGCAGGCCGAAGAACAGGTTTTCGCGCCCCACCGGCGCAGGCGCTGAGGACACCACCATCGCAATGGCTCCCGAGGATGCACAGGCTTGCACTGTACGCCCGGCGGTTCGTGGCGCGCAGCCTGGGCTGCACCGAGCCAGCTACGCCAGCCCGGTCCCCGTGAAGCCAGGGAATGTTCCGGCCCCATGCGGCATCCAATGGCCAACAGGCGCCGCACGCCACGGGTGCCTGCCCCACCACCCACCCACGAGGCTTGCCATGACCCTCTATACCGCCAGACTCCAAGAACGCCGCACCATCGCCGAAGGCACCATGGCCTTTCACTTTGAAAAGCCTGAAGGCTTTGTCTTCAAGCCCGGGCAGGCCCTGGAGATCGTGCTCGGAGAACCCGGCACCAGCGCCTCGGACGACCGCCATGCATTCTCGATCGTCAGCGCGCCTTTTCAGAACGAGCTGGCCATCGCCACCAGAATGCGCGACAGCACATTCAAGCGCGCGCTCCAGGCCCTGCCCGTTGGCGCGCCTATCGTGATCGACGGCCCCTTCGGCTCCCTGGGCCTGCACAAGGACCATGCGCGCGCCGCCGTCTTCATCGCAGGGGGCATCGGCATCACGCCGTTCATGAGCATGCTGCGGCAGGCAGCGCACGACCAGCGCCCTCAGGATGTGCTGTTGCTCTATTCGAACCACCGCCCCGAAGATGCCGCGTTTCTCGCCGAACTGCTGCAGCTGGAGAAGTCCTACCCGCGCTTGCGCCTGATCGCCGCGATGACGCAGATGGAGCGATCTGCCCTGTCCTGGAATGGGCGCACCGCCCGATTCGACAACGGCTTCGTACAGCAGTCCACGGCGCACCTACCGGCCCCCATCTTCTACGTTGCGGGCCCGCCCGGTATGGTCGAAGCGACGCGGCAACTGCTCGCCAGCGCGAAGGTGGACGAGGACGACATTCGCAGCGAGGAGTTCTATGGATACTGAGCCCGCGGCGGGAACGCGCGCTGCAACCTGTGCATCGAATGGACGGAGGATCCATGCAAACCAACCCCAACCCCGCGCAGCCGCGCGTATTCGAGCATGCCACGGACCAGGAGCTTGCATCGCACGCCGCGAACGGGCACAAGGGCGCCTTCGAGGCCATCATGCGGCGCCACAATCGCCTTCTCTTCCGAACCGCGCGCGGCATCCTGAAAAGCGACGCCGAAGCGGAGGATGCGCTGCAGGAAGCCTATCTGCGCGCATGGCGCGCATTGGACAACTTTCGCGCAGACGCCAAACTTTCCACCTGGCTGGTGCGCATCGTGGTCAACGAATCGCTGGGCCGGCTGCGCCGGCATGGCGCCCTCGTCATTCCACTGGACACTGCCATGGAATCCCCAGAGCCTGACGTGCAAAACAGCCTGCAGGACGATGCGAACCACCGGCCCGACCGTGTGGCCATGCGCGCAGAAGTCCGCCGGTTGATGGAAGCACGCATCGATATGCTGCCCGATGCCTTCCGGTGCGTGTTCATGCTGCGCGCGGTGGAGGAGCTGAGTGTGGAAGAGGTGGCACAGGTATTGGCCATCCCCGAGGCCACGGTGCGTACGCGCTTTTTCCGCGCGCGCGGCCTGCTGCGCGAAGGGCTGTCGCGGGACATCGACATGGCCACCAGCGATGCTTTTGCATTCGACGGAGCACGTTGCGATCGCATCGTCTCGGCCGTGCTGGCAAAGATAGGACGGTAACGCGGAGCCCGCAGGAACGCGGTGAACTACCGCTCCATCCAATGGGCAGACTCGATCGCAAACGTGCTTGGCCATCCGGTTTATGCCAGTTCCGCGATCGGGTCTATGTCGGCTCGCCGAACCCACAGGCAACCGGCGCCACGTTCCCACCGACCACTCTTTTCAACTTGGAGACCAGCATGTCTTTTCTTCGCATGCCCCACCCCGGCGCCGCACGCCGCATCTTCCTCGGGCAGTCCAGCCTCGTGCTCTCAGGGGCAGCCGTCGCTCTGCTCGCCGGCCGGGAGTCCCTCGCCGCCCAAGCCTCCTCGGGCACCCAGGACGTCCAGATCCTCAACACCGCGCTGGGCGCCGAGCTCGAGGCCATCGCCGCCTACCAGCTGGGCGCGGAAAGCAAACTGCTGCAAAAACCCGTCCTGGATCTGGCAGTCACGTTCCAGGGACACCACAAGGAGCACGCAGATGTGCTCGCCAAAACCATCGAGAAACTGGGAGGTAGTCCCGTCACCGCCAAGGCGCACTACAACTTTCCCGCTGATCAGTTGAAGTCGCAGGCCGACGTGCTTCGCTTCGCTGCGAAGCTGGAACAAGGCGCCGTCAGCGCGTATCTCGGCGCGGTTCCCCTGTTCGGCAACCGCGATCTTTCCAAGGCCGCCGCCAGCATCCTGGGCGACGAGGCCATGCATTGGGCCATTCTGCGGCAAGCACTTGGCGAAGTCCCGGTACCGTTGGCCTTCATGTCATGACCACCACCACGCCCTCTCTGGCCGGGGCGCTGGCCCTGGCCATCTGCTGCTGCGCCCACGGTGCCCCCGACGCGTTGCGCGGCGAGCAGATATACGCACGCTGCCAGGCCTGCCACGCTCTGGCCTACGACCGCGTGGGCCCACGCCATTGCGGCCTGCTGGGACGAAGGGCCGGCAGCATCCCTGGATTTGCCTACTCCCAGGCCATGAAGGACTCGCACATCACCTGGGACGAAAAGACGCTGGACCTGTTTCTTGCACATCCACTGAAAACCGTGCCAGGCACCACGATGACTTACGACGGAGTCCCAGACCCCAGGGAACGCGCCGACCTCATTGCCTACCTGAAGCAGGCCAACCAATCCGCCGAGTGCCGCCAGCGCTGACGGCTGCGGGAGAAACCCAGGGTGCGGGAAGATCGCGCCCTGCCCCCGCTTTGCTAAACAAGGCACTGAGCACATGGGCCACATGCCACCTGCAGGGGTCGGCTCGCTGGCGAGTGCTCCCGAAGGGCCGGATCGCCATGATCATGCAATGCCATGAAAACCAATGCGCGAGCGAATTCAACGCCGGCGCCTGCAGGACAATCCATCCTTTTCAAGCACATTGCTGCATACGCCCTTTCGGATCAGCCGCATTCTTGACTTGTTTGAGTGATCGCTCCCGCGAGCTTGAACTGACTTACCGCTCGGATGAGCTCCTCAGCCCGATGGCGCAGGCTCTCGGCCGCCGCGGCAGTTTCTTCAACGAGCGCGGCATTCTGCTGAGTCATCTGGTCGAGTTGCTGCACTGCATCGCCAACTTGCAGGATACCCTGCGATTGCTCTGCGGCTGCGCTCGTGAGTTCGCTGATCATCCGACTCACGCGCTCAGCCTGTAGCACGATCTCACGCATCGATGCGCCAGCCTCATCCACTTGCAGGGCGCCCGCCTCTACCCGTTCGACGCTGGCACCAATGAGGCTTTTGATCTCCTTGGCAGCTTCGGCGCTGCGTTGTGCCAAAGTGCGCACTTCGCCCGCCACGACCGCAAAGCCCCTCCCTTGTTCCCCCGCTCGAGCGGCCTCCACGGCTGCGTTGAGTGCCAAGATATTTGTCTGGAACGCGATGCCGTCAATGACACCGATGATCTCGACAATCTTCTTGGATGACTGCGAGATCTCCTGCATCGTGCCAACGACCTGGCTGACCTTGTCACCGCCCGCACGTGCGGTCTCGGCAGCCTGATAAGCCAATTGATTGGCCTCGCGTGAGACTTCAGCGCTGGCCTTCACAGCGCCAGACAGTTGCTCCATGGACGCAGCCGTCTGCTGAAGGTTGCTGGCCTGCTCTTCCGTGCGCTGGCTCAAATCGATGTTGCCCGTGGCGATCTGCGTCGTGCCGGTAGCGATGCTGTCGCTGCTATCGCGCACATCGTGGACGATCTTGGCGAGGTTGGACTGCATTTCCCCCAGCGACGCGAGTACGCTACCGCTGGGCGCTGCTGAAGCTCCAACCACGGGTGAAAGGTCGCCAGATGCCACCCGTTGAGCAGCTTCGCTAAGTTGGGCGGGCTCAGCACCAAGCGCACGCGTCAGGCTACGCGTGATCATCAGGCCGGCCAAGACCGCCGTGACAAAGGCCAAAAGGCAGCCTGCGAACAGCCAGTCGCGCTGCGCTTCGTACGCGGCGGCCGACTGTTTTACGAGTTTTTCAGAGCGCTCAACGGTTAAGTCGCGGTAGTCTTGCGCTACATGGAGCACTGCGGCCAGCAGGGGCCGGCACTCGGCGTTCATTTTGGCGACGGCCTCTTCATGCTTGCCCTGTAAAGCCAATTTCGCGATGTCCAGCGCCACGGGTGCGTACTGCGTTTCCGCGTTGGCCAACCTGGTCACTACATCTCGAACGTCTTGGGGAACACTCGGGTCTGCGACCATCTTGACCAACTCGGCCACATGGGTCTGCACATCGCTATGCGATTTGGCTAGCTCCACGTTGATGGCCTCACGGTCTTGCTGCGTAGCAGCGTTGGCCAAGTCACGCACCGCAATGGCGCGCGCCTCTATGCCTGTGCGGACCTCGTACGCCATCAGAAGCCGGGCGTTGATGCCCTGAACGAAATTGGCAAAGAGGTCGTTCGCATCGCTCAGGGACTTTACGGCCAGTCCTGCTACCAGGCCAATGAGGACGGCGAGTGTCGCAAAGGCGAGGGAGAGCTTCCCACGGACGGTCATGCGCGTAGCGATCATGTGAACTCCAGGCTTTCGGGCTCAACGCCGAATCGGCGCAAAAATGATAAATAAAATTAAATTGACACAAACATGATGCAATAGCTCTTCGTATGGCAAAAAACGGCATCAAAATTGTGGATTTTTACTCTTTTCGTGAGCAAATGTAGCTTAAATTCACCTCTGAAATGCTGTATTTGTACAATCCCCTCAGAGTTGCAAGCATTTTTACTATTTGAAATGCAAGAAAAGGATAAACATGCTGTGCAAAGCCAGCCCGCTGCAGGAGGGCTTGCAACCAGAATGAAGCGGGGGAGCGAATCCAGCGATACAGCCGTCACCCACCTTCGTGCCAGCGGTATCACGACAACGGCGAAGCATCCGAAAACAGGACCGTTCCCGGCGATCAATAGCGCAGGCTGCCTCGACGGCTGTCCGCCTTCTCGCAGTGCAGGATGGCGAAGGCATGGACCAGCTTCACGATGCTGCGGACGTGCCCCACGTCGCAAGAGCACCGCGCGCCTTCATCTTTTCGCAGAAGGCGCACAGGTCATCGCCGGTGATTTCGTTGAGCTACCAGTTCTGGAGGGCCGGTAGGATGTCCTGATCGAAGATGCTATTGCGCATCGCCTGGGGGCTTTCGGCCATCCGTGCTTCGGCCTGCCACTTCTTGGTCACATCACTGACGATCTAGGCGACGCTCAGCCAGCGCTTCTTGAGTGCGGGGGACTTACCCTGGCGACGGTACCGGAGGGCGACACCGTCACGCACACTCCATCCCCGTCGGAGGCCTTATAAGTCAATGACTTAGGCTTCAGATTGCGCTGTGCGGTGTTGGTCAGCATGGAGATTTCCCTCCTGTTGGCGACGGGCTTTTGCCGTCAAGGGTCAGGGGACCTGCTGATGCCCGGAAAGCCGCATGAAATCAGCTTTCCAGAGGAGATTTTTTACCGTCAAAGACCGGTTGGCGCTCAAGAACGGGAGAGCCTTAATCCGGCCTCCGGTTCTTACCGCCACTTTGAACGCCAACCTGTTCCGCTGGCCGGCGATAGCCACCGATAGCTGCCGTGACGTATTTCTTTTTAAATCAACACGTTACGGCAGTTTTTCGATACTAGGCGATAGTCCCCGAAGGACGTCAAATCACTCCCACTCGATCATAAATAGTCAAAAAACAACCATATAAATCAACGCCTTACCAAAGGCATCTCTATAAGTGCCATGAACAATACCACGCTCAGCTCCACAGCACTTGGATGACGCCAAGGCTTCAGGGCAACCTCGCAGCGCCCTGACGCTGCCGAAGGCTGTCCGCCCAGGCCGCCAAGGTATCAATCTCCGCTGTCAGTGTCTCTGGCCTCGGCAGCGGGCGGTTCAACGCAGCGGCGGCGCTGTGCAGCAGCTCGGAACAGCGGCCAAAGCCGTCACGCATGGCCTCGCAGTCGGGAACCGTGATCGCGGTCAGCTTGACCAAGCCAGACGTCTTCACTTCGTTGGACAGCCGCCGGATGACGTGCCCGACAGCTTCTTCAACCGCGATCTCCCACGTATCGCGCAACGTCGCGGCGATGGATTTGACGGACTTTCGCCACTCGTCTTGATTGCCTTGCTCGAAATGGTAGCGTTCACCGGCAAGCTGATTGCTCAGACTTGTGGTGATGTCACTGACCCGACGCGCTTTGAATGGCGGCTCGCTGCGGCAGAAGCCTGCCTTGTCAGCACCTCGGCTGATGGAGCTAATCGCAACCGGCGGCTTTGGCTGCGCATCGTCAGCCGCGCGGTTCAGCTCGAACAGAAACGCAAGATCATGGGTGAAGACGATGACCTGGCGATGAGCGGCCTCAGCAACCAGGCGTTTAGCTACGGCCTCCCGGTGCATGTGGTCGAGCGAGGAAACGGGGTTCTAAGCCAGAACCGCCGAAATTTCCGTCATCCCAGCTCCAGCCCCGCC
>JAYSFC010000087.1:0-16099 GCA_041913505.1 Acidovorax sp.
TGGCTGCCCTGGGCGGCCATGACGGCGGGCGAGGCGTAGTTCTCGCTCGCGATCAGCTCGATGTGCTCTTCCTGGCGCTTGTTCTCGGCCTGGATGGCGGCAAAAAGCTCGGGGTCGGTCTGTTCGACAAGAATATTGCGGTGGTACATGGCAGTCCTATGAACTTGATGTCCCTTGAGAGCAAGGGCTGCCCAGGCGAACGGCGGAACGCTTCAGGCCACGGGCCCGGGCGGTACGCTCCCCGGTGGTTCACAGGAGAAGCCCTCCTGCTGGTTTCCACGTCAGCGGCGGTGCCCTTGGGCACCGCGCCTATCGCCAGTCGCGTACTCTGCTAGTGTAGCTGAGGCCAGGGTAAAACGGAAAATCAAAGGCTCGGGGAGAGCAGCGCCACCTTGTCGGACGAAGGGGCGGGGGACTGGCCAGGCGCCTGCGTGGACAGCATGGGGGCAGAGGGTGTGTTCACCGGCACGGCGCGGCCGTTGGCCACCTGGCGCAGGCGGAAGTGTTCTGCGAGCACCTTGGTTGCGTAACCGCCATCGTCTTCCATGTTGGCCGCGCCCACGTAGTAGCGCAGCCCGCCCTCGAGCGAGCCGGCGCGTGCGATGCATTCCTTGAGCACGCTCACACCCACGCGCAAGTTGCTCACGGGGTCGAAGGCCGCGAAGTGGCCACCGAAGCTCTGGTATTTGTCCGTGTGCACGCGGGTCATGACCTGCATGAGGCCCTGGGCGCCCACGGCGCTTTGGGCAAAGGGGTTGAAGCTCGATTCGATGGCCATGATGGCCAGGATCAGCGTGGGGTCGAGCTTGTTGCGCGTGCCCAGTTCATAGGCTTCCGCCACCAGGGCGGCCAGCGGCTCGGGAGCCACGCGGTACTTTTTACTGAGCCAGTAGGCCACGGCGGCCTGCTCTTTGGGCAGGTCCTTGGGATTGGTGGCGGTGGCGCGTTCGCTGGCCTCCAGCTCGACGGGGGCGTCGAGCAGCACGGCCTGGCGCGACTGCAGCCAGCTCATCAGCTCTTCTTCGCCGGCCTGGCGCAGGTCGGGCCGCGCCGCGAGGGCGATGACCACGAAGGCGACAGCCAGGCCCAGGAGGGCGAAGCTGTTGTGGGTGATTTCAAGAAAACCGTCGGCCACATCGGACACGAACGTGCGCACGGAGGCGGCAACTTTTCCTGACGCTGTCATAGCTCTTCCTTTCTGAAGCCTGCTCTTGGAGAGGCGGTCTGGTGTCAGACCATCCACCAGGGGCTTGCCTGGATTGGTACGCCATCGAGTTCGCGCGGGCGCCGTGGGCGCATAGCGGGGTAGCGAACTGACTTAGCCGGGTTCGGCAGCGCTGGGGTTTGTACTAGCCCGTTTTGGGGCTGGCGGATTCTAGAAGTTCACTTCATTCCAGGTCAATACTAACGTTTTCATTTTTTAGACAAATATTTTCTAAAAAATATGTAATTAAACACAGTTTTTGGAGATTGCAAGGGGTGAGAACGCCAGGGGCGTGAAGCAAATTCAATCGCGGCCGCGGCAGCCATTGAGAATCCGATTTGAGCCGTGGAGGGATCTTTGATAAGGTATCCATGCCTGCACTTGTCAGGCATCTGCCGGACGAAGCAAGTCCTCTTGCGGCATAGGCATTCAGTGCCTTTCGCGATGATGGACGCGCTTTCAAGGCAACCCCCCGGGGGCAATACCTTGCCTCCTGGCGTGAGGGACCTTCATCTCCCTTGTCGCCAATCGATGGCAAAGACCGTTGTGTCAGCCGTCAAGCCCGGTGGTCGGCGTCGCGCCTTCCACCGGGCTTTCTTGCTTTTACGGGCTGTTGCACTCCACGCGATACGATTTCTGGTGCAATGCTGGTATTGGCTCGAGCCTGTGGAGGTCGGGGTGTTCATGCAATCCCTCAAGAACAATAAATGGGCCATGCGTGCGGCATGGTTGGTAGCGGCAGTTTTGGCGCTGTGGGTCCTGGGTTGGCTGGCGGTTCCGCCGCTGCTGCGCAGCCAGGGGCAGAAGCTTGCAAGCGAGGCGCTGGGGCGGCAGGTGACCATTGGCCAGGTGGAGTTCGCGCCGTGGTCGCTGGAGCTCACGGTGCATGATCTCGCCGTGGCTGCCGCCGATGGCAAGAACGTGCAGCTGGTCGTCAAGCGCATCTATGCCGATGCGGAGATCCAGTCGCTGCTACGCTTGGCGCCCGTGCTTGATGCCATCGAGGTGGACGAGCCGGTGCTCCACGTGGCGCAAGTGAGTGCGGGCCACTACGATATCGACGACATCCTGGCCCGCTTCGCCCAACAACCGTCCGCGCCGGAGCAGGGGGCGCCCCAGCGGTTTGCGCTCTACAACATCGCTCTGCGGGGCGGGGCGGTGGACTTCGAGGACCGCACCGTGCACCGTACCCATACCGTGCGTGACATCGTGCTGAGCGTGCCGTTTTTGAGCAACCTGGAGTCCAAGCGCGAAGTCAAGGTGGAGCCTCGGCTCGCGTTCAAGCTCAACGGTAGCGCCTTCGACTCCTCGGCCGAGGCCACTCCGTTCCTCGAAAGTCGCAAGACCGATGCGCATGTGCGGCTGGCGGGTTTTGACCTGGCTCCCTACCTGGGCTATCTGCCCGAGAGCCTGCCCGTGCGGCTGCAGTCCGGCGTGCTTGACGTGGATCTGATGCTCTCCTTCGAGCAGCACGCCGGGACCGCGGTGCACATCCGCGGCGACGTGCAAGCCCACGGCGTGCGCGTGGCGGACCGGCGCCAGCAGGCGCTGCTGGGCTTCGAGGCGCTCAAGGTACAGATTGCCGATCTGCAGCCATTGGCGCAGCGGGGCCATATCGCATCGGTGGAGGTAGATACCCCGCGCGTGCTGGCGCAGCGCGACCGCGAGGGGCAGATCAACTGGAGCCGCCTGTCCGCCGCCCCGGCCGCGCCAGCTTCCGCTCCGGTCCCCCGCAAGACAGCAAGTGCGCCGGCCTCTGCTGCGACGGCCCCGGGTGGCTGGCAAGTGGCGGTCGACCGCTTTGCGGTGCGTGGCGGGCATGTGGACTGGCAGGACGATGCCGTGGCCGGCGGGGCGAAGCTGGCCCTCCAGGGGTTGCGCCTGGATGCGACGGCGATTGCCGTGCCGTTGTCCAAGCCGTTGAAGTTCTCTGGTCAGGCGCATCTGGCGGGTGCGGCAGGCAAACGCGCTCCCGCTCGCATCGCGTTCCAGGGCGAGGCCAGCGATCGCCAGGCGACGGTAGCGGCGTCGGTCCAAGCCCTGGCACTGGAGTGGGGTGCTCCTTATATAGCAGAGCAGCTATTGCCCACCCTGAGCGGCCAGCTCGATGCAGACCTGGGCTTTGCGTGGAATGGCCCGGCCGTGGTGGCGCAACTTGCGCGCTTGTCGCTGGACGATGTGGCACTGACCTGCCCTCCCAAGGCTGCATGTGTGGGCGCCGGCCTGCCTGGTATCGCGATGCAGGGCAAGGACAGCCTGGCGGAAATCAAATCGCTGCGCGTGGAAAACGCCCGCCTCGATCTGCTGCGCCATGCCGTGAGCGTCGAGCGCTTGGCCTTGACCCAACCCCGGGCCATGGTTGCGCGCGAAAAGGATGGCCGCTGGATGGCCGTGCACTGGATGGCCCATCCCGTGCAGCCCGCGCCTGCACCGGGCGAAGGCACCAAGGCGGCGACAGCGGCAGCCGCACCCGACTGGTCGGTTCAGTTGGGTGCGGTGGAGGTCGATGGTGCAGCCGTGGCCCTGCGCGACGCGCAGCCTGCCACACCCGTGGCGCTCAGCCTGTCGAACCTGCGGCTGCGCCTCGAAGACTTTGCGCCGCTGGCGTCCTCGCCCGCCAAGCCGTCGCGTCTGTCGCTGGCCGCGCGTATCGGCACGGGGCGTACCGAGCCGGGCCGGATCGAGTACGACGGCACCGTGGGGCTCGCGCCGCTGAGCGCGCAGGGCAAGGTGCTGGCCACCCAACTGCCGCTGCATGCCCTCGAGCCCTATGTGGCCGATGCGCTCAACGTGCGGGTGCTGCGGGCCGATGGCGGCTTCAAGGGCTCGGTGCAGTTTGCCCAAGGCCCGGCCGGGCCTACGGTGCGCGTGCAGGGTGATGCATCGCTCGACGACCTGCGTGCCCGCTCGTCGCTGCTGGCCAACCCTGCAGGGGCGCAGGCGGGCACGGCGCCTCAGGAGCCCCAGGAGCTGACCCCGCAAGATGATTTGCTGAACTGGAAGTCGCTGGGCTTGCGCGGCCTGGATGTGACACTGGCCCCGGGCCAGCCGACCCAGGTGGATGTGCGCGAAACTTCCATCAACGATTTCTTCGCACGCGTGATCGTGCAGGAGAACGGTCGCATCAATCTGCAGGATTTGGTCAAACCATCCCCGGGGGCGGCCACATCGGCTGCGCCGCAGGGCACGGCTTCTGCTCCGGCGGCGGCTGCATCCACGACCACTGCCACCGTGGCCCAGGCTGGTCCGGCACCCATCGTGCGCTTCGGCCCGGTATCCCTCACGGGCGGGACCGTGCGGTTCTCCGACTATTTCATCAAACCCAATTACTCGGCCGACCTCAGCGAGCTCAACGGCCGGCTCAGCGCGTTCTCGTCGGTCGCGCCAGCCGGCGATGCCGCGCCGGCCATGGCCGACCTGGAACTGCGCGGCCGTGCGGAGGGCACGGCTTCGCTCGAAATCACCGGCAAGCTCAACCCGCTGGCCAAGCCGCTGGCGCTCGATATCGAGGGCAAGATGCGCGACCTGGAGCTGCCGCCGCTATCGCCCTATACGGTCAAGTACGCTGGCCATGGCATTGAGCGCGGCAAGCTCAGCATGGACGTGGCCTACAAGGTCCAGCCTGACGGCCAACTCACGGCGCGCAACAAGCTTGTGCTTAACCAGCTCACCTTTGGCGAGCCCGTGCAGGGTGCGCCCGCGAGCCTGCCCGTGCGGCTGGCTGTGGCGCTGCTGGCGGACCGCAATGGCGTGATTGACCTGGACCTGCCCATCAGCGGCTCGCTCAACGACCCTGAATTTCGCCTGGCGCCGGTGATCTTCAAGATCATCGGCAACCTCATCATGAAGGCCGTGACGTCCCCGTTCTCGTTGCTCGCAAGCGCGCTCGGTGGATCTGATGACCTCAGTGCCGTGGGCTTCGCGCCGGGCAGCGCGGAACTCGACGATGAGGCGCGCCAGGGGCTCGACAAGGTGGCGAAGGCGCTCATGGATCGCCCGGCCCTCAAGATGACGGTGGTGGGCGAGGCACAGCTCGACAGCGAACGCGATGGCTGGAGAAAGGCTCGGCTGCAAGGGATGCTGCGTGCGCAAAAGCGCAGCGCTGCCACGCGTGGCGGCCAGGCCGCCGAGGCGGTGCAGCCCATCACCGCCGAGGAGGCGCCGGCGTTGCTCAAGGAGGTCTACCGCCGCGCGGATATTCCCAAGCCTCGCAACCTCCTGGGCATCGCCAAGGATCTGCCGCAGTCCGAGATGGAGTCGCTGCTGCTGGCCAGCATTGCTGTTCCCGACGACGCCATGCACGAACTTGCCGTGGCGCGTGGCGTGGCGGTGCGCGACTACCTGGCCGAGCACCAGGTGCCCCTGGACCGGCTCTTCCTCGGGGCCGCGAAGACTAACCCGTCGGAGACCGGGTGGAAACCCCGGGCCCAGCTCACCTTGTCATCGCAGTAAAGCCACGACTGGGGGCTTGTTTGGGTGTGCATCCAAATCCCGGCGAAAATAGCTCCCTTGACCCCCTGCGGCATGGAGACCGGCCCCTGGGGGAGTACAAGCTCCCGGACTGCCCCTTGGCGGGCACCGGGCCGGCCCCATCTGAATCATCCATGTTTCCTTTTTCTTCCCGCAGCAAAATGTCCGACGCACCTGAAGTGAACCCGGCCCCGGCCCCGGCCAAGACCTCCGAGCCGCATCCGCTCGATGCGCTCACGGGCGGCGCCTTCTCGGCCGCCACATCGGGCGAGCGGGCCGCGCGCATCCGCGACTGGCTCGCCACGCAGCCCGCGCCAGAGCAGTTGCAGGAAGTGTTCAAGGAGCTCAGCTCGCGCGACAAGGGCGCGGCCCGCGCCATCCGTGAGCGCATCGACGAAATCCGCCGTGCCAAGGGCCAGGAGGCGATTGCCGCCGAGTGGGCCGACAAGGCCCAGGCGCTGCTGGCCGCGCCCCGGCTCAACATCGCCGATGCCCTGGCTTGGCAGCGCGACGCGGCCAAGGCGGGTGCACCGCTGTCGCGCGAGCCGCTGGCAGCCTTCAAGACCCAGCTGTCCGAGCGCGTGAAAGTGATCGAGGACCTGCAGCACCGCGTGCAGGTGCAGCGTGAAGCGGCTGTGCTGCTCGCACAGCGCATCGAGGTGCTCTCCACCAAGCCCTGGTCCGACGCCCAGGCGGCCCTCGAATTGCTGCAGGCCGATGTGGGCCGCTGGCAAGAGCAGGCCCAGGAGTTGACGGGCGATGCGAACTGGGTGAGCGTGGAAGCGCGTTTTCCTCCGCTGCTGGACGCCTCGCGTGCGCAGCTGCTGGTCGTGTGGGAGGCGTTCCAGTCGGCGCTGGCCCTGGCGGCCGCTGCTGCTGCCGACGCGAACGCCCCGCTGCCGCCCGTGCCCGTGTGGGCCGACGAACTGCGCGTGGCGCGCGGCCTGCCCACCGAGGCTGCCGCTGCCGCCGCGGCAGCCAAGCCCGTGCGGCCGCCCAAGCCCAAGGTCGACCCCGAAGTGGTTGAAAAGGCTCAGCAGGCTGTGCGCGAGGCCCTGGCCAAGCTCGAAAAGGAAACCGCCGAAGGCCATGGCAAGGCCAGTGCGGGCGCTGCCACCGCGCTGCGCGCCGTGCTCAAGGTGCAGGGCCGCCATATCGATGCGGCGCTGGAGCAGCAGGTGCACCAGGCGCTGGTGGCTGCAGGCGAGCTCGAGGGCTGGCAGCGCTGGAGCGCAGACCAGGTGCGCGAGGAACTCGTGGCCAAGGCCGAGGCGCTGCTGCAGCGCCCCGAAGGCCAAGCCCTGGGCGGCCGCAAGATGCAGGAAACGCTGCGTCAGCTGCGCGAGCAATGGAAACAGACCGATCAGGGCGGCCCCGCCAATCATGCGCTGTGGCGCAAGTTCGACGAAGCCTGCAATGCCGCGCACAAGGTGGTCGAAGGCTGGCTCGACAAGGTCCGCACCGAGGCCGCAGAGCACAAGGCCTCGCGCTTGGCACTGATCGAAGAGGTCAAGGCCTGGGCCGCCGCGCAGGTGGCCTCCACCGATTGGAAGGCGATCAACCGTGCACTGCACCAGTTCGCCGACCGTTGGCGCGATGGCGGCCATGTGGGTGAAAAGGTGTTCGCCGAGTTGCAGCCGCTGTGGAAGCAGGCCCTGGCCGAGGCCGCAGCGCCGCTTGAGGCCGCGCAAAAGGACAGCCTAGCTCGCCGTCACGCGATGATCGACGAGGCTGTGGCCCTTGGCGCCGCGCCCCAACTGCGCATCGATGCGGTGAAGGCCTTGCAGCAGCGCTGGCAGGCCGAGGCCCAGTCGGTGCCGCTGGACCGCAAGCATGAGCAGAAGCTCTGGGATGCCTTCCGCAAGCCGATCGACGAGGCTTTCAACCGCAAGTCGACCGAGCGCGAGCGTGTGGCCACCGAACTGAGCGCGCGCGACCGTGCGGTGCTCGAAGCCTCGAAGGCCCTCGAAGCCGCCAACGCGAGCGGCGACGCGCAGCAGATTCGCGCTGCCATGCAGGCCTTGGACGCCGCTTTGCGCAACCAGGCTGAAGCGGCGAAATCTGAGTCAAATGGCGTTGAAGTCGAGCAGTCGCCTGCACAAGATGCTACGGAAACGGAAGCAGAACAGGAAGCCCAACCCAAGCCTGCAGTGGTGCGCCCCGTGGTGGCCGTGCGCGGCGACGACCGACCCGGCATGAAGCGCGACGCACCGGTAGCGGGTCGTCCGGGCCGTCCCGGCGACCGCAAGGATGCCCGTCCTGCGCGCGGCGATGGCCGGCCCGGCGATCGGGGTGGTGATCGCGGCGGTCGCTTCGGGGACCGCTTTGGCGACCGCCCCGCGCGCGAAGACCGTGGGCCGCGTCTGGGTGACGCCGCGTTCCGCGCGCAGCGCGACGCCATGGAGCATGCGCAACTCACGCTCAAGAAGCTCGCAGCGCAGGCGCATGGCGAAGCGCTTACGCAACTGCTCACTGCCTGGGAAAAGCGCGATGCAGCGCAGTTGCCGAGCGCGCAGGAGCTGGGCGGCCGCGTGACGGTGCCGGTGCGCAGCGCATGGGTGCAGGCGCTGTCGAGCGCGCCCTCGGGCGATGCTTCCGAAGCGTTGTTGCGCCTCGAGATGGCAGCTGAGGTGCCTACGCCCGCTGACCAGCTGGCGGCCCGCCGCGCGCTGCAGTTGCAACTGCTCACGCGTCGCAACGATCCGGCCCCGGTCCAGACCTGGGGCCAGGACGCGGCCCGTGTGCTCGCCAGCGCCAGCGATGCGGCCAGCGCACGCCGTCTGCAGAACGTGCTCAAGGCACTGCTGCGCAAGTAAGCCTTCCGCAGTTTCGCAGGGCTTTGCCGAGGGTTCGGGCCGGCGCCTTTGGCGCCGCCGAAGAGGCGGCCGTGGCGGTGCGGCCGCGGCCGACTACGACGGCCGTCGTGGCGCGGTGTATTGCCTGGCCGTGGCGCCTCGTCTGCAGGGAAGGGATGTGGGGCGTGCGTTCATGGACGCCGTGGAGCAGCGCCTACGGGCGCTTGGTTACCTCTGGCTCCATGTGCACTCGGGCAATGTGAGGCTGCCGGGCTTTTGCTGCCAGCTGGGCTACGCACCGGACGAGGTGCCCAAGCCTGGGCAAGCGACTGACTACAGTTCTTTGAGCGAAGCGGGAGGTTCGGGCGCCAGGCCATTCGCCCAAGAAAAAAGCCGCTGCGATTGCAGCGGCTTTGAATGCTTGGTGCCCAGGAGAGGACTCGAACCTCCACGATGTTACTCGCTAGTACCTGAAACTAGTGCGTCTACCAATTCCGCCACCTGGGCATTTCAGGAAAGATTCAAATTATAGAGCAAATTTCCGAGGCCTTATGCCTTGTCGCGAAGTTTTTTGCAGACTGCCGAAGTGCATGGCGTTGTACCAGCTGCGAAACAAAAAACCGCTGCAATGCAGCGGTTCTTTATTTTCAAAAACCTTCGCAGGTTCTCGTTAAACTTGGTGCCCAGGAGAGGACTCGAACCTCCACGATGTTACTCGCTAGTACCTGAAACTAGTGCGTCTACCAATTCCGCCACCTGGGCATCTCAGGAAAGATTTAGATTGTATATCAAAAAAATGAACCCTAGCACGCTGTCCGCACACCTTTCGGACGAGATCGAGGGCATCGTGCAGGGGCATCGCGACGGCCACGGCTTCGTGGTGCGTGACGACGGCGAGAGCGATATCTACCTGCCCCCCAATGAAATGCGGGCTGTGCTGCACAAGGACCGCGTGCGCGTGCGCGTTGTGCGGCATGACCGGCGCGGACGGCCCGAGGGGCGCGTGGTCGAAATCGTCGAGCGGCCGCCTCAGCCCATCATCGGTCGGCTGCTGCAGGAAAGTGGGGTGTGGCTGGTCGCGCCCGAGGACAAGCGCTACGGCCAGGATGTGTTGATTCCCAAAGGTGCCACCGGCACCGCGAAGACGGGGCAAGTCGTGGTGGTCGAGCTCACCGAGCCGCCCGCGCTCTACGGCCAGCCCGTGGGGCGCATCACCGAGGTGCTCGGTGAGGTGGACGACCCCGGCATGGAAATCGAGATCGCCGTGCGCAAGTACGGCGTGCCGCACGAGTTCTCCGATGATTGCCTCGCCGAGGCCAAGGCACTGCCCGACAAGGTGCGTGCGCAGGACAAGAAGCGCCGCATCGATCTGACCGACGTTCCGCTCGTTACCATCGACGGAGAGGATGCGCGCGACTTCGATGACGCCGTGTATTGCGAGCCCGCGAAAGTGGGGCGCACCAAGGGCTGGCGCCTGCTCGTGGCGATCGCCGACGTGAGCCACTATGTGCAGACCGGCAGCCCGATTGACGTGGATGCGTACGACCGCGCGACGAGCGTGTACTTCCCGCGCCGCGTGATCCCCATGTTGCCGGAGAAGCTCAGCAACGGGCTGTGCTCGCTCAATCCCGATGTGGACCGGCTGTGCATGGTCTGCGACATGATGGTGACGGCCAAGGGCGAGGTGGCCGCCTATCAGTTCTACCCGGCCGTGATGCACAGCCATGCGCGCTTCACCTATACCGAGGTCGCGGCCATACTGGCCAACACGCGCGGGCCCGAGGCCCAGCGCCGCAAGGAGCGCGTGAAGGACCTCATCCACCTGCACGACGTGTACCGCGCACTGCTCGCCGCGCGCCAGCAGCGCGGCGCCGTGGACTTCGAGACCATCGAGACACAGATCGTTTGCGACGACAACGGCCGTATTGAGAAGATCGTGCCGCGCACTCGCAACGATGCGCACAAGCTGATCGAAGAGGCCATGCTGGCCGCCAACGTGTGCAGCGCCGACTTCATTGCCCAGGGCGGCCAGCCGGGCCTGTACCGCGTGCACGAGGGCCCTACGCCCGAGAAGCAGGAGATCCTGCGCAACTATCTGAAGGCCATGGCTGTGGGCATGTCGATCAGCGACAACCCGAGGCCTGCCGAGTTCCAGGCCATAGCCGAGGCGACCAAGGGCCGGCCCGACGCCCAGCAGATCCACACCATGCTGCTGCGCTCCATGCAGCAGGCCATCTACACGCCAATCAACAGCGGCCATTTCGGCCTTGCGTTCGAGGCCTACACCCACTTCACGAGCCCGATCCGGCGCTATCCCGATCTGCTGGTGCACCGTGTGATCAAGTCCATCCTGGCGGGCGCGCGCTACAAGCTGCCGGCCCTGCCCACGCCGGGCGAGGCGCACGCCAAGCTGTCCAAGCGCCTGGCGGCGCGCGTGGGTGAGCCTGGGCAGCGCCCGAGAAATGTGCTCAAGGCCACGGGTGCCGTATCGGTAGCCGAGACCCAGGCCTGGGAGGCCGCAGGCCTGCACTGCAGTGCCAACGAGCGCCGCGCCGACGAGGCCAGCCGCGACGTGGAGGCCTGGCTCAAGTGCAAGTACATGCGCGAGCACCTTGGCGAGGAGTACAGCGGCGTGGTGTCGGCCGCCACGAGCTTCGGCATTTTCGTCACGCTCGATGCGATGTACGTCGAAGGGCTGGTGCACATCACCGAACTGGGCGGCGAATATTTCAAGTTCGACGAGGCGCGCCAGGAACTGCGCGGCGAGCGCACGGGCATCCGCTACTCGATCGGCACGCGCGTGCGCGTGCAGGTCAGCCGCGTGGATCTCGATGGTCGCAAGATCGATTTCCGCCTCGTGCGCGAGGGGGAGGAGTTGCTCGCGCGCGCGCAGCGCGACAAGGCGGGTCTATCGGCTTCCGCACCGGGCCCGGCCAAAAGATCCGACAAGCGTTCGGCGCGCAAGGCGGCCAAGCGTGTGTCCTCTGCCAATGATGGCGGCGCGCGCAAGGGCGCGGGCAAGCCCGCCAAGCCCGTGACCCAGGGCAAGGCGCGTAAGCCGCGCCGCTGACAGGCGCTTACAGCCGGCGCGCCAGGGCCGAGGCCGTGAGGGTGTGCCCTTCGGGCCAGTCGTCCGCAGTGCGGCCGTGGTGCCAGCAGGCGCTGCAGGCCGCGTCGAACGCATCGATGCCTGCGGCAAGCCGGGCACCCAGCAGGCCCGCGAGCACGTCCCCCGTGCCGGCTGTGGCGAGGCGGGCGTTGCCTGTGGGGTTGATCGCGCTGGTGCGGCCGGGCGCTGCGATGATGCTGCCGGAGCCCTTGAGCACGGCCACGCACTGAAACCGCTCGGCCAGCAGCCGCGCGGCCTGCAGGCGGTGGGCCTGCACCTGGGCTGTGTCCAGCCCCAGCAGGCGCGCGGCCTCGAGGGGATGGGGCGTGAGCACCGTGGCCTGCTCATGTGCCGCGCGCTCCGAGAGCTGGTGCTGCAGTGCCGGGTCGGCCGCGATGGCGTTGAGCGCATCGGCGTCGAGCACGAGGCGCGGTGCCTGGGCCAGCACCTGTGGGAGCAAGGAGCGCACGGCATCCCCGCCACCACAGCCGCAGACCACGGTGAGCTGCTCCAGCGCGAGCGCGCCGAAGCGGCGCAGCATGAGCTCGGGCTGAGTGGTGTCGATCTGCTGGTGGCCGTCGTCCAGCAAGGCCACGAGCACACGGCCTGCACCTCCATGCAATGCGGCCGAGGCTGCCAGTAGTGCCGCGCCCGACATACCCATGCCGCGCAGCGCCAGCCCCTCTCCGCCCACCACGACCACGTCGCCATAGCTGCCCTTGTGGCTGGCATGTGCGCGCATGGCGGGGGGCTGTGCTCCAGGCAGCCAGGCGCAGGGCGCCTCTGTGCCTGGTGCCACGCCAAGGTCATGAAACCAGACCTGGCCTGCTGCGTCGCGCCCCGAGCCTGTGAACAGCGCGGGCTTGAGCGTCAGCAGGCTCAGTGTGTGGCGCGCGGAACGGGGAAGGGCGTTGTCTGGGGCCAGGCCAGGGGCGTACCTTCCAGTGTCGGCCTGCAGGCCCGAGGGCAGGTCCACGGCCAGCACGGGCGCGGCGCTCGCGTGCAGCGCGTGGAGCCAGGCGTGCAGGCGTGCATCGGGCGCGCGTTGCGTGCCGCCGGGGGCGAGGCCAATGCCGAGCAGTGCGTCGATGCACAGGTCGTTGGGTTCCAGGCTGTGCGGTGGTGCGTCGGTAAATGCCACGCCCGCATCGCGCGCGCGCTGCCAGGAGTGCTGCGCATCGGCCGGCACGTGTTCGGGCTGGCCCAGCCAGCTCACGAACACGGGGGCGCCGTGGGCGTGCAACTGCATGGCGGCCTCGAGGCCGTCGCCGCCGTTGTTGCCTGCGCCGCAGGCAATCCAGATGCGGCGCGCATGGGGGGCAAGCGCGCGGGCCAGCCGCGCCGTGGCCTCGCCTGCGCGCTGCATAAGGGTGTGCGGGGGGAGCTGGGCCGCTGCGGCCGATTCGATGCGGCGCGTGGTGGCCTGGTCGAACAGCGGTGCGCGGTGGTCTGAAAGGATGCGGTGCATGGCAGACGCATTGTGCGCCGGCCCAGTGCCGCGGCGTTCAGAATCGGCTGGCGCCCAGCGTGTCGTGCGCGATGTCGGGGGCGCGCTGGGCCATCAGGTCGGCCAGCACGCGCGCACAGCCGCTGGCCAGGGCCCAGCCGCTGTCGCCGTGGCCCAGATTGAGCCACAGGCCCTGCAGGCCGCTCATGCCCAGAACGGGCGGCCCGTCGGGCAGCATGGGGCGGGTGCCGCGCCACACCTGCACGCCGCTGGAGAGCTGGGCGCCGCCCGGAAACCAATCGGTCAGCACCTGGTAGAGCCGTTCGAGCGTGGGCGCATGGTGCGGGGCAGTGCTGCCGCCCAGTTCGGCACCCCCGCCCACGCGGATGCGCTGGCCCAGCCGCGCGATGCTGACCTGGTGGTGCGCGTCAACCACGCCGCCGTGCGGGGCGTACAGGTCTTCGCGCAGCGGTGCGCTTACCGTGTAGCCATGCAGCGAGGCCAGCGGCAGGCGCACCCCCAGGGGACGCAGCAGGGCGGCGGACGCTGCGCCGGCGCAGAGCACCACGGCATCGCAGGCCCGCGCGGCGCTCTCGCCCGCCAGTTGCACACCCGTGGGGGCGGTGTGCAGCCGCTGGACCGTGGCGCCGAAGCGAAAGCGCACGCCCAGATCCTGCGCGGCCTGGCGCAGCATGAGCGCAAACAGGCGGCAGTTGCCGACCTCTGCGGCAGGCAGGTGCAGCGCCCCCGCCAGAGGCGTGTGGGGCGATAGCCCGGGCTCGATGCGGCGTGCGGCATCCGCGTCCACCTCGTGCAGCACTACGCCTGCATCGCGCAGCAGTTGCAGCAGGGGGGTGAGTGCCGCGCGTTCTGGCTCGGTGCGCAGCAGCACGAGACCGCCGGAGCGGATTTCCGGGTCCATTTGCAGGTGCTCCAGGGTCTCGCGCAGGCGGGACTGGCTGTAGCGCGCAAGGCTTTCGAGCGCCGCCAAGGCTGGGGGCAGGGTTCCCTTGGCCGTCTGCTGTACCGTCTGGCGAGCGCCGCGGCGCCAGCGCCAGAGCCAACCGAGATCGGCACGCGAGGCGCCGCCGGCGATGCGCACCAGGGCCCGCCGCCCCAGCAGCGGTGCGCGCGTGGGGCCGAGCGCGCCGGGAGCGGCCCAGGGGCGCAGCAGGCCCGGCGCCAGCAGCCCGCCATTGGCGAAGCTGGCCTCCTCGGCTGCGGCGCTGCGCTGTTCCAGCACGGTGACTTCATGCCCGTCGCGGGCTAGCTCGTACGCGGTGGTGACGCCGACGATGCCGGCGCCCACGATGGCGATTCTCATGAATTTGGGTGTTTCAGGCCGCAGGTGCACACTCCGTGTGCACTCTTAGCTATTGTTTTTGTAGTGCTTCTTCGATGCGCAGGCCGATGTTCAGTATGGGATCATCGTGCAGTGCAGCATGCCAGATCATGAGACCCATGGGGAGTTCCCCTGCCACGTGGCAGGGTACGGACAGAGCACAACCATCGAGCATGTTCACGACGCTGGTGTTGCGCAGCAGCAACCCGTTGACGCGGAAGAACTCCGCGTCGCGTGCGGCGTCCTGGGCCGCGTCCATGCCGTCGGCAGGCGCGACCGATGCGATCGGGGGCGCCGTGATGGGCACGGTGGGGGAGAGCAGGGCGTCGAAGCCCGCGAGGGCGGTCTCCATGCGCACGATCCAGGCATGGCGTGCGTGCAGCAGGTCGATGTAATCGGCTGCCGACATGCCCGCGCCGCGCTCGATGCGGGTGCGCACACGCGGGTCGTACCGGCCAGCGCGGGTGGCCAGCAGCGGACGGTGCCATGCATAGCTCTCGGCGGCCGAGAAACCACCGGTGGCGTTGATCTGCGCCAGTTCGGCTACTTCGGGCAATGCGATCTCGGTGATGCGCGCGCCCGCGCGGCGCAGGGTGTGCAGGGTGCGCTCGAAAGCCCTGGCCACGGCGGGCTCCAGGCCATCGAGGAAGGTCGTGGTGGGCACCGCTAGGCGCCAGGCCGCGAGCGGGGCAGGGCTGCGCGTGACGGTGCGCGCCGCAAGGATCTCGTGCACGAGCAGCGCGTCTCGCACCGAGCGGGTCATCGCGCAGGCCGTGTCGAGCGTGGTGGACAGGGGCACGGCGCCCGTGGTGGGCACGAGCCGCGCAGTGTTCTTGAAGCCCACCAGGCCATTGAGTGCGGCGGGAATGCGGATCGAGCCGCCCGTGTCTGAGCCCAGGCCCACGAAGGCCGCGCCCGTGGCCACCGACACCGCGGCCCCTGAGGACGAGCCGCCGGGCACGCGTGGCGCCCCGGGCAGGGCGCCGTAGCGGGCATCCCAGGCTGCGGGCGTGCCATGGTGCGGGTTCACGCCCACGCCGGAGAAGGCGAACTCCACCATGTGGGTCTTGCCGATGATGGCGCCGCCCGCGGCGCGCAGGCGGGCCACGGCGGGGCAATCCTGCGCGGCGGCTGGGGCGTCGTCCAGGGCCAGGGCGCTGGCGCGCGAAGGCAGGCCTTGTACGTCGAACAGGTCCTTGACCGAAACGGCCAGGCCGGCGAGGGGCTGGTCGGAGCGCGCCGCGGCGGCTTCCTGGCGAGCCCCGTCGAACAGCGTGTGGGCGAAGGCATGGGTGCACCGCGGGGCCTGGGCGGCGGCGATGCAGCGCTCCAGCCATTCCCTCGCGGAGGCCTGGCCGGAGCGTACGTCGGACAGGGCGCTGCAGAGATCGTGGTGCATGGGGTGTGCTAGAATCCTTGGGTTTTGCTGAGAGCTGGCCGTCCTGGGCGGCTGGGCCAGAGGCCCGGTAACCAAGTGTCGGAGCGATCGAGGCGAAACCAATCGCGAACCAGCCCTATCAAGGTGTTGCTCGCCTCTTTCAGAGGAAAGCAAATGGCGGGCTGGATTTTAGACCCAACCTTTGGAGAATTCTCATGTCCGTCACCATGCGCGAAATGCTGGAAGCCGGTGTCCACTTCGGTCACCAGACCCGCTTCTGGAACCCCAAGATGGCCCCCTATATCTTCGGCCATCGCAACAAGATCCACATCATCAACCTGGAAAAGTCGCTGC
>JAYSFC010000088.1:0-15872 GCA_041913505.1 Acidovorax sp.
GATGATCTTGCTGCGGCCCGTGGCGCCGCGCGCCAGGCGGATGGCGCTCATGCCTGCCTCGGTGCCCGAGCTGACCAGGCGAATCATCTCCATCGAGGGCACGAGGCGCAGGATTTCCTCGGCCAGCTCGACTTCGCGCTCGGTCGGCGCGCCGAAGCTGAAGCCTTCGAGCGCGGCCTTCTGCACGGCCTCGAGCACGGCCGGGTGGCCGTGGCCCAGGATCATGGGGCCCCAGGAGCCGATGTAGTCGATGAAACGTTGGTCGTTGGCGTCCCAGAAATAAGCGCCCTGGGCGCGCTTGACGAAGCGCGGCGTGCCGCCCACGGCCTTGAAGGCGCGCACGGGGGAGTTCACGCCGCCGGGAATGAGCGCCTTGGCGCGCTCGAACAGAGGGATGTTGAGGTCAGTGCTTGGTGTCATGGGGGGGCATCACGAAGCCCTCCAGGGGCATCGTTTCTTCAAAGGGGGGTGGTTCTGCGGCCTCGTCGGTATCGTCGGATTCGGGAGGCTGGGCCCAGAACATGCGGTCGGGCAGGATGTGACCCATGCCGGGCCGGAAGCCGTTGTCGAGGCAGTGGTCCAGGTAAGTAAGCGCCTCGCTCGTGGCTTCGCCCAGATCGCTGCCATTGGCCACGAGCGCTGCGAGCGCGGCCGAAAGCGTGTCGCCCGCCCCCGCGAAGGTGGCATCGAACAGCTCGAACTTGCCGCTGCCCAGGACCGCCTGGGGCGAGGCCAGCACGTTCTCGACGAACTGCTCGGGCGCAGGAATGCCGGTGACGAGCACATAGGGCACGCCGTGCTCCGAGGCGGCCATGGCGAGGTCGCGCGCCGAGGGGCGGCGCTCGCTGCTCCAGTCGGGCAGCAGCCAGCGCCACAGCGTGCTGTGGTTTCCTACCAACACGGAGGTCTGGGGCAGCAGCAGTTCCTGGAAGGCATCGTGGTACTGGTCGATGAGGTCGTCGCGCCACCACGACAGATTGGGCATGTAGGCGATGACAGGCACCTCGGCGTAATCGGCCGCGATCTGTGCGATGGCGCTGAGATTCTCGGGGCTGCCCACGAATCCGACCTTGATGGCCTGCACGGGCAGGTCTTCGAGCGCGGTGCGTGCCTGCTCGGAAACGGCTTCGTCGTCGAAGCAGAAGTGGTCGAACACCTCGGCGGTGTCGCGAGCGTAAGCACCGGTAACGACGGCTACAGGATGACCGCCGACCGATGCAATGGTGGTAATGTCGCCCGTGAGCCCGCCAGCGCCGCTGGGATCGCAGGCGTTGAAAGCCAGCACGCAGGCCGGGATCGCGTCTTCGGGGGCGTCTTCTGGAAGATCCTCGGTGGAGGAGGGGTTGGGTGTGATAGTTGTCATGCTGGGGTGCTGGCGAAAAGGGTGGCGCCGAAGCCGCGGCCCAGGGTTATGACTAGATACAATCGTTGCATTCTATGTGAAGGCCCATTAAGCTGTGACGGAACCTAAGACTTGGATGTGTTTGATCTGTGGTTGGATATATGACGAGGCCCAAGGTTCGCCGGAGCACGGCATAGCCCCTAACACGCCCTGGGATCAGGTGCCCATGAATTGGACCTGTCCTGAATGCGGGGCGCGCAAAGAAGATTTCGAAATGGTTCAGATTTGAACGCGGATGTCGCCTGCGTTGTTTTTTATTTTCCATCAGGAGCAGTAAGAATTGACTACGAACGGCGCATCCTTCAAGGTGCTCGTGGTGGATGACAGCAATACCATCCGGCGCAGCGCGGAGATTTTTCTCAAGCAAGGCGGGCATGAAGTTTTGTTGGCGGATGATGGCTTCGATGCTTTGGCTAAGGTCAATGATTATCAACCTCAGTTGATTTTCTGCGACATCCTTATGCCCAAGCTCGATGGATATCAGACTTGCGCCATCATCAAGCGTAACGCGCGTTTTGCCAATACGCCTGTGGTCATGTTGTCCTCTAAGGATGGCGTTTTCGACAAGGCGCGCGGCCGCATGGTGGGGTGCCAAGAATATCTCACCAAACCGTTTACTAAAGACCAACTGCTGCAGGCTGTGCAGCAGTTCGGCAATTCCCAACAAGGAGCGATGTAATGCCTATCCAGAAGGTTCTGGTCGTTGACGACTCGAAGACCGAGTTGATGTTCTTGACCGACTTGCTGCAAAAGAAGGGCATGCAAGTGCGTACCGCCGAGAATGCGGACGAAGCCTTTCGCCGCCTGGCTGAGGAAAAGCCCGACCTGATCCTCATGGACGTGGTCATGCCGGGGCAGAACGGTTTTCAGCTCACACGCGCCATCACGCGTGATCCGCAGTATGCCGACGTGCCAATCATCATGTGCACGAGCAAGAATCAGGAAACCGACCGGGTTTGGGGTATGCGCCAGGGGGCGCGTGGCTACATTACCAAGCCGGTGGATCCGGCCGAGTTGCAGGCCAAAATCGACGCGCTGAATTAAGCGCCTGCGTCGCTTATGGCCAATCGCGAAGCCCTCCGTGAACTCCAAACGCGCCTTGCCAGCCGCCTTCAGGCGGCGCGCAGTGAAGGCGTTTCCGTTTCGTCCTGGCTGGCGGTCGAGTCTGCGGGGCAGAATTACCTGATGCCCCTGGGGCAGTCCGGTGAGATCTTTCCGTGGACGGGCGTGCAAGCCGTGCCCTACACCCAGAGCTGGTTCCTCGGCGTGGCCAACCTGCGGGGCACCCTGGTGGGGGTCGTGGACTTGGCCGGCCTGCTGGGCAAATCCAGTACGCGCACGGAGCAGGCCCTGAATGAATCCAGCCTGCTGGCGCTCAATGGGGCGCTCGATGTGAACGCCGCCTTGCTCGTCGATCGCTTGTCGGGGTTGCGGGGCACGGATGCCTTCGTGGCTTCCGAGCCGCCGGCTGAGGACGCGCCCTCCTATTTCGGTACCACCTACCTGGACGCGCAGGGCGTACGGTGGCAAGAGCTGAATCTGCAGACCCTCTCGCAGCATCCCGCATTTCTGAGCATCAGTGCTTGAGTTTTTCCCCTGTAAGGCAGAGCCATGTCTTTCGTTAACCAATTTGGAAAACTGTTCAACCGCAAGACCGCCGAGCAAGGTGCGGAGACGGGGGCTGCCGATGGCCTGAACGCACCCTCGACGGCCGGTTCATCGTTGGACGGAGCGGCTCTGCGTGACTCTTACCAAGCCGATGCGATGAGCAGCGTGCAAGGGGATCCGGGCATTTCGCAGTATGTCGAAGTGGGTACGGCTGATGAAGACCAGGTGACGCTGCCCTTGCTGGGGCGGGCGGCCGTCGCGGTCCACCAGCGGCGCTTGCTTGCGCTGCTGGCCGTGGGGGTGGTGGTACTGGCGCTGATTGCCGGCTGGGTGCTGCGGCAAGCAGACCGTTCTGCCCAGCAGCTTGCCGCCACGGGTCAGGCACTGATGCAGTCGCAGCGTTTGGCCAAATCGGTATCGCAGGCACTGGTGGGTAGTCCGCAGGCTTTCCCCGATGTGGTGGACAGCTCCGGCGTGTTGGCGCGCAACGTGCGTGCGCTGAATGATGGTGACACCGCTTTGGGAGTGCAGGCCCTGGGTGAGCCGTTCAAGCCGGATCTGGAGGCGATCACGCCCCTCATGGAACGTGCCGAGCGCAATGCCGGCGCGGTCATGGGCCAGCAGAAGATCCTGACCCAGGTGGGCGATGCGCTGCGCACCATCAACCGCCAATCGTCCGATCTGCTCGAAATCGCGGAAACGGTGTCGTCGCTGAAGCTGCAGCAGAACGCCCCCGCGGCCGAAGTGTCTGCCGCCGGCCAGCTCGTGATGTTGACGCAGCGTATTGGCAAGTCCGCCAACGAATTCCAGACGACCGAAGGCGTGAGCCCTGAGGCCGTGTTCCTGCTGGGCAAGGATTTGAACTCCTTCAAGGAAATCGCCCAGGGCGTTCTCGACGGTAGCCCTGAGCTGCGTCTCTCTGCCACCAAGGACGCACAGACGCGCGAGCAACTCGAGGCGCTGATCAAGCTCTACGAGCAGACGCGCACGCAAGCCAGCGCCATTCTGGGTAACCTGCAGGGCCTCGTGTCTGCGCGGGAAGCGCAATCCGCGATCATTGCCGATAGCGAGCCACTGCGCCGCCAGCTCGAAGGGCTGCAGGCCAAGTTGTCGGCCCAGACGGGCCTGGGCGCAGGGCAGTTCGCCGCACTGGCGCTGGCCGGTCTGTTCGTGCTGCTTTGCGGCGTCGGGATTTCGCGGGTGCAGCTGCTGGACAGCCGGACGCGCCAGGCAACGGCCGAACTGCAGCAGCGCGATGCCAAGCGCCAGGAGCAGGAAGCCAAGCGCGTCAACGACGCCAACCAGGCCGCCATTCTGCGTCTGATGAACGAACTGCAGTCGGTCGCTGAAGGCGACCTGACGCAGGAAGCCACGGTGACCGAAGACATTACGGGCGCTATCGCCGACTCGGTGAACTACACGGTGGAAGAGCTGCGCCAGCTCGTGGGCAGCGTGCAGAACACGGCCACCCGCGTGGCCCAGACGACGGCCCAGGTGGACAGCACCTCGACCGAGCTGCTCGCCGCCTCGACCGAGCAATTGCGCGAGATCCGCGAAACCGGCCGTTCGGTGCTCGATATGGCCGCGCGAATCAACGATGTGTCCACGCAAGCCCAGGAGTCGGCCTCGGTGGCCCGCCAGTCGCTGCAAGCCGCAGACTCCGGCCTGCAAGCCGTGCAGAACGCCATCGGCGGTATGAACTCCATCCGCGACCAGATCCAGGACACCTCCAAGCGTATCAAGCGCCTGGGCGAATCGTCGCAGGAGATCGGCGAAATCACCGAACTGATTTCTGACATTACCGAACAGACCAACGTGCTGGCCCTGAACGCAGCCATTCAGGCCGCATCGGCCGGCGAAGCGGGCCGTGGCTTCTCTGTGGTGGCGGAAGAAGTGCAGCGCCTGGCTGAGCGCTCTGCCGACGCCACGCGCCAGATCTCGGCGCTCGTGAAGGCGATTCAGACCGATACCCAGGACGCCGTGGCCGCTATGGAGCGTTCCACGCAGGGTGTGGTGGAAGGGGCCCGCCTGTCCGATACCGCCGGTACGGCGCTGACCGAGATCGACCGCGTGTCCCGTCGCCTCGCCGACCTGATTGAGCAGATCTCGTCGTCGACCTCGCATGAAGCCGAACTTGCCAACGAAGTGGCCGACAACATCCAGCACATTTTTGCGGTGACCGAGCAGACCGGTGAAGGTACGCGGACGACGGCCCAGCAGGTGCGTGAACTGTCGCACATGGCCGAGGAGTTGCGCCAATCGGTGGCGCGTTTCAAGATCGCCTGACGCGGGCGCGCCCATCAACCAACTGGCTGGCCGGATCGAGTATCAGCGGCTGGGGACGAATCCATGTCATCTATTGATGCAGCAAACGCAGCAGCCACCGAATGGACCCAGGGTGAGCAGGATCTGGGGCCCTTGGCGTGGGTGCTCGACGAGTTGCGCAAGTCGCTGGACGGCGCGGCCAAAGCCATGCACCGCTTTGTGCGCGATGCAGAGCTGGCCCGCGAGTCGGATCTGGCATCGCTCGATGCCGGCCCGCTGCGTATTGCGCGCCAGCAGTTGCACCAGGCCTGTGGTGCCCTGGAGATGGTCGGCATGGGGCCGCCGGCGTTGCTGTTGCGCGCTATGGAGGCGGCCGTACAGAAGTTCGTGCAGCGCCCCGAGCAATGCAGCGACGATGCAGCCTCCGTGATCGAGCGCGCGAGTTTCGCGCTCATCGAATACCTGGAACACGTGCTGGCAGGCAAGCCCGTATCGCCCGTGGCACTGTTCCCGCAATACCGCGACACCCAGGCCCTTGTGGGGGCGGAACGGGTGCATCCAGCCGACCTGTGGCCGGCCGAGCGGCGCTTGCGTGAACCCGAATTCCCGGTGCAAGCCGCGCCGCTTCCCTACGGCGCGGAAGCACGTGCGCGCCTGGACAGCGCGGTGCTGCGCATCGTCAAGTCGGCCGATGCCGCTGCGGCCGCCGAGATGCGCGATACCTGCCTGGGTTTCGTGGCCGCGCAGTCGCAGGGCAATATCCGGACGTTCTGGAAACTCAGCGCAGCCTTTTTCGAGGCCATGGCCCAGCGCTTGTTGCCCTCGGATGTTTATGTCAAACGCGTGGCGTCCAGGGTTCTCCTGCAGTACGCGGCTTTTGCCAAGGGTGACGACACGCTGTCCGATCGCCTCGTGCAGGATCTGCTGTTCTTCTGCTCCCAGGCGCAGCCTGCGTCGGACGACGCCCCCGCAACGGCCCTCTTGAACGCCGTGCGTGGCACCTTCAATCTGGGCCGCTTCCGTCCCGTCGACTACGAAACGGCCCGTTTCGGCCGCTTCGATCCGGCGCTGCTGGCGCAGGCGCGTAAGCGCATCGCCGCTGCCACCGAAACCTGGTCGGCCCTCGCGGGTGGCGACCGCGCGAAGCTCAAGCCGGCCTTGGACCAGTTCAGCCTGGTGTGCGATTCGGTGATCAAGTTGCTGCCGGGCAGCGACACGCTGGCCCAGGCGCTTGCGCGGGCTGTGGAGTCAACGGCGCGCTCGGGCGAGCCGCCTTCCGCGGCGCTCGCCATGGAAGTGGCAACGTCGGTGCTCTATCTGCAGGCCACTTTCGACGACCTCGATTCGACCAGCGATGGCATGGTCGAGCGCGCGAACCGGCTGGCAGATCGGCTCGATCAGGTGTTGGGTGGCGCGGAGTCCGCGCCCCTGGAGCCTTGGATGGAAGAGCTGTACCGCCGCGTCAGCGACCGCCAGACCATGGGCAGCGTGGTGGATGAATTGCGCGGTACGTTGGGCGAGGCGGAAAAGGCCCTGGACCAGTTCTTCCGCAATCCGGTCGACTTGACCGGGCTGGCTCCCGTGCCGGGGCATCTGGCGCAAATGCGCGGCGTGCTGTCGGTGCTGGGATTGGACCAGGCATCGCTTGCCGTGGCACGCATGCGCGACACGGTGGAGCGCCTGCTGATCAATGAGGTGCCGGAGTCCGAACGCCAGTCGGTCTTCGAGAAGCTGGGCAACAGCCTGGGGGCCCTGGGTTTTCTCATCGACATGCTCAGCTACCAGCGGGCGATGGCCCGCAAACTGTTCGTGTACGACGAGGAGTTGGGCGAGCTGCGCATTCTGATGGGGCGCACCCGCTCCCGTGCCAGCGACAGCGCCGAAGAGGTTCCCGCCAGGCTGGAAGAGCGGTCCGCTGCGCCCCTGCCGGATACGGTGCCACGCTACACCCCGCCCGTGGTGGAGCCCCCGCCTGCACAGGTTCTGGAACCGGCGCCGGCGCCCGAACTCCAGGCACTGTTGTCGGATCTGAAGTTCGAGGAAGCGCCTGCGCCGCAGGAGGCCGTGGCAGAGCCCGTGCCCGTGCCCAGTCCCATGCCTGCCTCGCAGGAGGAGGCCGAGGACGAACTGCTCGACATCTTCCTCGAAGAAGCCCGCGAGGTGGTTGTCACCGGTTTGGCAGCCGTCGATGCGCTGGGCAAGGAGCCGGGTGATCTGAGCGAGCAAACCACGCTGCGCCGCGCGTTCCACACCCTCAAGGGCAGCTCCCGCATGGTGGGGCTAAATGACTTTGGCGAAGCCGGCTGGTCGATGGAGCAGATGCTGAACGCCTGGCTGGCCGAGCAAAAACCCATGCCCCCAGCAATGCTGGCCCTCGCTGGCGAGGCGCTGCAAGGTTTCAGCCAATGGGGTGAGGCCATTGCGCAGGGGGATGCGGGTGCATGGCAGTCCGAGCCGTTCCGCGTTGCGGCCGATGCGATGCGGCTGCGCGGTGAACGCCTGCCACTCATTTTGCCGGGCATGGCGGCTGCAGCGCCTGAGCTGCAGCCCGCTGTAGAGGGCGATGCAAAGGCTGAGCAGGAGCCGTTGTCGCTCGAAACTGCCGACCAGGCCGCGGCGCTGCCCGAGATTGCGGCTGTGGAGCTGTCGTTCCCCGAGCCCGAAGCGCTGCCTGTTGTGCCAGAAGGGGCGCCGGAGCTGGATTTCGCCCCGACCGAAGTGCCGGCGCATCTGGCCGAGCCCGAGGCTGCCATCGATATCGTGCTGCCAGAGGCCGAGGAGATTGTCGATTTCTCCAGCTTCACCGAAGCGGCACACGCTCCGGCGCCTGCGCTTCCCGAGAGTGAGCCCGCGCCCGAGGCAGAGTTGGAAGCTTTCGAGCCGATTGCCTTCGAGTTGTCCTTCCCCGAGGAGCACGGCACTTTGCCGCAGCGGGAGGAGTCCCTGGCCTCCGAGGGCAAATCTGTGCCCGATGTGGATCACCTGCTGGAGCCGGTGCCCGAGCCCGTGGCACCGCCGGTGGTGGATGGGTGGCCCGAAGACTTCGTGCTGGAAGAGGTGGTTCTCGACGCTGGTGAGGCGCTGCAGCCTCGTGAGGAGCCTGCGCCGGTTGCGGAGGAAGTGCCACCGTCTGTTGCCGAGGCCGATGTTCCGCACGATGTGCCGGCTCCTGAGGAACCTCATGATCTCCTTGAGGCACCCGTCGTCGAGCCCAGCGCGGAAGTGCCCGCCGACGAAGCGGTCAAGGTCATCGAATCCTTGCGCATTGGCATACCGCTCTACAACGTGTACCTCAACGAGGCGGACGAATGGTCGCGCCGCCTCGTGACGTCGTTGCAGGAATGGTCCCTCGAACTGCACGAGCCCTTGCCCGACACGGCGGTGGCCCTTGCGCACTCGTTGGCGGGTAGTTCCGCCACCGTGGGCTTCGAGGCGCTGTCCGAGATGGCCCGCACCCTGGAGCATGCGCTGCAGCACGTGCAGTTGCAGCCACGCGGTCTGCCCTCACAGGCGCAGACCTTCCTGGCGGCGGCGGACGATGTGCGCCGGTTGCTGCACCAGTTCGCCGCGGGCTTCCTTAAGGAGCCCAACCCGCAGATTCTCGAAGAGTTGCGCCAGATCCTGCACACCGAAGTCAGCAGCGGTCTGGTGCCGCTGGAGGACGGCGTGGCCGAGGACGACTTCCTGTCGCTGGTGGACGCGCCACCTGCAGCGCCAGCGGCCGGGGCGGCCCGCACGTCCGTGGCGCCGGCCCTGTCGCTCGTGCACGACGCGGATCGGCAGGTCGATGAAGCCATTGCGCAGGCGGTGGCGCGCGGCGGGGACATCGATGACGACATCGATGCCCTCGACGTGATCGATCCCGATCTCTTCCCGATCTTCGAGGAGGAAGCGATAGAGTTGTTGCCTGCGCTGGGCGCAGCGCTGCGCCAGTGGTCTGCGCGGCCAGAGAACATGGGGGCGCGCAGCGAAGTGCTGCGTGCTCTGCACACGCTCAAGGGCAGTTCGCGCCTTGCGGGTGCCATGCGGCTGGGCGAAATGGCACACCGGCTCGAATCTGCGGTGGAGCACGCGGGCACCGAAGACCTGAGCGCCGAAAAGATAGAACCCCTGTTGGCAGGTTTTGATGGCCTGCAGGCCAGCTTCGAGGCGCTGCGCACCATCGGCGCGCAGGGTGCCGTGGCCCCTGCCGAGCCATTGGTTGCTGAAGAGGCGGTCGTGCCCGCGGATGCGGGGGAGCCTGTTCAGGCAGCACCGGAAGCCTCCGCCGTTCCCGCTCCGGTGCGCTTGCCGGCCGCTTCGCAACTCGTGCCATTGCGCACGGCTGCGAACCAGTCGGTGCGCGTGCGCGCCCAGTTGCTCGACCGCCTGGTGAATCAGGCCGGCGAGGTGTTGATCGCGCGCTCCCGTCTGGATGCGCGCATGATGCAGGTGAAGGGTTCGCTGGGCGACCTGTCGGGCAACCTGGAGCGTCTGCGCCAGCAATTGCGTGATATCGAGGTGCAGGCTGAAACCCAGATGCAGTCGCGCCTCGCGCAGTCCAAGGACACCGCGGCAGGCTTTGACCCGCTTGAGTTCGACCGCTTCACACGGGTGCAGGAGCTCACGCGCATGATGGCAGAGTCGGTGAACGACGTGGCCACGGTGCAGCGTAATTTGCAGCGGGCCCTGGAGGGTGCGGAGGACGACCTCATTGCGCAGGGCCGCCAGGCGCGCGAGTTGCAGCGTGACCTGCTGCGCACGCGCATGGTGGAATTCGAGAGCATCGCTGAGCGCCTCTATGCCGTGGTGCGCCAGGCTTCGAAGGAAACGGGCAAGCAGATCAAGCTCGATATCTCGGGCGGTACCATCGAGATGGACCGTGGCGTGCTCGATCGCATGACCCCGGCATTCGAACACTTGCTGCGCAACTGCGTGGCCCATGGCATCGAGTCGCCGCAAGAGCGTGCGGCTCAGGGCAAGCCTGCGACGGGTGTCATCACGGTGGCGTTGAACCATGAAGGCAACGACGTGTCCGTCGAGTTCCGTGACGATGGCGCTGGTCTTGATATCGAGCGCATCCGTGCCAAGGCCGTGGCGCAAGGACTGATTGCGCCCGATGCCGAGGTGGGAAATGCCGAAGCGGCCGACTTGGTCTTCATGCCGGGCTTCTCCACGGCCAAGGAGGTGACAGGCCTTGCAGGGCGCGGCATCGGCATGGACGTGGTGCGCTCCGAGATCAACGCCCTGGGCGGGCGTATCGAGACCCGCACTGAAAAGGGTCAGGGCACCGCGTTCCGCATGGTGCTGCCGTTGACCACCGCAGTGACCCAGGTGGTCATGTTGCGCTCCGGGGATTTGTCGGTGGGCGTGCCCGCCAACCTTGTGGAAATCGTGCGTCGCACCACGGGCGCAGAGCTCGAGGAGGCCTACCGCTCAGGTCAGTTCCGGGAGGGCGGCGAGGTGTTGCCGTTCTTCTGGTCGGGCTCGCTGCTGCAGTCGTCCACGCGCAGCGTGGAGGCGACGGGCAAGACGCGCCCCGTAGTGATTTTCCGCAGTGCCTCGCAGCGCATGGCCATGCACGTGGATGAAGTGCTGGGGAACCAGGAAGTCGTGGTGAAGAACCTCGGCCCGCAGCTGTCGCGGCTGCCAGGCCTGGCGGGCATGTCGGTGTTGGCGTCTGGTGCGGTGGTGCTGATCTACAACCCCGTGGCCCTGGCCACGGTGTATGGCGAGCAGGTCCGCGCGCAGGGCAGCCACCTGCCCGTGGCGCTCGACCCGCAGCCCGAAGCCGCCGTGGTTCCCAAAAAGGCTGCGCCAGGGCTGTCTGGCGCAAGCCAGGTGCCCCTGGTGCTCGTGGTGGACGACTCGATCACGGTGCGGCGCGTCACGCAGCGCCTGCTGCAGCGCGAAGGCTACCGCGTCGTGCTCGCCGCTGATGGCTTGCAGGCCCTGGAGCGGCTGCAGGAGGAGCGGCCGGCTGTGGTGCTGTCCGATATCGAGATGCCGCGCATGGATGGCTTCGATCTCGCGCGTAACATCCGGGGTGATGCGGCACTGCACGATCTGCCGATCATCATGATCACCTCGCGGATCGCCGAAAAGCACCGCGAGCATGCGTTGGAACTGGGCGTGAACCACTACCTGGGCAAGCCCTATTCGGACGAAGAACTGCTGAGCCTGGTTCAGCACTACGCGGCCAAGGCTGCCGCCATGGCCGAGGCATAGGAACCTGCCGCCGGAGATGCCTCGGGCGTTTCCGGCGGTGACGATGCGGCGCCGCTGCGTAGTGGCGCAAGGAGGCAGGCATGGAAACCCCTGCAGCACCCACTGGCGACGAGCGCCTGTTGTCGTGCCTGGCCGTGATGGTGCGGGAGGGTGCGTCCGACCTGTTCCTGCTGGCCGGCGCACCGCCCACCATCAAACGCCAGGGGGCGTTCATTCCCATTACCCAGGCGCCTTTGAGCGCTTCACAGGCGCGTGAGCTGGCGCTGTCCGTGCTGCTGCCTGGGCAGGCGGAGCAGTTCGCGCAGCAGAAGGAGTGGGATCTTGCGTTCGATGCGCCCAACGTGGGGCGCTTTCGCCTCAACATCATGGTGCACCGGGGGCAGGTGGGGATGGTGGCACGCCATGTGCCGGCCGAGGTAGCTCCGCTCGCTTCCCTGGGGCTGCCGCCCGTGCTCCAGCAGCTGGCGCTGCTCAAAAGCGGTCTGGTGCTGACCGTGGGAGCCGCAGGCTCGGGCAAGACGACCACGCTGGCGTCCATGCTGGACCATCGCAACCGCACCGTTGCGGGCCACATCCTCACCATTGAGGACCCGATCGAGTACCTGCACTCGCACCATCGCTCACTCGTGACGCAGCGCGAGGTGGGGATTGACACCCTCTCGTACGACGAGGCCTTGCGCCATGCGATGCGCGAGGCGCCGAACGTCATTCTGATCGGCGAGATTCGCGACCGTGTCACGATGCAGCATGCGATGCACTACGCGGAGTCGGGGCATCTGTGCATGTCCACGCTGCACGCCGCCAACGCGAGCCAAGCCATCCAGCGCATCCTGAACTTCTTCCCGGAAACTGCGCACCAGCAGCTGTTGATGGACCTGTCGCTCAATCTGCAGGCAATCGTGGCGCTGCGCCTCATTATGGGTTTGCAGGGCCGCCTGGTGCCTGCCACCGAGGTCATGCTGCACACGCCTTACGTCGCGGATTTGATCCAGAAAGGCCAGTTGGATGAAATCAAGACCGCGATCCGGCGCGGCGGCGAGCCTGGCATGGTCAGCTTCGACCAGTCGTTGTTCGCGCTGCAGGAATCGGGCGCGATCAGCGCGGCCGAGGCCATCGCGCATGCCGACAGCCGCACCGACCTCACGCTGCGCATCCGCCTGTCCTCGGGGGGCAAGGGGGGGGATGGTGCTGGGGGGCTTACGCAGACGTCTTGACCACGGCGTAGCGGTCCAGCGTGCGTTGGCGCGCCACGTCATGGTCCACGATGGGCGCGGGGTAATTCCGGCCCAGCGTGATGCCTGCAGCTTCCAGGTCGACGGGGCGTGCGCGCCAGGGAGCATGCAGCGCGCGCACCGGCAGCCGCGCGAGCGCAGGCAGGTAGCGCAGGATGAAGCGCCCGTCGGGATCGAATTTCTCGCTCTGCGTGATGGGGTTGAAGATGCGGAAATAGGGCTGCGCGTCGCAGCCGCTCGAGCTGGCCCACTGCCAGCCGCCATTGTTGGCGGCCAGGTCGAAGTCGGTGAGTTTCTCGGCGAAGTAGCGTTCGCCCCAGCGCCAGTCGATGCCCAGATCTTTCACGAGGAAGCTGGCCGTGACCATGCGCAGCCGGTTGTGCATGTAACCCGTCTGGTTGAGCTGGGCCATGGCCGCGTCGATGAGAGGGTAGCCCGTGCGGCCCTCGCACCAGGCCTGGAACAGGGCTTCGGCTGCCGGGCCGCGCTCCCACTGGATTGCGTCGTAGGCGGGCTTGAAGCTGCGCTCCACCACATGCGGGTGGTGCGCGAGGATCTGGAAATAGAAATCGCGCCAAACCAGCTCGCTGAGCCAGGTCGCAGCCCCTGCGCTGCCCGCAAGGCCGAGTTCATGGGCCAGCCGTGCCACCAGGCGCGGCGACAGCGTGCCAAAGCGCATGTGGGCGCTCAGGTAGCTCGGGCCCTTCACGCCGGGGTAGTCGCGCGCGGTGGCGTAGGCATCGATGCGCGCGAGGAATTCGTCGAGCAGCTGCTGTGCCCCCCGCAGGCCCAGGGGCATGCGCAGGCGCTGCAGTGCCGTGGTCTCGAAGCCCAGGTCCGCCAGCGCGGGCACGGTACGGCGGTCGCCCTCGGGCCGTGCGGCCAGGTGCTGTGCGTAGCGCTCCGTGGGATACGCCTGCAGAAAGAACGGCTCCAGCTTGCGCAGCCAGGCATTCTTGTAGGGCGTGAAGACGCTGAAGGGAGTGCCCGACTGCGTGAGCACTTCGTCGCGCCCGAACACCATGTGGTCCTTGAAGCGGTGGAAGGCGCACCCCGCGCTGGCGAGTGCCCCACGCACCCGCTCGTCCCGCTGCCGGGCGGCGGGCTCGTCGTCGAGGTTCGCGAACACCGCCTGTGCGCCCAGGGTCTGGGCCAGCCGGGGAATCTCGTCGGCTGCGGCGCCGTGGCGCACGATGAGCCCCGCCTCGGGGCGGCCCGCGAGCGCGCGCAGGGCTTCGTCGAGCTGCACCAGTGCTTCGCGGATGAACTCCACGCGCATGTCGGCGCGGGGCAGGGGCGCGAGGATTTCGGTGTCGAAGACGAAAACGCAGTGCACCTGTGCGCACGAGCGCAGGGCGTGGTACAGCGCGGCATGGTCGCTGGCGCGCAGATCGCGCCGGAACCAGACCAGCCCTGTGGGAACAGTGGGCTCCATGATCACCGTTAAAATTGTCGGATGACCGCCGATTCTGCGCCCATCAACCTGACGAATCACTTCCTGATCGCCATGCCCGGTCTCGAAGACGAGTCTTTCGCGCGCAGCGTGGTCTACCTGTGCGAGCACAGCGAGCGCGGTGCCCTGGGGCTCATCATCAACAAGCCCTCCGACATCAGCCTCAAGAAGCTGTTCGACAAGGTCGATCTGTCTTTGGGCCGCGAGGACCTCAGCAACGATCCGGTCTACCAGGGGGGGCCCGTGCAGACCGAGCGCGGCTTCGTGCTGCACGACCCCATGCTGGTGGGCGAGGCCGAGTCCGACGAGTCGGTCTATGCCTCCACGATGATGATCCCGGGCGGCCTGGAGATGACCACCTCCAAGGACGTGCTCGAGGCCCTGGCCGAAGGCGCCGGCCCGCGCCGTGTGCTCGTCACGCTGGGCTACTCGGCCTGGGGCGAGGGCCAGCTCGAGTCGGAACTGGCGGAGAACAGCTGGCTCACCGTAGGGGCCGACCAGGCCGTGATCTTCGACACGCCCGTGGGCGAGCGCTACGACCGCGCCCTGGCCCTGCTGGGGCTGCAGACCTGGATGCTCTCGCCCGAGGCGGGTCACGCATGAGCGGGCAGCCTGCGCCCACCGCCGTTCCCGCGCATTTCCAGACCTTTCTTGCTTTCGATTTCGGGCTCAAGCGCACGGGCGTGGCCGTGGGCTCGCGCCTGCTGCGCACGGCCAACCCGCAGGAGACCATCCGCGCCGAGGGCGACGCGCGCTTCACGCAGGTGGCCGAGCGCATCCGCGACTGGCAGCCCGACGCGCTGGTGATCGGCGTGCCCTACCACCCTGATGGGGCCGCCCACGAGAACACGGTGCGCGCGCAGAAGTTCGGCCGCCAGCTGCGCGGACGGTTCGGCCTGCCCGTGTACGAAGTGGACGAGCGCTACAGCACCACGGAGGCCCATGCGCAGGGTGCGCGCGACGCCGATGCGGCCTCTGCCTGCATCATCCTGGAACAGTTTTTGAGGAGTCTTCCATGAACCAAGGCATTTTGGCGCTCGACGCCGAGGCCCTGTACCGCGAGTTGCTGCGTGGCGTGCGCACCCTCATGGGGCCTGCAACGCAATTGGCCGGCATTGCCTCGGGCGGTGCATGGCTGGCCGAGCGCCTGCAGAAGGACCTGGGCCTTGCGGGGGCACCGGGCGTGCTGTCTTCGGCCATGCACCGCGACGACTTCGCGCAGCGCGGTCTGGCCGCCAGCGCGCAGACCATGCTGCCCTTCGACGTGAACGGCGCCGATGTGCTTGTGCTCGACGACGTACTCTATACAGGCCGCACCATTCGCGCCGTGCTCAACGAACTCTTCGACTACGGCCGCCCCGCCAGCGTGCGCCTGGCCGTGCTCGTCGACCGCGGCGGGCGCGAGTTGCCCGTGCAGGCCGATTTCGCCGCCGCCCGTGTCACGTTGCCCGCGAGCCAGTCGCTCGCGCTCGCGCGCAGCGACAGCGGCGCCTTCCAGTTTCAAGTCAAAGCCATGGAGGCCTGACCGTGCTGCACCAGCGCAACCCCCAGCTCAACAAGAACGGCGAGCTGATCCACCTGCTCTCCACCGAGGGCCTGCCGCGTGACATCCTCACGCACATCCTCGACACCGCGGCCAACTTTGTCAGCGTGAACGACCGCGAGGTCAAGAAGGTGCCGCTCTTGCGCGGCAAGAGCGTGTTCA
>JAYSFC010000089.1:0-15688 GCA_041913505.1 Acidovorax sp.
TCGGCGAACAGTTCGCGGATCAGGATGGTCTGGCGGGCCAGTTCCATCTGGTTCTTGTACTCGTCCGAGGTCTCGAGGCCGCGCTTTTGCGCTTCCTGCATGAAGATCTCGCGGGCGATCACTTCTTCCTTGATCTGGGTTTCGATTTCAGGCGTGACAGGACGGCCAGAGCGCTCCACCTGCTGCTTCAGAACCTCGGCGCGCTCCTTGGGAACGGGCTTGCCATTGACGATGGCCAGGTTCTGTGCGGCGACGGGCAGTGCCATCGAGCCCAACACGGCGGCGGCCACGAGGCCGGACAAGAGCTTTTTCTTCATGAAGAATCCAAAAATCAAAGGATGTTTGCGGCGCAGGGCCAGCAGGCTGAACAGATCGTCCTTGCTCAGAGAAGTTCAATGGCCAGGGCATGCAGGCCTTGGTCGATGAATTCTTGCAGCGCATCATACACAAGGCGGTGTTGCGCCACGCGCGGTTTGCCTGCCAATTGCGGCGCTGCGATGCGCACGCGGAAATGGGTACCGAAGCCGGTGCCGTTGGAGCCTGCGTGGCCCATGTGTGCGCCGCTTTCGTCGATCACTTCGAGCTGCGTGGGGGAAAGGCGTTCGCGCAGGCGGGCATCCAGGGCCTGGGCGGTGATGAGGGGGCTGTTCGTGGTCATGGCTGGGCGTCCTTGGCGTTTTCCGTGCTTTCGTCGTCCTTCATGAAGCGGCTCAGGTACAGCGCCTGGGCGATCACGAAGACGAACATGAGGCCGATGCCGCCGAAGAGCTTGAAATTGACCCAGGTGTCGGTATCGAAGTTGTAGGCCACCCAGAGGTTGATGAAGCCCATGACGGCGAAGAAGCCTGCCCAGCCCCAGTTCATGGTGCGCCAGGCCGCGTCAGGCAGTTCCATCTGCGAGCCCATCAGCGAACGGATCAGGTTCTTGCGGAATACAAGCTGGCCGATGAACAGCGCACCGCCCATGAGCCAGTAGAGCACCGTTGGCTTCCACTTGATGAACGTTTCGCTGTGCGACAGCAGTGTGGCGCCGCCGAACACGACGATTACCCCGAGACTGAGCCACTGCATGGGTTCGACCTTGCCATGGCGCATGCGCAGGTAGGCGATCTGGGCCACGGTGGCCGCTATGGCCACGGTTGTGGCTGTGTAAATCCCCCAGACCTTGAAGGCAGCGAAGAACAGGATGATGGGGAAGAAATCGATCAGGAGTTTCATAACAGGGGCAGTGCGCCTCGGATCGTCAGGGGGCGGGAGGCTCGAAGTCGAGCGACGCAGAGTTCATGCAGTAGCGCAGGCCGGTGGGCGCGGGGCCGTCCTCGAACACGTGGCCCAGGTGTGCCCCGCATTGTGCACATACGGTTTCGGTGCGCACCATGCCATGGCTGCGGTCCACGTGCTCGGTGATGGCGCCGGGCACGGCGCGCCAGAAGCTGGGCCAGCCGCAGCCCGCGTCGAACTTGGTGTCCGAATCGAACAGCTTGGCACCGCAGCAGATGCAATGGTAGCTGCCGTCGGCCCAGTGGGCTTCGTACTTGCCCGTGAACGGGCGCTCGGTAGCGGCGTGGCGCGTGACCTGGAAAGCCGCGGGTTCGGCCCCCTTGTCGCGCAGCAGGGCCTGCCATTCGGCGTCGGTTTTCTGGATGGGATGGTTCATGATGAACAGCTGATGGCGATGTGGGCCGCCCAGTCGGGCGGAAAGTTGGCGAGGGGCTCGCAGCCGGGGTGCTCGTCGAATGGCCGCGCCAGCACCTGCTGCAGGGTTTGGAGTACAGAAAAGTCGCCGAGTTTCGCTGCGCGGATGGCCTGCTCGCCCAGGTGGTTGCGCAGCACGTACTTTGGGTTGGTTTTGAGCATCAAATCAGCGGCTTGTGCTTGATTCTCCTGTGCAATCAGCTCTGAATAAGATAGCAACCACCGGTCCCAGCCCTCGCGGTCCGGGAACAGGTCGCGCACGGGCTCGAAGTCGCCGCTGCCCACGGCGTGCGACAGGCGGCGCCAGAAGATTGTGTGGTCCACGCCGCCGCGCGCGAGCAGCAACAGCACACCGTCGATGAGCGCTGCATCGCCGTCGCGCTCTGCGCTGAGGCCCAGCTTGGCGCGCATGCGGGCCATGAACTCGGCGGGGAACACGCTCTTGTACGACTCGAGTGCGGCCAGTGCCACCTCTTGCTCGCCGATCAGTGGCAGCAGCGCCTGGCCCAGGCAGAACAGGTTCCAGTAGGCGATGCTGGGCTGGCGGTTGTAGGCGTAGCGGCCCTGCTGGTCGCTGTGGTTGCACACATGGCCCGGCACGAAGGCGTCGAGGAACTGGAACGGGCCGTAGTCGATCGTGAGCCCGAGGATGCTCATGTTGTCGGTGTTCATCACGCCGTGGCAGAAGCCCACAGCCTGCCACTGCGCAAGCAGCGCGGCCGTGCGTTCGCTCACTGCCTGCAGCAGCGCTGCATACGGATTGGCCGCCGCACGGCACGCGGGGTAATAGCGTTCCACCACGTAGTCGGCCAGCGCGCGCAGTTCGTCGATCTGGTTGCGGGCCGAGAAATGCTCGAAGTGCCCGAAGCGGATGAAGCTCGGCGCCACGCGCGTGACCACGGCGGCCGTCTCGACCTCCTCGCGCCGCACGGGTGCGGGGGAGCCCGTTACGCACAGCGCGCGCGTGGTGGGGATGCCGAGCGCGTGCATGGCCTCGCTGCACAGGAATTCGCGGATCGACGATCGCAGCACGGCGCGGCCGTCGCCCATGCGGGAGTAGGGCGTGCGGCCGCAGCCCTTGAGCTGGATCTCCTGGCCTTGCGCGGTTTCGCCAAGCAGGATGGCGCGGCCATCACCCAACTGGCCGGCCCACACGCCGAACTGGTGGCCGCTGTAGACGCTTGCCAGCGGCCGGCTGCCGGCGAGCAGGGCGTTGCCCGTGAACGCCTGCAGCGCCTCGTCGGACGCCATCCAGCCTGCGGGCAGGCCCAGCAGCTCGGCCACGTCCGTGCTCGAGCCTACCCAGTGCGGGTCGGGCAGGGGGGTGGGGCGCAGTTCGGTGTAGAAGGCCGGGCCCAGGCCGGCAAAGCCGTGGCGCCAGGCCGGAGCGAGGGCGTGCAGCGTGGCGGCTTCGGCAGGGGCTGTCAGGTTCATGGCGGAATTGTCGCCCACGGCCTATGTCCCGCCACGCGCAGGGCCATGGGCCCGGAGCAGGTTCTCAAGCCTGCGCGGTGGAGGCGATGTACGCCGCCAGCGCGGCGTCGTCCACGATGGCCACACGTCCGAAATCCAGCGAGACGATGCGCAGCGCCTCCAGCAGCCGCAGCACGCGGTTCACGGTCTGGCGTGACAGCCCGGCGAGGTAGCCCAGTTCCTCCTGCGTGAGGTGGATGCGGCGCGTGCTGCGCCAGAACAGCGGGCTCAGGTACAGCGCCACGCGGTGCTCGGGCGAGCGCATGCGGCCTGCCTCGATGATGGCCATTGCCTGGCCCAGGCGCATGTTGAGGTGTGCGGCCAGGTACTGGTTGAAGGCCAGGCTGGTTTCGCGCAGCTGGTTGAACAGCGGTAGCGGCAGGCACATGAGCTGGGTTTCGCGCAGCGCGATCACGCGGTAGCGGCGCGGCTCGGCCTTCATGGCCGAGCCTTCCCCGAACCACTCGCCGTCGGGCACGCCGAGAAAGGCAGAGTGCCGGCCACGCGCCTCGGGGCTGTGCAGCATCACCAGGCCTGAGAGCACGGCGTACCAGCCCTGGACCTCGGCGCCCGCGTCCAGCACCGCCTCGCCCTTGGTCCCGCGCAGCGTCTGCACGCCATCGCGCAGCGCCTGCTGCAGACCGGCTGTGAGCGTGCCGAACCAGGGCTGTGCGGCAATGAAGCGTTGGGCGGAGGGCGCGGGCTCGAACATGGCGGCCATTGTGCCGCGCGCCTCGCATCGGCCGGGTAAACCCCGGAGATCTGTCAAGCACGCGACAGGTGTTGGCAGCACCTGCGAAGCACTGCAGACTGCCTCCCGGAGCGCGCAAAGCTTGGCGGGGCGGGGCTCGTGCGCGCCGGTCGGCCCGCGCCCGGCGGCCTGGCACGCTGGCAGGCCGCGCCAGTTCTGGGTTTTGCGCACTGCGCCCAGGGTTAGGATAAGGATTCGATTTTCATGACAACTCAAGGAGCACACATGCTGGGCCTGATGCAGAGCCAACCCCTGCTGATTTCTTCGCTGATCGAGTTTGCCGAGCGCCACCATGGCGATGCGGAGATCGTTTCGCGCAGGGTGGAGGGGGACATCCATCGCTACACCTACCGCGACCTGTCCCGTCGGTCCAAGCAGCTGGCCAATGCGATCGATGACATGGGGCTCGCGTTCAGCGACCGCGTGGCTTCGTTGGCGTGGAACGGTTACCGCCACATGGAGATGTACTTTGGCGTGAGCGGCTCGGGCCGCGTGCTGCACACGATCAACCCGCGCCTGCATCCCGACCAGATCGCCTGGATCGTGAACCACGCCGAGGACCAGGTGCTGTGCTTCGACATGACCTTCCTGCCCATCGTGCAGGCCGTGCATGCCAAGTGCCCCACGGTGAAGAAGTGGGTGGCGCTGTGCGATGCCGACAAGCTGCCCCAGGACACCGGCATTCCGGGCCTGGCCAGCTACGAGGCCTGGATTGGCGGCTACTCGGCCGATTACGCATGGCCCGAGTTCGACGAAAACTCGGCCTCCAGCATGTGCTACACGAGCGGCACCACGGGCAACCCCAAGGCGGCGCTCTACAGCCACCGCTCGACCTCGCTGCACGCCTACGCCGCCGCGCTGCCCGACGTGATGAACCTCTCGGCCCGCGATGCGGTGCTGCCCGTGGTGCCCATGTTCCACGTCAACGCCTGGGGCATTCCGTATTCGGCACCGCTCACGGGCTGCAAGCTGGTGTTTCCGGGCCCGGCGCTCGATGGCAAATCGGTCTATGAACTCATCGAGGCCGAGGGTGTGACCTTCGCGGCCGGCGTGCCCACGGTGTGGCAGATGCTGCTCAACCATGTGAAGGCTGGCGGCCTGAAGTTCAGCACGCTCAACCGCACGGTGATCGGCGGCTCGGCCTGCCCGCCGGCCATGATCCATGCGTTCCAGGACGAGTACGGCGTCTCGGTGCTGCACGCCTGGGGCATGACCGAGATGAGCCCGCTTGGCACGCTGTGCACGCTCAAGAACAAGCACCTGGAACTGCCGCGCGACGAGCGCATGAAGATTCTGCAGAAGCAGGGCCGCGCCATCTACGGCGTGGACATGAAGATCGTGGGCAGCGACGGCAACGAGCTGCCCTGGGACGGCAAGACCTACGGCGACCTGCTCGTGAAGGGCCCGTGGATCGTGGCCAGCTACTACAAAAGCGAGGGCGGCAGCCCGCTCGTGGCCGATGCGCGGGGCCGCGGCTGGTTCCCCACGGGCGACGTGGCCACGATCGACGCCGACGGCTTCATGCAGATCACGGATCGCAGCAAGGACGTGATCAAGTCGGGTGGCGAGTGGATCAGCTCCATCGACATCGAGAACATCGCCATGGCGCACCCCGCCATCGCCATGGCCGCCTGTGTGGGCATGCCGCACCCGAAATGGGACGAGCGCCCAGTGGTGGCCGTGGTCAAGCGCCCGGGGGCCGAGGTTACGCGGGAGGAACTGCTCAAGTTCTACGAGGGCAAGACCGCCAAGTGGCAGATCCCCGACGACGTGGTGTTCGTGGAGGCTATCCCCATCGGCGCCACCGGAAAGATGCTCAAGGCCAAGCTGCGCGAGCAGCTCAAGGACTACAAGCTGCCAGGCCTGTGAGCCCCGTTCTGGCGCGGTGCTCCGGGGGGAGCGCCGCACCAGTCGCATGGGCGATAGCTGGTAGGGGCAATCCCTGAGCAGAGCCCTGGTTCAACCCTGTACGCTGCGGCGTGTTGATTCCAAAAAAGGAGACAGAAGATGAATTTTGCTATTAAAGCAGTAGCTGCTTCCGTAATTCTGGCAAGCGCTGGCGGAGCATTCGCTCAAAAGGGCGAAACCGTCAAGATCGCATGGCTGGACCCTCTTTCGGGCCTCATGGCTGCCGTGGGAACCAACCAGCTCAAGAGCTTCCAGTTCCTCGCCGAAGAGTTCAACAAGAAGAATGCCTCGGGCGTGAAGTTCGAGGTCATCGGCATCGACAACAAGCTCTCGCCGCAGGAAACCACAAGCGCGCTGCGCTCGGCCATGGACCAGGGCGCGCGCTACGTGGTGCAGGGCAACGGATCGGGCCCCGCGCTGGCCATCATCGACGCGCTGGAAAAGCACAACGCGCGCAACCCCGGCAAGGAGGTGGTGTACCTCAACTACGCGGCCGTGGACCCCGACCTCACCAACAGCAAGTGCAGCTACTGGCATTTCCGCCTCGACGCCGACACGTCGATGAAGATGGAGGCGCTGACCACGTACATGAAGGACTTGCCCGAGGTCAAGAAGGTCTACCTCATCAACCAGAACTACTCGCACGGCCATCAGGTTGCCAAGTACGCCAAGGAGATGATGAAGCGCAAGCGCCCCGACGTGCAGTTCGTGGGTGACGACCTGCACCCCCTCGCGCAGGTGCGCGACTTCTCGCCCTACATCGCCAAGATCAAGGCCTCGGGCGCCGACAGCGTGATCACGGGCAACTGGGGCTCCGACCTCGCGCTGCTCATCAAGGCCGCCAACGATGCGGGCCTGAATAACGTCAACTTCTACACCTACTACGGCGCTGTAACGGGCAGCCCCACGGCCATGGGCGCAGGCGCGGCGGGCCGCGTGTACATGGTCTCGTATTCGCACATGAACCTGCCGGGGCCGCTGCACCAGATCGTGGTGGACTACAAGAAGAAGTTCAACGACGACATGTACACGGGCGCGGTCTACCACGCCTATTCCATGCTCGACGCGGCATTCGCGAAAACCAAGTCCACCGATCCCGTGAAGGTGGCGGCCGCGCTGGAGGGCATGCGCTTCAACAGCTTCAATGGCGAAGTGGAGATGCGCAAGACCGACCACCAGCTGCAGCAGGGCCTGTTCATCTCCAAGTGGGAGAAGGCGGGAGGCAAGTACCCCATCGACTCGGAGAGCACGGGCTATACCTTCGTGCCGGTGAAGTACTACGAGCCCTACGTGGCGAGCACGCCGACCTCGTGCCAGATGAAGCGCCCGTCCTGACGCTGGCACATCTCCCTTCGAGGCCCGACTCCCCTCGGGCCTTTTTTTCACCCCTCACAAAGAGTTTCGATGAGTCTTGAGTTTTTCACGATCTCTCTGCTCAACGGCGTCAGCTACGGGCTGCTGCTGTTCATGCTGAGTTCGGGCCTCACGCTGATTTTCAGCATGATGGGGGTGCTCAACTTCGCGCACACCAGCTTCTACATGCTCGGCGCCTATTTCGCGTACACGATCTCGGGTGTGCTGGGTTTCTGGCCCGCGCTCATCATGGCGCCGCTGCTCGTGGGGGCGCTGGGCGCGGCCTTCGAGCGCTATAGCCTGCGCCGCGTGCACAAGTTCGGCCATGTGCCCGAGCTGCTCGTCACGTTCGGCCTGTCGTACCTCATCCTGGAGCTTGTGCAGCTCGTGTGGGGGCGCTCCACGGTGCCCTATGGCCTGCCCGAGCAGCTGCAGGGGCCGCTGTTCACGCTGTACGGCACGCAGTTCCCCAAGTCGCGCTCGTTCGTGATGCTCGTGGCGCTGCTGATGCTGCTGTCGGTGTGGCTGCTGCTCACGCGCACGCGCATCGGCCTGGTGATCCAGGCCGCGCTCAAGTACCCCGAGATGGTCGAGGCACTGGGCCACAACGTGCCGCGCGTGTTCATGCTCGTCTTCGGCGGCGGCTGCGCGCTGGCGGGCCTGGCCGGCGTGATTGGCGGCAACACCTACGTGACCGAGCCCGCGATGGCGGGCTCTGTGGGGTCGATCATTTTCGTGGTGGTCGTCGTGGGCGGCATGGGGTCGCTGGCAGGGGCGTTCCTTGCATCGCTGCTCATCGGCGTCGTGCAGACCTTCGCCGTGGCGCTGGACTACTCGCTGGCCAGTGCCTTCGCGCTGGCCGGCGTCGCGGTGGACGAGCAGACCTTCGGCTGGCCGCTGCTCAAGCTCACGATCTCGCAGGTGGCGCCCATCCTGCCGTACCTGTTCCTCGTGCTGATCCTGATCTTCCGCCCCAAGGGCCTGCTGGGCACGCGGGAGGACTGACGCCATGACTTCCAACACTGCAACCACCACGCCCACGGCGTACTACCGTTTCAAGCCCTGGAATGTGGGCCGCATCGTCATCTGGGGGATGTTTGCGCTGCTGCTCATCGTGGCACCGCACCTGTTCACCAGCAGCCTGGCGCTGACCATGCTCTCGCAGATCGGCTACCTCATCATCATCTGCCTGTCGTACAACATCCTGCTGGGGCAGGGCGGCATGCTGTCCTTCGGCCATGCCGTGTACACGGGCCTGGGCTCGTTCATCGCCATCCACGCGATCAACCTGGCGGGCAAGGGGCAGTTGCCGATTCCGCTCGTGCTCATGCCCATCGTGGGCGGCCTGGCGGGCATGTTCTTTGCCACGCTGCTGGGTTTCGTGACCACCAAGAAGTCGGGCACCACGTTCGCCATGATCACGCTGGGGATCGGCGAGCTCGTGGCCTCCATGGCGCTGATGTTTCCCGAGTTCTTCGGCGGCGAGGGCGGCATCACCACAGACCGGGTGTACGGCCAGGGGCTGTTCGGCATCACCTTCGGGCCCGCCGTGCAGGTGTACTACCTGATCGCCGCGTACTGCTTTGTGTGCACTGCGCTCATGTACGCCTTCACGGGCACGCCGCTGGGGCGCATTCTCAACGCCGTGCGCGACAACCCCGAGCGCGTGGAGTTCATCGGCTACAACACGCAGCGCGTGCGCTACTTCGCCTTCATCATCTCGGGCTTCTTTGCAGGCGTCGGCGGGGCACTGGCGGCCATCAACTTCGAGATCGTCACGGGTGCCGACAGCGTGAGCGTGGTGCGTTCGGGCGGCTACCTGCTGTTCACCTTCCTGGGCGGTGCGACGTTCTTCTTCGGGCCCATCATCGGTGCGGTGCTGCTGGTGTTCGCCTCGGTGCTGCTGTCGGAGCTGTCCAAGGCCTGGCTGCTGTACCTGGGCCTGGTGTTCCTGTTCATGGTGATGTACGCCCCGGGCGGTATCGCCAGCCTCATCATGATGAACCTGCGCCTGGCCAAGTACGGCAAGCTGCGCCAGCTGTGGACGGCCTACCTGGGCTTGGCGGGCACGGCGCTGGTGGCGGTGCTGGGCGCGGCCGCGATGATCGAGATGACCTACCACCTGCAGCTCAACGCGGCGCTCGGGTCGCAGCTCACGTTCCTGGGCGCCACGCTCGACGCCAAGGGGCTGCCCAGCTGGTTCGGCGCGGGCTTCGTGGCGCTCACGGGTCTGGGCCTGTTCGAGCTGTGCCGCCGGCAGTTCCTGCGGCAATGGGGGCGCATCCAGGAAGAGATCGAGCACGAAATCAAGCGGGGGGAGGCGCTGTAATGACCAACGCAACCTGTGCGCTGGAGCTGCGCGACCTGCGTAAACGCTTCGGCAAGACGGAGATCATCCGGGGCGCCAACCTGGCCGTGAAGGCCGGCGAGCGCGTGGCCATCATCGGCCCCAACGGCGCTGGCAAGTCCACGCTGTTCAACCTCATCAGCGGGCGCTTCGCGCCTACGAGCGGCGAGGTGCTGCTGCACGGCGCGCGCATCGACGGCCGCAAGCCCTTCGAGATCAACCGCATGGGGCTGTCGCGCAGCTTCCAGATCACGAACATCTTTCCCAAGCTCAGCGTGTTCGAGAACCTGCGCTGCGGCGTGCTATGGAGCCTGGGCTACCGCTACGCGTTCTGGCGCTTTCTCTCGGGGCTCAAGGACGCCAATGAACGCGCCACGCAGCTCATGGAGATGATCAAGCTCGAGAAGAAGCGCGACACGCTCGCAATCAACCTTACCTATGCCGAGCAGCGCGCGCTGGAGATCGGCATCACCATCGCAGGCGGCGCGAGCGTGATCCTGCTGGACGAGCCCACGGCCGGCATGAGCAAGAGCGAGACCACGCGCTTCATCCACCTGATCAAGGAGGTGACCGAGGGCCGCACACTGCTCACGGTGGAGCACGACATGGGCGTGGTGTTCGGCCTGGCCGACAAGATCGCCGTGGTGGTCTACGGCGAGGTGATCGCTTTCGATACCCCCGAGGCCGTGCGTGCCAATCCGCGTGTGCAAGAGGCCTATCTGGGCTCGGTGATCGCGCAGCAGCAGGCGGAGGGCCACTGAGATGCTGAAGATAGAAAACCTGCACGCCTACTATGGCAAGAGCCACGTGCTGCACGGTGTGAGCTTCGACGTGCAGCCCGGCGAGATCGTCGCGCTGCTGGGCCGCAACGGCTCGGGCCGCTCCACCACGGCCAAGGCCATCATGGGCCTGGTGGACTGGGAGGGCACCCTGCAATGGAAGGGCCAGAACCTCAACGGCAAAAAGGCCTACGAAATTGCCCACCTGGGCCTGGGCTACGTGCCCGAGAGCCGCGACGTGTTTCCCAACCTCACGGTGCACCAGAACCTGCTGCTGGGCCAGAAGGGCCGCGGCAAGGGCAGCCGCTGGAGCTTCGACGACATGTACGCGATGTTCCCGCGCCTCAAGGAGCGCCAGCACATCGAGGCGGGCGTGATGTCGGGTGGCGAGCAACAGATGCTCACGCTGTGCCGCACGCTCATGGGCGACCCTGACCTCATCATCATCGACGAGCCCACCGAGGGGCTTGCTCCAAAAATAGTGGAGCTGGTGGGCGAGTACCTCACAAAGATCAAGGCGCGTGGTGTCTCGGTGCTGCTGATCGAGCAGAAGCTCACCATCGCCATGACCATCTCCGACCGCGCGCTCGTCATGGGGCACGGCAGCATCGTGTTCCAGGGCACGCCCGATGAGCTGCGCGCCAACACTTATGTGCGCAAGGAGTGGCTGGAGGTGTGACGGGCGTGCATGGCGGCGCCTACGGCAGTGCCGGCGCCATCTGCGGAAGCTCCGGGCTCCATGGCGTGGAGCGGTTGCGACCGTTGCGCTTGGAGAAGTAGAGCGCGGCATCGGCGCGCTCCAGGCAAGCTTCAACAGACGCATCGTCGGGCCTAAGGGCATAGACCCCCAGGCTCACGGTGAAGGGGATGGTGCCGGCCGTCTCCAAGGTCGCCGCGTGCGTGGCGATCGCATGGCGCAGTGCCTCGGCGCGCCGCAGCCCGGTGGCTTCGTCGGCGCCGGGTAGCAGCACTGCGAACTCCTCGCCGCCCAGCCGTCCCACCATGTCGTCCCGGCGCAGCTCCTGCGTCACGGTGGCCACCAGGTGCCGCAGTACCACGTCGCCCACCGCGTGCCCGTAGGTGTCGTTGACGCGCTTGAAGTGGTCGATGTCCAGCATGATGAGCACGGCGCTGCGCGTTATGCCGATGCGCAGGTGCTCCAGTTCCATGTCCATGCGCTCCAGGAAGGCACGCCGGTTGGGGATGCTCGTGAGCGCATCGGTGGAGGCTAGAGTCTCCAGCTGCGACTCGCGGCGCTTGCGGTCGGTGACGTCGTGCAGCACCCAACACTCGCCTAGCGGGCGAGCGTTGTCCCGCAGGGGCAGCCAGGCGACTTCCAGGTAGCGGCCCTCGGGCAGCGCGAGCACCGTGCGCTGGGGGGGCGTGGCCGGGGCGTTCAGGCCGGGGGCACCTGTGTCCGCCGGAGTGCTCAGCATGGCCGCCAGCGGCGCGGGCAGGTGCGGCGCGAGTCCGGCCACCGTCTGGCCCACAAGGGCCTCGGGCGGCAGCTTCAGGCGCAGCGTATCAACCAGCATCTGGTTGGCCGCCACGATGCGCTGGTCCACGACCTCGGTAACGAGGATGCCTGACGGGAAGCGCTCGATGATCGCCTCCAGGCGGCGCTGGGCCAGCGCAAGGGCGGCTTCGGCGCGATGCCGAGCGTCGGTGTCGAGCAGGGTCCAGATCACGTTGCCGTCGATGTCGTCGGGGTCCAGCAGCGAACCCTGCATGTCGAACCAGTGCTGCTCGCCGCCGGGCACGCGCAGTGCCCATTCGGCGCGCACCGTGCCCTCGGCCTTGAGCAGCCTGTAGAGTTCGCCGAACTCCATGAAGCTCTCTTCGCTGTAGTGCAGCGTGCGGAACGAGGCGGTCCCCGTGGCCTTGCCAGCGGGCAGGCCGAACATGCGTGCCGCGCGCTCGTTGGCGTAGAGGATGTCGCGCTGGGGGCTGGCGACGAGGACCAGGGCGCTGCTCCGGTCGAGCAGTGCCTTGACGAGGTGGGACTGCTCCACGCGCTGCTGGATGTCCGTGTGCGTGCCCAGCATGCGCAGGGGGCGTCCGTGTTCGTCGCGCTGCGTGACCTCGCCGCGCGACTCGACCCACAGCCATGCGCCCGATGCGGTACGCAGGCGCATTTCCACCCGGAAGTCCTGCCCGTGGTCGAGGTGCGCGCGCAACTGGGCGTCCACGCGCTTGTGCTCGTTCGGGTGCACACGTGCGAGGAAGTCCTCGAACCGCAGCGGGAAGGCCTGGTTCGCATAGCCCAGCATCGCGTAGCAGCGTTCGTCCCAGCGGATTCGGTCGGCTTCGCAGTCCCACTGCCACAGGCCGTCGCGCACCGCGCCGAAGGTCAGCCGCAGGCGTTCCTCGCTGTAGCGCAGCGCTTCCTGCAGGGCTTGATCCTGGCTCACGTCGTGGATGTAGCCATGCCACAGGAGCGTGCCGTCTTCTTCCCGCTGGGGCTTGGCATGCCCGTGCAGCCAGTGGAGCGTCCCGTCCAGGTATTTCACGCGGTACTTGTGGTCCCACGGGCTGCCCGTGCGGATGCATTCCTCGATGGAGGCGCGCAGCACCCGCAGGTCCTGGGGGTGGATGCGCTCGGCGAGCCCCGCGCCATCGGCGCCGCCCTGCTGCGGCGCTAGGCAGTGCATTTCGAAAAAGCCGGGGCTCGCGAAGGGAAATGTGCGCTGGCCTGCCGGGCTGATGTGGAACTGGAACAGGCCTCCGGGCACTTCCTGCGCCAGTTGCATGAAACGGCGCTCGCTCTGGATGCGGCGCGCGTCTGTGCGCTGGCGCTGGATGGCCAGCCACGCGGTCAGCAGCACGCCCAGCAGGATGAGGGCGGTTCCCACACCGTTGCGCACCAGGTTGCGGCGCAGGGTGTCCTGCAGCGGGCCGAACACCGCGGCCCGGTCCAGGCCCGCGCTCACGATGAGCGGAAAACCCTCCACGCGGTTCCAGGCATACAGGCGGTCGCCCTGGTCGATCGACGTCTGGGCCTCGAAGGTGCCATGCTGCAGCGATGGCGTGAACAGGGCGAGCCGCTCCTCGGACACCGACGTGCCCAGCACGGCCTCCTGGTTCTGGGAGCGTGCGAGGTAGGTGCCGTCGTCGCGCAGCAGAAGGATCACGTCCTCGGGGCGTTCGAAGACCGCCTGGAAATACTGGGCGATGTAGTCGGGCGAGAGGGATAGCACCAGTACGCCGATGAACCGGCCATCGCGGTGCAGCGCGCGGCTGAGCTGAATCGACCAGCGGTTGGATACCCGGCCCAGGACAGGGCGGCCCACGAACAGGCCGGCCCGCTCCTGGCCCAGATGGGCCTTGAAATGCTCGCGGTCGCGGATGGATACCTGAGCCGGCGCTTCGCCGCTCTTGCGGGTGCTGGAGTACACGACGAGGCCGTCCGCATCGGCCACCCCCACCTGGATGACGGTGCCCTTGGGGTAGGTTTCTATCGCTGTGCGCACGGCCCGCTCAAAGGCGGCCTGATCCCCCGCCTCGTACTCGCTTTCCATGCCCTGCAGCGTGTAGTCCAGCCCGGATAGCAGCGTTTGCACCTGGACTGAAATGGCCCGTGACATCTGGCCCACCCGCAACCAGGTCTGCGCCTTTGTGTAGCTTTGCTGGTGTCGATGGCTGCCCAGCAGCATGGTCCAGTACGCGGCCGTGGCAAACAGCACGAGGCAGATCCCGGCCAGCACGGCCATCGTGGTGCGCGTCAGCGGCAACGGGAGCGGGTGGGGTGAACGGGGGGAGGACTCGGGCATGAAATGGGCGGGCGAAGGCCGCCGGGGCCAATGTTTCGGCGTGTCTCGGGGATCGGGTGGTTCATTCAAGGGGGAGGCCGGGCAGTGTACGTTGTGCTGGGGCCACCTGCTCCCGGTTGTTGCATAGCTCCATGGTGCCATGGCGCAAGGCATGGGCAACTGCCGTCGCACCCTGGTTTGCGTTGTCCCGCCAGAGACAAGTTTTAGGGAGAAGTCCCTCTAGACTTTCAGGTAGAAAAGTACGATCGTTCTTTTTTATTCCACCCACAACGAGGAAGCACAGCAATGACGGCTGAATACAAAGTCCACGGCGACGTGGCGGTGATCACGCTCAACAACCCCCCGGTCAACGGCCTGGGGCATGCGACACGCCATGGCATCGTGGACGGGCTGGAACGTGCTCACGCCGATGCGGCTGTCAAGGCCATCGTCATCACGGGCGCGGGCGCTGCATTCTCGGGCGGTGCCGACATCAAGGAGTTCGGCACCGACAAGGCCTTGCAGCAGCCCAACCTGCACGCGGTGATCGAAGCCGTGGAAAACTCTTCCAAGCCCGTGGTGGCGGCCATCCATTCCGTGTGCATGGGTGGCGGCCTGGAGCTGGCCCTGGGCTGCCACTACCGCGTGGCCGCGCCCGGCACCAGCGTGGCGCTGCCCGAGGTGAAGCTGGGCATCCTGCCCGGCGCGGGCGGCACGCAGCGTCTGCCGCGCGTGGTGGGCGTGGAGGCGGCGCTCAACATGATCGTGAGCGGCGAGCCGGTCAAGAGCGAAATGATCGGCGCCGTGCCCGGCCAGAAGCTGTTTGACAAGATGGCGGCCTCGCCGGCATCGCTGGCCGAGGAGGCCCTGGCCTTCGCGCAGAGCGTGGCGGATGTCCGCCCGCTGCCCCTGGTGCGCAACCTGCCCTGCAAGCATCCGCAGGGCGAGGCGTACTTCCAGTTTGCGCGCAACATGGTCAAGGGCATGGCCAAGAACTTCCCTGCGCCCGCCAAGTGCGTGGACGCCGTGGAGGCCGCTACCAAGCGCAAGTTCGCCGACGGCCTGCAGTATGAGCGCGAGTTGTTCATCAACCTCATGTGGACGCCCGAGTCGCGCGCACTGCGCCACATCTTCTTCTCGGAGCGCGCGGCCAGCAAGATTCCCGACGTGCCTTCGGATACGCCGCAGCGCACCATCCAGAAGGTGGGCGTGATCGGCGCCGGCACCATGGGCGGCGGCATCACCATGAATTTCCTGAACGCGGGCATCCCGGTGACCATCCTGGAGACCAAGCAGGAGGCCCTGGACCGCGGCATTGCCACGATCCGCAAGAACTACGAAGCCCAGGTGAAGAAGGGCAAGCTCAAGGAAGACAAGTACCAGCAGCGCATGGCCCTGCTGAGCACCACGCTGGCCTATGGTGACCTGAAGGATGCGGATCTCATCATCGAGGCCGTGTTCGAGGAAATGGGCGTGAAGGAGGCCGTGTTCAAGCAACTCGATGAAGTTGCCAAGCCCGGCGCCATCCTGGCTTCCAACACCTCCACGCTGGATGTGGACCAGATCGCCGCGTTCACGAAGCGCCCGCAGGACGTGGTGGGCATGCACTTCTTCAGCCCCGCCAACGTGATGA
>JAYSFC010000090.1:0-7920 GCA_041913505.1 Acidovorax sp.
ACTGGCAGGGCAAGGACTGGACGCCCCAGATCGCCAAGGAAACCGGCGCCAAGGCCGCCCACCCCAATTCGCGCTTCACCGTGGCCGCCACCAACAACCCCGCGCTCGACGCGCAGTGGGACGACGCCAACGGCGTGGCCATCGACGCCTTCATCTTCGGCGGCCGCCGCTCCACCACGGTGCCGCTGGTGACCGAGGCCCGCACCTGGATGGAAGGCGTGTACATGGCCGCCACCATGGGCTCCGAGACCACCGCCGCCGCCTTCGGCGCGCAGGGCGTGGTGCGCCGCGACCCGTTCGCCATGCTGCCGTTCTGCGGCTACAACATGAGCGACTACTTCCAGCACTGGCTCGACATGGAGCACAAGCTGGAAGAATCCGGCCACACCCTGCCCAAGATCTTCTGCGTCAACTGGTTCCGCAAGGGCGAAGACGGCAAGTTCGTCTGGCCCGGCTACGGCGACAACATGCGCGTGCTCAAGTGGATGCTCGACCGCATCGAGGGCCAGGCCCAGGGCGAGGAAACCATGTTCGGTGTCGCCCCTACGTATGCCGAGATCAACTGGACCGGCCTGGAGTTCAGCGCCGAGCAGTTCAAGACCGTGACCAGCATCGACAAGGCGGCCTGGACCGAGGAGTTCAAGTCGCACGACGCGCACTTCGAACTGCTGTCCTACCACCTGCCGCAAGCCCTGCTGGACACCAAGGCCACGCTCGAGCAGCGCCTGGCCGCCGCCTGATGCACCAAGGTCCCCGCAGAGCGGGGACCTGCGCCGCACAGCGCCCCACAGCCGCCCCCCGGGCGGCTTTTTCATGCCCGTGCGCAGGCAAGACCGCGTGAAATGGGCAAAAAAAAGCCGCGGCCATCGGCCACGGCTTCCGCGCTCGGCACCGCCCTCTTGCGCGAGGGCGGCGCGATCCGTCTTTCAGTAGTAGCGGCGGATATCTTGCGAGGCGTTGGCGTCCATGATGCGCATCAGGTCGGCCATCAGGCGCGCGTCCTGCATGGCGGCAGCCCAGGTGCGCTCGTCCTCGGCAGCCAGGCGGCGGCTTTCCGCCCAGGCCTTGTAGCCCGAACGGATGGTTACGGCAGCGCGGCGCGCCGGCGCGGCGAACAGGGCCAGTGCCGCAAAGGCCACGAGCCACAGGCCCATCCACGCGGCCAGCAGGTGGCCTTCGCTCCAGGTGTCGATCACCTGGTTGGCCACCACGAGCAGGGCCGACACGATGGCGGCCAGCAACAGCGAAGACGCGCCGCGGTTGCCCTCGAGGCCGGCGGCGGCTTGCTTGAGGGTCTCGGCGGCCTGCGTGGCGCGCACGATACCGGGGTGCTCGGCGGGGTAGGTGTTTTGTACGAAGCTGGTCATTTGGATTTCCCTTCAAAGACGCTTGTGGCGAAATGCCGGGGCGATGGCGGAATACTAGGGTTAACCCTAGATTTATTCAAATTTATATTTTGAATCTATATCATTCACCACAATGATGATTCAGGCCCCATGACCCCCCAGCACTTCCGATCCCTGGACCTGAACCTGCTGCGCGTGTTCGACGAGGTCATGGCCGAGCGCAGCCTCACGCGCGCGGCGCTCAAGCTCTCGATCACCCAGCCCGCCGTGAGCAACGCCATCCGCCGCCTGCGCGACGCCGTGGGAGACGACCTGTTCGTGCGCAGCGGCCAGGGCGTGGAGCCCACGCCGCGCGCGCTTGCGCTATGGCCCACCGTGCGCACGGCGCTCGCGGGGCTGCAGGAGTCGCTGGCGCCCGGAGTGTTCGACCCGGCCACAGCCAACACCACCTTCGTGCTCGCCATGGCCGACGCAACGGCGGCCACGCTGATCCCGCCGCTGGTCGAGATCCTCGAGCACGAGGCACCCGGCATCTCGGTGCGCGTGCTGCCGCTCACCACGCGCGACCCGCGCCGCCTGCTCGAGCAGGAAGCCGCCGACATGGCCGTGGGCTACTTCCCGGCCGTGCTCGCCGACCTCACGGCACGCGCGCAGTCGGGCGCGGCCGTGGCCTTCGACAGCCGGCGTCTCTACGACGGCGAGTACCTGTGCGTGATGCGCCAGGGCCACCCGCTCGCGGCCGAGCCGCTCACGCTCGACCGCTACTGCGCGGCGCGCCATATGCTCGTGAGTTTCTCGGGCCGGCCCTTCGGCTTCATCGACGAGGCGCTGGCCTCGCTCGGACGCAAGCGGCAGGTGGTCATCACCGTGAACCAGTTCTTCACGGCCGGCCGCGTGGTGGTCAACTCGGATCTGCTCACGGTGCTGCCGCGCCACTTCGTGCCCGTCACGGGCATTGCCGACCAGCTGGCGCTGCGCCAGCTGCCGCTGAACGTGCAGGCCGTGCACGTGGACGCGCTCTGGCGCCTGCGCGGCCCGGACCAGACGGCCTACGACTGGCTGCTGCAGGCGCTCGCACGGTCGGCGCAGCACACCGTCCGCGGCCTCCGCCTTGCGTAGACTCGGAGCGCCATGAACATCCAGTTGCTGTCCGACCTGCACCTCGAGGTCCATCCCGATTTCCAGCCCCAGCCCGCCCCTGGCGCCGACGTGCTCGTGCTCGCGGGTGACATCGGCTCCTACCAGAGCGGCTCGCAGCTCGCCGACGAGGATTTCGGCCTGGCGCGCTTCTCGCCGCGCCCCCGCGCCGAGGGCGGCGCTGCCTGGCCCGTGCCCGTGCTCTTCGTGCCCGGCAACCACGAGTACGACGCGCAGGATTTCGACGCCGCGCACGTGCGCCTGCGCGCGGCCTGCGAACGCTGGGGCCTCGTGTGGCTGGAGCGCGAGACCACGGTGCTCGGCGGCGTGCGCTTCGTGGGGACCACGCTGTGGACGGACTTCGACGCGCTCGCGGTCCACGAGGGCTGCACCGACCCCATCCGCCTGGAAGCCCTGCGCGAGAAGGCCTACCGCGCCGCCAACTTCTACCTGCGCAAAACGGGCGGCACACGCGGCGGAGAGCCCTTCCTGGCCGAAGCCATGCGCGCCGAGGCGCTCACCAGCCAGGCCTGGCTGCGCGCCGCGCTGCACACGCCCTTTGACGGCCCCACCGTGGCCGTCACGCACTTCGCGCCCAGCCTGCGCAGCGCCGACCCGCGCTACGGCCTCGCACCCGGCACGGCGGGCTTTTGCAACGCACTCGACGATCTGCTCGCGCACACGCGCCTGTGGCTGCACGGCCACCTGCATGCGCCAAGCGACTACCTGGCCGAGGGGCGCGGCGCCGATGGATCACCCTGGCGCTGCCGCGTAGTGGCCAACCCGCTGGGCTACGCGCGCAAGGGCGAGCAATCGGCCTTTCTGCCCACGGGCTGCATCACCGTATGATCCACGGGTCCGCCCGTGTGCCGCGATATGCATGACCCACATCAAGACAACAGGGTGGCGCGCAGGGTAGCCTGACCCCAACCTCTCGGAGATCACCATGAAAATTCTGCTCGCTGTCGACGGCAGCCCCTACACCAAGAAGATGCTTGCCTATCTGGCCACGCACGAAGAGTTGCTGGCTGGCACCCACGAATACACGGCCCTGACCGTGCAGCCCCAACTGCCCCCGCGCGCCCGCGCGGCCCTGGGCAAGGAGATCGTGGACCAGTACTACGCCGATGAAGGCGAAAAGGTGGTCGGCCCGGTGTGCAAGTTCCTGGCCCGCCACGGCGTGGAAGCCAAGCGCGTTCTGAAGGTAGGCCCCGTGGGCGAGACCATCGCCAAGCTGGCCGACGCGGGCAAGTTCGACCTGCTGGTGATGGGCACCCACGGCCATGGCGCCCTCGGCAAGCTCGTGATGGGCTCGGTCAGCACCCAGGTGCTGGCCAACAGCCACGTGCCCGTGCTGCTGGTACGCTGAAGCCGCCAGCCCGCCCCTGAACGTACGACGCGCCACCTTCGAGTGGCGCTGCTGTTTTTGGGGTCCGGAAGAGCCTGCCATTCATTGCTGGTGCATTGCAACAACTGCCCTCCATAATCGTTGGGCCATGCCCGACCGCCCCCTGCCATCGACGTTTTTCTCGACCGACCAAGTCGCCCCCAAACACCGCTTCGAGGCCTGGCACAGCAGCATCTCGGTGATCTTCGATGTCGCCCCCCTGGCCCGCGAATCACTCGACGGATTCAAGGCCTCGGTGCAGGGCACGCACCTGGGCCAGATGCTGGTGGGGGATATCCATTTCGGCGCACAGCAGTTCTCACGTAGCCATGCGCGGGCCGCGCGCGATGGGCTCGACCACTACCTCGTGCAGTGGTACCGGGGCGGCGGTTTCGTGGGCCGGCATGGCGATGACGGCGACATGCAGGTGCGTGCGGGCGACATCGTCTTCTTCGACATGGCCCGCCCGCAGCACACCTTCGCCCATCCGTCGCATGCTCTCTCGCTGATCGTGCCGCGCGCTTTGGGCGACGAAGCCTTCGGAACCTCTGCTGAGCAGCTGCATGGCACCGTGCTACGGTCGGACCACATCCTGGGCAGCCTGCTCGCCGACCACCTGGACGCGCTGCACCGGCGGCTTCCCACCATCGGCATGGAACAGGCGGAGCACGTGGTACACGCCACCACGCGCATGCTGGCCGCCTGCCTGCAGCCCGCACAGCGCACGCTCGCCCTGGCCCAGGCCGAGATACAGGCCGTGACGCTGGAGCGCATCCAGCAGTACATCAACCGCAACTTGGGCACCTCACCCACACCCGAGTCGCTGTGCCGCGCCTTCGGCATCTCGCGCAGCCTGCTGTACCAGCTGTTCGAGCCGCTGGGAGGCGTGGCGCACTACGTGCAGCAGCGGCGCCTGCTGCGCGCCTTCCACGCGCTGGCCAACCCGGTCAACCAGCGCCTGCGGATCGCCGAGGTCGCCACGCGCCTGGGTTTCACGAGCGAGGCGCACTTCAGCCGTGTGTTCCGTGCCACCTTTGACCGCACGCCCAGCGACGTGCGCGCCATGGCCAACGGCAACCGCACCCAGGCGCTCAGTACCCGCGCTTCATCGATCGAGTATGCCGACTGGTTGTGCGGCCTGCAGGGCTGACAGAGCACCCGGCAGCCAGCCTCCCTCTCCCGCACGATTGGCAAACACCCCGGGGCGGTGAGCCAGTGCCCGCCGTGCCCGATTTCTGCACGGACAGTCAAAAATCGCCAAACACAGGGGCAATCCCCAACGCTGGCGCACGCGGAAGATAACTTCCAGCGTCGGCACGGCGCCAACCGCTGCCTTCCCCCACGCCGAGAGCACGGCGTGCCGGGAAGCCCATAGCACCGGACTCCTAAAAAAGTAGCTGCCATCGCCCGGCAGGAAAGCGCTCATGGAGATTTTGACTCGCCATATTGGCCTGCGTATCGCTTCACGTCCCCGCCCAGGTGCCGTCGCCTGTCGCGCCGCGTTGCGACGGGAAGGGCCGGACCTTTTTCAGGCAGCCCAACCTTCAGGGGTGCGCCCTGATGGGCAACGGGGCCGGTCCGGGCCTGAACGCCGGGACGCCGGGCGAAATCACGGGAACCACGAGTGAACCCCGGCTCCCGTCCCAGCAGGCGGCCCGCGGCCATGCGCTCGGCGGCCAGAACGCCATTGCCACGGCGGCCGATCCGGCCAACGCCTATGGGGCGAAGGGCCTGACCCCTGGCGCACCAGGCCGGCCCTGGCCACCACCCACACCCATCCGTCCGTCAACGCGAATCGCCCTGGCTCGGCGGCCAAGGCCTGGTCTGCGCCAGCGATGGATTTATTTGTTTTCGATGAATTAGTTTGCCCTGATTGTTATTAATTGAGAGGGAGCCCCATGTCGTATTACCTGTCTCTGGCTTTGCGCCTGATAAGAATATTCCTGGTATTGGCCTGTTCCTGGGTCTGGGTGGGCCAGGCACATGCCGCCGTGACGGGCGGGGTACTGACGTTCGGTAGCAATTCAGGGCTGGATGCCACCCCTGTTCCCAATATGAATGGCCTGGGTTTTCAGCAAAACGGTGGTTGGATGTACATGTCGTCGTCTTCAGGGGGGACTCCGACTGCCGATGGTAGTTACATCCTGACTCAAACTGCCGGTCAGCCACTTAACCCGGGGAAAATCGGGGTACTAAATGCTGGCGATCGCTTCAATGTCAGTTCCGTAGCGGCAACCATGGGAATTTCTAATGCATACGTGAAAGTCTCTGGCTATCGCGATGGCAGCGTTGTCGTTACCCAGAATTTACCGATATCTGGACCCGATAATTTCGCCACCTATGCCTTGAGCGGCTTTACCAATATCGACACGATTGGTTTCGAAGGTAGTTTTGATTGGAACTGGGGCATCGACACTCTGTTCGTCGCGCCCTATATCGGCGTTTCCCCGGCGGGACCCTCCCTTACGGCAGGAGCTGTCGGGATCGCTTATAGCCAGACTTTCAGCGGCAGCGGCGGCACCTTTTACACCTACAGCGTGACAAGTGGCGCTCTGCCCGCCGGGCTGAGCCTGAATTCCAGCACGGGCGTACTGTCCGGCACGCCGACCATTGCCGGTACGGCCAGCTTCACCATTACGGCCACCGATGCTTCCTCTTACAGTGGCAGCACTGCCTACACCCTGACGATAGCGCCCAATATCACGCTCAGTCCGGCGAGTACCAGCTTGCCGGCGGCCACCGTGGGGACGGCCTATAGCCAGCCATTCAGCGCCAGTGCCGGTACCGCTCCCTATTCCTACAGCATTTCTGCCGGCGCCCTGCCGGCCGGCCTCAGCTTCAGTTCTGCCGGCCTGCTGAGTGGCACCCCGAGCTCCGGCGGTACCTTCAATTTCACCGTGACGGCCACTGATGCAAGCAGTGCCACTGGCAGCAAGACCTATTCCCTGACCGTGGGGGCGCCAAGCATTGTTTTCTCACCGTCCACCCTTGCTGCGGGTAGCGTCGGCGTGGCTTACAGCCAGCCCGTCAGCGCCAGCGGCGGTACTGCACCCTACGGCAGTTTTGCCCTCCAGTCCGGTGCCCTGCCGGCCGGCTTGAGCCTCAACAGCAGCGGCACCATTTCCGGTACGCCAACCGCTGCAGGCACCTTCACTTTCACCGTGCGAACGACGGATAGCAGCACCGGCACCGGTCCTTATACCGGCACCAGCAGCACGATTTCCCTGACCATCGGGGCGCCCAGCCTGGCCTTCTCGCCGTCAACGCTCACTGCCGCTACCGTCGGTGCCGCCTATAGTCAAACCATCAGCGTGACGGGCGGCACCGCACCCTATGGCAGTTTCTCCCTGGCTTCCGGCAGCTTGCCTTTGGGTTTGAGCCTCAATTCGTCCGGTACCGTGAGCGGTACACCCACGCAAGGCGGAACTTTCACCTTTACCGTCCGGTCCACGGACAGCAGCACCGGCACGGGGGCTCCCTTCACCGGTACCAGCACAACCCTTTCACTCACCGTGGCGCCGCCAACCATTACCGTGGCACCAGCGTCCCTGCCTGCGGTCGGCTACGGTGCGGCCTATAGCCAGGCCATCAGTGCCAGCGGAGGCACCTCGCCCTATACGTACAGCCTCAGCGGGGGAACTCTGCCGACGGGGCTCAGCCTTTCCAGTGGGGGAGTGCTGTCTGGCATCACGACCCAGTCCGGCTCCTACCCGATCACGGTGACCGCCACCGACAGCAGTGCCACGCCTTATTCCAAGAACGCCGTCTATACCCTGACCGTCAATGCCCAGATGCCGGTGGCCGGCGCGGTGAGCGCCACCGTGGCCTACAACACGGCGACCCCGATCACGCTCAACCTCAGCGGCGGCACGCCCACCAGCGTGGCCGTGGCGACAGGAGCCAGCCACGGCACGGCAACGGCCTCGGGCACCAGCATCACCTACACGCCGACTGTCGGCTACGTCGGCAGCGACAGCTTCACCTACACGGCGACCAATGGCACCGGCACCTCGGCGCCGGCAACGGTGACGATCACGGTCAACCCCCAGG
>JAYSFC010000090.1:8020-15623 GCA_041913505.1 Acidovorax sp.
CGGCACCTCGGCGCCGGCAACGGTGACGATCACGGTCAACCCCCAGGCGCCGGTTGCCGGCGCGGCGAGCGCCACGGTGGCCTACGGCAGCGTTGCCAACCCGATCACGCTCAACCTCAGCGGCGGTGCGCCCTCCAGCGTGGCGGTGACGGCGGCGCCCAGCCATGGCACGGCAACGGCGTCGGGCACCGGCATCACCTACACGCCGACTGCCGGCTATGTGGGCAGCGACAGCTTCACCTACACCGCAACCAATGCCGGTGGCACCTCCGCTCCCGCGACGGTATCGGTGACAGTGACCGGATCGGCCGACCTGGCCAGCCTGGGCCTGTCCGCGGGGACATTGGCGCCGGCCTTCGCCAGCGGCACCACCAGCTATGCCACCCGCGTGGCCCATGGAGTGGCTGCGCTGCGCATCACCGCGCAGACAGTGGACCCCGCTGCCACGCTGCGCGTCAATGGAAGCCCGCTGGTCAATGGCGCAACCTCTGGTGACATCGCCCTGAGCGACGGCGCAAACACCATCACGATCGAAGCCACGGCCCAGGATTCCACGCGCAAGACCTACACCGTGACCGTTACCCGCACCGGGCCAGCGACTTTCTCTGCCAATTCCCCCACGGGGCAGGCTGGAGCGATCACGGCGACCATCAGCGGCGGCAGTCTCTGCGGCTTCGACAGCGCCCAATTCATCAATGCGGCACCCGGCGCCTCGCCCTCCGTCCCTACCGGCAAGGCACTTCCCTATGGCGTGTTCGACTTCACGGCCTCGGGGTGCGGACCAGCCGCCACGGTCACGCTGACCTATCCACAGCCGCTGGCGGCCGGCACCCAGTACTGGAAGTACGGCCCCACCCCGACCCGGGCGGATCCGCACTGGTACGAGATGCCCGCATCGTTCCAGGGCCAGACCGTGAGCTTTGACATTGTCGACGGCGGCCTGGGCGACGACGACTTCGCGCTGGGCGCCAACGGCCGGATCGTGGACGCCGGCGGCGTGGCGGTGGCTGCGGCCACCGGCGTAACAAGCATTCCAGCGCTCACGCCCTGGGCGCTGCTGTCGTTGTCTGCCGCCCTGGCCGTGCTGGGCGCTGCGCGCCGCCGCCGGGAGGGCTGAATCAGGCGGTGGGCGCCTCCAGCGCCTGCCGCGCCGCGGCCGTGAGCGCGGCCGTGAGCGCATCGAGCACGGCCGACTCGAGGTTCCAGCAATGCCAGTAGAGCTGGATCGGCAGCGAGCGGCCCGGCGCAAGGTCCACGAGGCTGCCCTCGGCCAGCGCCTGGCGCACCATGAGCTCGGGCACCACGCCCGCGCCCCAGCCAGCGCGCACGGCGCGCACCTGGCCTTCGGAGCTGGGCACGAACAGGTGGTTGAGCGCCACCCGCTTGAGCCCGAAGGCGCGCGCGATGAACTCGGCCTGCATGTCGTCCTTGCGGTTGAAGGACAGGAACGGCACGCTGCGGAAGTTGTGCGGCGTGAGCCCATGCGGCAGGTGCTCCTCGGCAAACGCGCGCGAAGCCACGGCCACGTAGGGCATGGCGCCCAGCGGCACCACGCGGCAGCCGCGCAGCGCCTGCCGGAGCGTGGTGACGCAGCCCAGCACCTGGCCCGAGCGCAGCCATTCCTGCGTGAAGTCCTGGTCGTCCACGATGATCTCGAACGGCAGGCGCTGGCCCACGAGGTCATCGAGCGCGTCGAGGGCCCAGGTGGCGATGCTGTCGGCGTTGATGGCGATCGAGATCCGCTCGTCCTCGCGCGAACCGCCCGGCGCGCTGGGCGCGAGCTCCTGCAGGTCGCGCTCCAGGTCGGCGCGCAGCAAGCGCAGCTGCTTGGTGTGCTTGAGCAGCAGCTGGCCCGCGCTCGTGGGCCGCAGCGGCCGGCTGCGCACGATGAGGACCGAGCCCACCTGCGCCTCCAGCGCACGCAGACGCTGCGACACGGCCGACTGCGTGACGTTCAGGCGCTGGGCCGCGCGCTCGAAACCGCCCTCTTCCACGATGGCGGCCAGACATTCGAGGGCGGCGGGGTCATAGGTGCTCATGACATTAGCGAATCTGATGAATTCGCACGTAGTTTAATTTTGCTTTTTATTTTGCACAACGCGGCGCACACTGCGGCGCATGAAAACCATCGTCCTCGGCGCCGGCATCATCGGCATTAGCACCGCGTGGCACCTGCTCGAACGCGGCCATGAAGTCATCGTCGTCGACCGCCAGAGCGACGCGGCGATGGAAACGAGCTTCGCCAACGCGGCGCAGATCTCGGTGAGCTACTGCGAGCCCTGGGCCAATCGCGACGCGCCCTGGAAGGCGCTCAAGTGGATGTTCGACAAGGAAGCGCCGCTGCTGTTCCGCCCGCAGCTCGACTGGGAGCAATGGCGCTGGTGCCTGCAGTTCCTCGCGCAGTGCAACGACACCGCCTTCGAGCGCAACGTGGCGCAGATCGTGGCGCTGGGCGCCTACAGCCACGCGGCCCTCAAGGACCTGGTGCGCGCCACGGGCATCGAGTACCATCGCCTGGAACGCGGCATCGCGCACTTCTACACCGACCAGAAGTCGTTCGACGACGCGGGCCATGCCGTGGAGCTCATGCGCAAGCACGGCGTGCAGCGCCGCCTCGTGAGCCGCGACGAGCTGCTCGCGATCGAGCCCGCCTTCAAGGCCTATGGCGACAAGATCACCGGCGGCACCTACACGAGCACCGACGAAAGCGGCGATGCGCGCGTGTTCACGCAGGAGCTCGCGCGCCGCTGCGCCGAGCGCGGCGCCCAGTTCCTCTACGGCCACGACGTGCTGCGCCTCCACCAGATCGGTGGCGCTATCGATTCGGTAGCAGTCATGTCCCGCGATACATCGACCTCGGGCCGAAAAGACTATCTACTGAAGGGCGACGCCGTGGTCGTGGCCTGCGGCTCGTACAGCGCGCCGCTGCTGCGCAGCGTGGGCGTGCATCTGCCCATCTACCCCGGCAAGGGCTACAGCGCCACCTTCCCGCTGCTGCGCCCCGAGGGCGCGCCCATGGTCTCGACCATCGACGACGGCCGCAAGATCGCGATGAGCCGCCTGGGCAACGTCCTGCGCGTGGCAGGCACCATCGAGCTGGGCGGCTTCGACCTCTCGCTCGACAGCCCCGTGGCGCGTGCACGCTGCCACATGCTGTCGCGCCGCATCGCGGAGATCCTGCCCGGCGTGTGCGACACGCGCACGCCCGAGGAGGGCGGCAACCCGCAGTACTGGACCGGCCTGCGCCCCGCCACACCCACCAACATCCCGTTCATCGGCCGCACGCCGGTGGGCAAGCTGTGGGTCAACGCGGGCCATGGCACGCTGGGCTGGACGCACGGCGCCGGCTCGGGCAAGGCGCTGGCCGAGCTCATCAGCGGCCAGCGGCCGGCCATGGCCTTCGGCTTCCTGGGCGAGGGCGCCGCGCCGCGCCTGCGGGCCACGCCGCGCCCGGCCTGACCACCGGGCCTAGCGCTTGCGCTGCACGAGCAGGTTGCGCTTGGCGTCCTCGGGGTAGGCGAAGGTCACGGCACCGTCCTGCACCTTGCCCATCACCAGCATGCCGGGCGTGACGGTGTCTTTTTCCGACTCGGAGAACGGGTGCTCGTAGGTGGCCACCACGCCGTAGTACGTGCGCGGCAGGTGCTCGAGGGCAGCCTTCACCGCGGGGCCCGTGAGCTGGCCATCGCGGATCCCCAGCAGCGCGTACATGAGCAGGTAGGTGGCGTCATAGCCCTGCGCGGCCGCCATGGGCACGGCCGGACGGCCGCCGAACTTGCGCCCGTAGTTGCTCAGGAACGAGGCACGGCGCTCATTGCTGGGCTCGGCAATGAAGGTCTGGGCCATCAGCGCGCCCTCCGCCGCATCCTTGGCGCCCTGGATGAAGAACGGGAACGACAGGGTCCAGCCGCCTACCTGCGGCACCTTCCAGCCCATTTCCTTGCGCCCCTGGGCAATGACCGCGTTCTCGGGCCCCACGGTGTAGCTGAAGATCACCTGGGCGCCCGCATCGCGGGCAGCCTGGAGCTCGGCGTGCAGCGACTTCACGCCGAGCGGGAAGTTCGTCGCGTACACCGGCCGCAGCTGGTGCTTGGCCAGCGCCTCCTCCACGTCCTTGCGGCCCGCCTGGCCGTAGCCGGTATCGTCGGCCAGCACGGCCACGCGCGTCCAGCCCCGGCGCAGGATGTCGTCCACCACGAAGGGGGCCTGCAGGCTGTCGGGCGCCGATGTGCGGAACACGTAGCTCTGCGCGGGCGGGTACGTGGTCGTGATCGGCGTGCCCGTGGCACAGGGCACGATCAGCGGCAGCCGCGCCTTCTGGAACACCTCGAGCGAGGGGAGCGCGACGCCCGTGTTGCAAAAGCCCAGCGTGGCCACCACGCCTTCGGTCACGAGCTCCTCGGAGCGCTTGCGCCCCGTGCCGGGATTGCCCTGATCGTCCTTGACCACCAGCGCCAGCGGGCGCCCCAGGTAGCCGCCCACGGCATTGATCTGCTCTACCGCGAGCTGCATGCCCTGCAGCATGGGAATGCCGAAGTCCGAGGATGGGCCGCTGAACGGGCCGATCACCCCCACCTTCACCGGCTGCTGCGCCGCCGCGGGCAACGCCAGCGCCAGCGCGACCACGGCCGCACTCCAGGCCCACACGCCCCTTCGTCCTGTCTTCATTCTCTTGTCCTTTTCGTTGGTATCCCTATCGCCGGGAAGGCAGCGTAACGAGCTGGCGCCCCGGGCGGTTTGCGGTTTTCCCTGAGATGCAGGGCCAGGCCCCGCGCTCCGGGAACCCATGGCCGGCTCAGTGCAGACAGCGTTGCTGCGCGAGGAAGTCGAGCAGCAGGCTATCGAAGCCCTCGGGGTCTTCGAGCTGGGGCCAGTGGCCCACGGCTGGCAGGCCCACGTGGCGCGCATCGGGCAGCACCTGGGCGAGGGCCTGCAGCGCCTCGGGCGGCGTGCAGCGGTCCTGCGCGCCGCTGATGAGCAGCGTGGGCGCATGCATGTGGGCCAGCGTGGCGGCATCCCGGTCGAACACGGGCAGCGCCTCCAGCGCCCGGCGGTACACCGCGCGGTGCACCTGGGCCATGGCGTGGTGGGCCAGCTTCACGCCCTCGGGCAGGGCGCCGCTGCCGATCTGCTGGGGCACGATCCGGTCGGCAATCTCTTCCATGGAGCGGCCTTCGGCCAGCGCTGCGAGGCGCGGCTGCACCCAGGCCTGGCGCGCGGCTTCGTCGAGCGGCGGGCCGCCCGCGCACAGCACGAGGCGCTCCACGCGCCGCGGGTCGCGCAACGCCGCCTCCAGTGCCACCATGGCGCCCATGCCGTGGCCCACGAGGGTCACGCGCTCGCAGCGCAGCGCTTCGGCCAACGCGAGGCAGCTCTGCGCGAGGCCCTTGAAGCCGTAGGGTTCGACGGGAACGCTGTAGCCGTAGCCGGGCATGTCCCAGGCGATGGCGCGGTAGCCCAGGCTTGCGAGGGTTTCAACCTGGGGCGCGAAGCTCAGATGGCCGCCATCCGCGTCGTGCAGCAAAAGCACCGCGGGCCCGTGGCCCAGGGTGGTGAAGTGGGGCAGGTGCGCCATGGCGTCCTTGGAATGGCCGTGGAATCCCTTCGGCAGCACGCCTGGGGGAGCCAGACCATAATAGCCCACCCTCCAGCCAGCGCGGCTTCGCGCGCCCCGTTTTCGTGAACCCTCCCCCCCCGCCCCACCCCGCTGCACACGTTGGCGCAGCCCGCCCCCCGAGCTTCTCCGCGCGCGAGTTCCGCGATGCGCTGGGCATGTTCGCCACGGGCGTGACCATCGTGACGGCGCGCGGCGCCGACGGCCAGCTCGTGGGACTCACGGCCAATTCGTTCAATTCGGTGTCGCTGCAGCCACCGCTCGTGCTGTGGAGCCTGGCGCGCACGGCGGCCTCGCTCGCGGCGTTCGCCACGGGATCGCACTATGCGATCAATGTGCTCGCAGCCGACCAGAAGACGCTGGCCGAGCGCTTCGCCGCGCGCGGCGTGGACCGCTGGGCCGGCGTGGAGCATGCGCCGGGCGTCAGCGGCGCGCCCGTGCTCGCGGGCGCAGCGGCCACGTTCGAGTGCTTCAACCGCAGCCGCTACGAGGAAGGCGACCACGTCATCTTCGTGGGCGAGGTGGAGCGCTGCGGCCACCGCGCCGGCGTGCCGCCGCTGCTGTACCACGGCGGGCGCTTCTACACCGAGCACCCGTTGTAAGGCTTGCTACTTCATCGATAGCAAACAACGGCCGCAAGACAAGCGCTTGCGGCCGTTTTTGCCTTATTTGACGTTGTCGGGCAGCTCGATCTTGACCTCGAGCACCTCGAGGTTGTCCTGGCGTTCCAGATGCACCTTGAGGTCGTCGGGGCTGATCTTCACGTACTTCGAGATCACGGCCACGAGCTCGCGCTGCAGCGCGGGCAGGTAGTCGGGCTGGCCCGCGTTGCGGCCACTGCGCTCGTGCGCCAGGATGATCTGCAGGCGCTCCTTGGCGACCGCCGCGGTCTTCTTCTTTTCTCCGAGCAGGAAGGACAGCAGGGACATGGGGCTTACCTCCCTCCGAAGATGCGCTTGAAGAAGCCGGGCTTCTGTGCGTCGATGAAGCGCAGGGGCTTGTCTTCGCCGAGGAAGCGCGCCACCACGTCCTTGTAGGCCTCGGACACGTCCGTGCCCGCGAGGTGGATGGCCGGCGTGCCCTGGTTGGAGGCCTGCAGCACGCTTTCGGACTCGGGCACCACGCCGATGAGCTTGATGCGCAGGATGTCCTGGATGTCCTCCAGGCTCAGCATCTGGCCGTCCTGCACGCGGCTGGGGTTGTAGCGCGTGATGAGCAGGTGCTCCTTGATGGGCTCGCCACCCTCGATGGCGCGCCGCGTCTTGCTCGCCAGCATGCCCAGGATGCGGTCGGAGTCGCGCACGGAGGAGACCTCGGGGTTGGTCACCACCAGGGCCTCGTCGGCGTAGCGCATGGCCAGCAGGGCGCCGCTCTCAATGCCCGCGGGCGAATCGCAGACGATGTACTCGAAGCCCATCTCGGCGAGGTCCGCCAGCACCTTCTCCACGCCTTCCTGCGTGAGCGCGTCCTTGTCGCGCGTCTGGCTGGCGGCGAGCACGAACAGGTTGTCGCACTGCTTGTCCTTGATGAGGGCCTGGTTCAGGTTGGCCTCGCCGTGGATCACGTTGATGAGGTCGTACACCACGCGGCGCTCGCAGCCCATGATGAGGTCGAGGTTGCGCAGGCCGACGTCGAAGTCGATCACGGCGGTCTTGTGGCCCGCGAGCGCGAGGCCCGATGCAAAGCTGGCACTGGTGGTGGTCTTGCCCACGCCCCCCTTGCCGGAGGTCACGACGACGATTTTGGCCATGGTGTGCGGTTTCCTTGCGTTGGTTCTTGACGAAATTCGGTTCACAGCGGTTCGATGAGCAGCTTCTCGCCCTCGAGGCGCACCTGCGCGGGCTTGCCGCGCACGTTGTCGGGCAGCGCCGTTTCGGTGGTGCGGTAGATGCCCGCGATCGACACGAGCTGCGGCTCCAGGCAGGTGCTGAAGATGCGCGCCTCGGTGTTGCCGCGCGCGCCCGCGATGGCGCGCCCGCGCAGCGGCGC
>JAYSFC010000091.1:0-15615 GCA_041913505.1 Acidovorax sp.
CCACGGCACGCTCAACGCCATGTTCCTGCCCGCCGTGGTGCGCTTCAACGCCGAAAACGAATCGGTGCGCAAGGAACGCCGTCTGGAGCGCATGGCGCATGCCATGGGCCTTGCGAGCGGCGACGACATTCCCGAGGCGATCCACGACATGAACGCGCGCCTGGGCCTGCCCACGGGCCTGGCCGCCATGGGGGTAGAGCGCGCCTGGTTCCCCAAAATCATCGAAGGGGCCCTGGCCGACCACTGCCACAAGACCAACCCGCGCGAGGCCAGTGTGCAGGACTACCAGGCAATGCTCGAGGCTTCGATGTAAGCTGCACGGCCCTCAACCTCTCGGGATGTGCGCCATGCAACTCATCGGTATGCTCGACTCCCCCTACGTGCGCCGCGCGGCGATCGCGTTGCAGCTGCTGGAGCTCCGGTTCGAGCACAACCCCCTGTCGGTGTTCCGCACTTTCGAGCAGTTCAGCGCCATCAACCCCGTGGTGAAGGCGCCCACGCTCGTATGCGACGACGGCACTGTGCTCATGGACTCTACGCTGATCGTGGAGTATGCGCAGGCACTTGCGGGCCCACGGCGGCGGCTGCTGCCGGAGGCGATCCCCGAACTGCAGCACGCGCTGCATGTTGAAGGGCTCGCCCTCGCTGCTTGCGAGAAGAGCGTGCAGATCGTCTACGAACAGCAACTGCGCCCCACCGAAAAGCAGCACGCGCCCTGGCTGGGGCGCGTGACGGGGCAGATGCAGTCCGCCTATGCGGCGCTGGAGCAGGCCGTGGCGCACCGCGCGCCGGCCATGGAACGCGGCACGATCGGCCGCGCGGGTGTGAGCACGGCGGTGGCCTGGCACTTCACGCAGGCCCTGCTGCCCGGCATGGTGGCACCGGATCGCCATCCCGCGCTGGCGGCCCTCTCGGCCCAGGCCGAAGCGCTGCCCGAGTTCCAGGCGGCACCGCACGGCGACGGCACCTGCCGCACCGCGGCCTGAGGAAGCCTTATTTCCCGATCTGGGCGCTGACGGCGTTTTCCTGCTGATTCAGCGTCCGCTGTTCGGTGCGGGTAATGTGGCCACCATTCTGGCTGGCCATGAGTCGCTCCTCCTGGCGGATCTGGCGATCTTCCTTGTGCAGCTGGGCGGCCTGGGCCTTGCTCATGTCGCCCTCCTTGACCTCCTTGTGGATGCGCTGGTTCTGGTGCGCCAGGCGCGCATTGACTTCAGCCCGGCGCGGGTGTGTCTTCTGCCAGTCGGTGGCAGCCATGGCAGAGCTGCCGGCTCCGAGGGCAACCAGGGCAAGGGTGAGTGCAGTGAGGGGACGGCTGATGAACATGGAGGGCTCCTGAAAAGAAGAAGGGTTCGGTCCATGTGGGGCTCGCGCATCTTTGCCTGGCCCCACAAGCCTGGAACGCAGGCGCCCTACCCCCGGGGGGACACATCGAAAGTAAAGGTAAGTAAACCAGCGCTGCCCGCGATGCTGCCCCCCTGTCTTCTAAAGCGGCAGCACCTCGGCATGAGCGCCATTCAGCCACTGAGCACACTCGTCCGCTAACCGCTGGGCTTCGCGCACGGCAAGGCCCCAGGCCTTGGCACGGGCGCGCCAATCCATGCCGTAACGCGTGAAATCGGTGCGGTCGGGCAGCTTGCCGTGGGGCAAGTGCCGCACCCACTCGGAGTCGGGCGCAAGCACCACCATACGATCGAGAAAATGCGTGGCGTGGTGGCGCCACCGAAGCCCCTTGTCGAGCCAGCCCGGCACCACGCTCTTCTGGAAATGCGGGTACAGCACCAACCCCGCCGAGGGCGCCGCGGTGCCGGCCTGCGGTACCCGGTAGTCCAGGTGCAGGTGGTAGTCGGTAATACCGCCATCCCAATAGGCACCCGGTGGCGCGCCCGGGATGTCGTGAACGGCCTGCAGGACGAACGGAATGGAGCAACTGGCCTGCAGCGCAGGCCGGAAATTGGTCTCGGTCAGCACCACCTGGCGCGTGCGGAAATCGCGGGTGCCAAACGGCAACGGCGGCAGTAACGCGGTTCCCGGGACCGCGCCCGGCGCGGAGAACACCACGCGCTCGAGCCACGCCCCCAGCGCCTTGCGGTGCACCGTATTCGTGAGAAAGGCCCCCAAGTAGCCCAGGGGCGTGCGCGCCGGCCCTTCGCGCCCCAGCAGATGGCGGCCACGCGAAGTGACGATGTGCAGGCGATAGCGCGGATGCTGCAACACCTCGACAATGCGGCCATCATAGAACGCATGCAGATTCTGGCCAAACTCGCGGCTCACCTGCTCGGCCGTGGGGCGCTTTCGGCCTTTTTCCGACTCAGGCAGTTCGTAGTGCTGGTGGATGTAATCGTGTTCGAGCCGCTCGAACGCAGCCACCGGGTCGCGCAAACAGGCCGTGGCCATGCGCCACGCGCCGATGGACGCCCCCACCAGATCCACTGGCTGACTCGAACGCGGCAGCCACTGGCCGAACAGAAAACGGTCTAGCGGCCCCAGGATCAAACCCTTGGGCCCGCCCGCCGCTCCCGGCACCACACCCACATCGCCCGGCTGCAGGCCCTGCTCACGCAGGTGCCGAAGAGCCACCGGGCCCGCGTAAATGCGCAGCGCCTTCACACGTAGTCGCCCGCTTCAGGCCGCGCCGTCCAATCGATGGGGTCCTGTTGCAGCACCATGTCGATGTCCAGCCCCAGGGCCAGCCCGACCTCCCCCGGGAACGACACAGCCAGTTCCTTTTCGCCCAGTTCAGCCTCGCGCGCGCGGGCCCGCCAGGCCGCGAGATGAAGCACCCCGGCCAGGGGCTCGTACACATCGTTGTCGAACGGGGCGCTGAGGTATTGCAGCGCATCCACCACGGCATCGGGCAATTGCCAGCGGCGTGCCAGTTCCGCACTGACATGGGCATAGCAAAAACCGAAGATGCGCTGCTCGATCTTGGCGCGGCGCGGGTCGAAAGGGGCCACGAGCGTATTGATGGACTGGGCCTGCTCCGCGCCGGCCAGATGGAGCACGATTTCCCCCAGCCCATGCAGCAGCCCTGCTGTGTAGGCCGCTATCTGGTTGTGGCGAACAATGCCAGCGAGCGAACGCGCCACTTTTGCCGCATTGAGGCTGTAGCGCCAGAACTGCTGCAGGTTCAACCCCGGCACCGAGCGCGAGGTGGCCCCCAGCGGTGCCGAGGCCACGAGACTGCGCAGTTGCGACACGCCCAGCAGGGCCAGCGCCTCAGGAATGCCCACGACCTGGCGCGGCCCCTGGAAGGTGGCCGAGTTCGCCTGCTCCAGCAGGCGTGCCGCGAGGGCCGGGTCGGTGCCAAAGAGCTGGTTCACGCGCCGCAGGTTCGGCTCGGGGGGGCCCAGCTCATTCATCAGCAGCGCCACGGTGCGCGGCAGGCAGGGCAAGGCGACAGGGGCCGCCAGCAGGGCGTTCAGCTCCATGAAGGGTTCAAAGGTGGGAGAGTCGCCGCGATTATGTACTTTTCGCAGAGCCTGTTACGCCACCTTACGCACCCTTTCAGCGTCCCCGCTGCAGCTTCGCGAAGGCCGAGGCCATGGCCGATTGCGGTGCCGGCTCGCTGGCGCGGCGGGGCTGCGCGTAGCCGCGCCCCGCCCCCTCGAAACGGTTGTCGCGCGGACCATCGCGGCGCGCGGGCGCAGCATCGAGCTTCATCGTGAGGCTGATGCGGTTGCGCGCTACATCCACCTCCAGCACCTTCACCTTCACGATATCGCCGGTCTTGACCACCTCGCGCGCATCCTGCACGAACTTGTGGGCAAGCTGGCTCACGTGGACCAGGCCGTCCTGGTGCACGCCCAGGTCCACGAAGGCGCCGAACTGGGCCACGTTGCTCACCGTGCCCTCAAGCACCATGCCTTCCTTGAGGTCCTTGATGTCCTCGACGCCGTCGTTGAAGCGTGCCACCTTGAAGTCGGGGCGCGGGTCGCGGCCGGGCTTTTCCAGCTCGCCCAGGATGTCCTTCACCGTGATCACGCCGAACTGCGCGTTGGCGAACAACTCGGGCTTAAGCGTCTTGAGCATGTCGGCGCGGCCCATGATCTCTGCCACGGGCTTGCCGGTCTTCTCGAGGATCTGCTCGACCACGGCATAGGTCTCAGGGTGCACGCCCGTCATATCGAGCGGGTTGTCGCCGCCGCGGATGCGCAAAAAGCCCGCGCTCTGCTCGAAGGTCTTGGCGCCCAGGCCACTCACCTCCATGAGTTGCTTGCGATTCTTGAACGCACCATGGGCCTCGCGCCAGCGCACCACGGCCTTGGCCACGCTGCCCGACAGGCCTGACACCCGCGACAGCAGCGGCACGCTGGCGGTGTTGAGGTCCACGCCGACCGAGTTCACGCAGTCTTCCACCACGGCGTCGAGCGTACGCGCGAGCTCACTCTGGTTCACGTCGTGCTGGTACTGGCCCACGCCGATGCTCTTGGGATCGATCTTCACGAGCTCAGCCAGCGGATCCTGCAGGCGCCGCGCGATGCTCGCTGCGCCGCGCAGGCTCACGTCCACATCGGGCATCTCCTGGCTCGCGTACTCGCTCGCCGAGTACACCGAGGCGCCCGCTTCACTCACCACCACCTTTTCGATGGTCTTGTCCGCCTTGGCGGCCAGCTTGATGAGGTCGGCTGCGAGCTTGTCTGTCTCGCGGCTGGCCGTTCCATTACCGATGGCGATGAGGTTCACGCCATGCTTTTCCACGAGCTTGGCGAGGGTATGCAGCGAGCCTTCCCAGTCGCGGCGCGGCTCATGCGGGAACACGGTGGCCGTGTCCACGAGCTTGCCCGTGGCATCCACCACGGCCACCTTCACGCCAGTGCGGATGCCGGGATCCAGCCCCATCACCACGCGCGGGCCCGCGGGCGCGGCCAGCAACAGGTCGCGCAGGTTGTCGCCGAACACCTTGATGGCCACCTTCTCGGCGTCTTCGCGCAGGCGCGAGAACAGGTCGCGCTCGGTAGAAAGGGACAGCTTCACGCGCCAAGTCCAGGCCACGCATTTGCGCAGCAGGTCGTCGGCCTTGCGGCCCTGGTGGCTCCAGCCCAGGTGCAGCGCGATCTTGCCCTCGGCGATGCTGGGCTTGCCAGGCTCCGGCTCCACGGGCAGCACGAGCTTGGCTTCCAGAATCTCGAGCGCCCGGCCGCGGAACACGGCCAGCGCCCGGTGCGAGGGCACGCGGCCTATGGGCTCGTCATAGTCGAAATAGTCGCGAAACTTGGCCACGTCGGCGTTGGCTTCGTCTTTGCCGTCCACTTTCTTGCTGCGCAGCAGGCCTTCGGCCCAGAGCCATTCGCGCAACGACTGCACGAGCGCCGCGTCTTCAGCCCAGCGTTCGGACAGGATGTCGCGCACGCCATCGAGCACAGCCTGCGGGGTCGAGAAATCGGGGCCGGGCTTGCCATCGTCGAGCGTGGTCGCGGGCTGGCAGAACGCCTGGGCTTCGGCAAGCGGATCCAGCGTGGGGTCGGCAAACAGCTTGTCGGCCAGGGGTTCGATGCCAAACTCCTTCGCGATCTGGCCCTTGGTGCGGCGCTTTTGCTTGAAGGGCAGATAAATGTCCTCCAGCTCCTGCTTGGTCGGCGCGGCGGCGATGGCGGAGCGCAGCGCATCGGTCAGCTTGCCCTGCTCGTCGATGGCCTTGAGCACGGCGGCGCGCCGGTCCTCGAGTTCGCGCAGGTAGGACAGGCGCGCTTCAAGTTCGCGCAGCTGCACATCGTCGAGGCCACCCGTGACCTCTTTGCGGTAGCGCGCGATGAAGGGCACGGTGGCCCCGCCATCGAGCAGCTCGACGGCCGCGCGCACCTGCTGCTCTCCCACTTTGATTTCTGCGGCCAGTTGCCGAATGATCTGCTGCATGTGCTTCCGGTGTGGATTCCAAAACGCGAAGCGCGGGAGTTTGCCACACCCGAAATGGCTACCATTTCGCCATGCAGGATGATTTGTTCGGTGGCCCGCCCAGTGCACCGCCGCCGCCCGACCACCGCCCCGAACACCCCACCGCCCCCGTGCCCCGCCGGCGCGCGGCGGGCGTGGCACCCGCGCCGCACGACACGGCCCTGCGCGCGCTTGCGAGCCGTTTGCCCGCGCGGCTGCGGCTCGGTACATCGTCGTGGACCTACCCTGGCTGGAAGGACCTGGTGTGGGACGGCGAATACTCCGAGGCACAACTGTCCAAACACGGCCTTGCGGTATACGCACAGCACCCACTGATGCGTGCCGTGAGCATCGACCGCAGCTTCTACCGCCCCCTCACGGCCAGCCAGTACGCACGCTATGCGGCGCAGGTGCCCGACGATTTCCGCTTCGTGGTCAAGGCGCCGAGCCTCATCACCGATGCGCTCGTGCGCGCCGAGGACGGGCGAGGCCGCGAGCCCAACCCGGCCTTCCTCGATCCCGCGCTGGCGCTGCAGGAGTTTGTGCAGCCCGCACTCGAAGGACTGGGCCATAAGCTCGGGGCGCTCGTGTTCCAGCTCAGCCCCCTGCCCTTGCACATGCTCGAGCGGCTACCCCAGCAGTTGCAGCGCTTGCGCGCCCTGCTGGGCGCCCAACCTGCACTGGCACCCCACGCCCCCGATGCCGTGCTGGCCGTGGAAGTGCGCGACCCCGAGTGGATCGGCCCCGGCCTCGCCCGCGTACTGCGCGAGACGGGCGCCACCTATTGCCTGGGCCTGCACGCCAAGATGCCACCCATCGAGGAGCAGCTGCCCCTGTTGCGCGCTTTATGGCCCAGCCCCCTGGTGTGCCGCTGGAACCTGAACCCCGTGCACGGCGCCTACGGCTACGAGGACGCAGAGAAACTCTACGCCCCCTATGACCGCATCCACCACCCAGCGCCCGACGTGCAGGCCGTATTGGCACGCACCATCGCGGGCATAGCAGGGGCAGGGCAAAACGCCTTCGTCACCATCAGCAACCACGCCGAAGGGTGCGCCCCGCTCACGGTGCGCACCCTCGCGCAGCAGGTGGTGGAGTTCAGTGCCCAGCGATCGGCCTGAGCATCCTGTACCCTTGAGCCCGCAACCCTTTCGCCCCACCGCCCAAGGAGCCCACGCCATGCATGCACCACGCTTCGTCTGGACCGCCCTGGCCTTGCCCTTCTGTGCCGCCGCGCAGACTGCATCCTCTGCCCAGCCGCAGTTGCTGGCGTCGGCCGATGGCGCTTATGTGATCGACGTGCAGACGCAACTGGCCTGGCCACGCTGTGTGGAAGGCATGTCCTGGAATGGCAAGACCTGCACCGGCTCGCCCCGCCTGCTCACGCACGCCCAGGCGCAAGCCCTGGCGGCGCAGCGCTGGAAAGCCGAGGGCGTGGGCTGGCGGCTGCCGCGCGTGAACGAACTCAAGCGCCTCGTCGACAAGGCCGCCAAGCCCTCCGGCCTCAATCCCCGCCTGTTTCCCAACGCCCCAGCGGACTGGCACTGGACAGGCACCGCCAACGTGAACACCGCCAGCGTCAACCCGTACGCCTATGGCAACGTAGCGCGTGGCGGTGCGGGTGAAAGCCGGCTATCGGCCCAGCAGGGCTGGGCGGTGGACATGGGCAGCGGCGAGGCACGCCCTGACATGGGCAGGGGCACGCCGCTACCGGTGCGGCTCGTGCGGCCAGCACCGCAGTAATGCCAGCAAACACTGGCCGGCATCGCGCACGGAGACGGTCATTCGCCACACTGCCGCGAGGCCATGCGCGTGATCAGCAGCCAGGCAAACAGCAAAACGCCAAGTCCGACGGCGATAGACGCCACGCCGACCAGTGGCTCGGCAGCCTCCACGCCCTTGATGCGGGCCGTTAAAGCCAGCAACATTGCCGGCAGCCCCAGGTTGTACAGCCAGAACTGGCAGGCTGCGGCGCGGCCCCGTGCAATAGCCGGATGGGCCATGGCAACCATGCCGAACAGCGACATGCTGACCCAGCCCAGCAAGTTGAGGTGCGCATGCACCGGCGTTAGCGTGTGGTCGCCCGATGCGCCCATCGCAATGCCCAATGTCACGGCGATGACGAAGTAGATTGCGGCCACACGAAACCATGTGCGGCTGCGAGCGTTGTCGGTCATGGTTTCTCCTCGTTCACCACGCGTGCGTCAAACCGCTTCGGCAGCCTGAGGCGCCTGCAGCTGCTGCAGGATCGACGCCAGGTCGAGCCACACGTTCTCGCGCTTGATCTTGCCGTCGGGTGCCATGTCGAACACGTGCAGAAGGCGAAAGGCGATGCGTCGGCCATGGCCGGGTATGCCGAATGGCGTGCCGGGCGCGGTGCCTTCCCACAGGCTTTCGTCCACCACGAAATCCGGACCGTAGTAACGCCGCAGCGTAGTGACTTTCTCGCCAGACAGATCCGCGAACAACGCATCGTAGAAACCGCGCGCCGCTTGCCGGCCATGCAGCCGTCCCAGGGGCGATCCCACCACATCGTGCTCGACGTCCTCGGACATCGTGTCCAGCACGCCGTTGACATCGTTTTCCGCCTCAAAGCGGAAATGGCGGTCGATCATCCGATCGAACTGCTCTTTGGAAATTGCATCCATGGGGTACTCTCTTTCACGTCAGTTAAAATAAGACAAAAAACCATAAAGAGACATGTGTCTCACGATTCTACATGAGTACCAAACCCTCAGGCAACCCCATGGCCGATGCCACCAGCGGCGAAGGCCGCCTCAACCAAAAGCGCCGCACGCGGCAGGCGCTGCTCGACTCCGTGCTCGCGTTGTGCGAGGGCGGACGTACGCCCAGCTTCGCCGAAGTCGCGGCACATGCCATGGTTTCGCGCGCCACGGCGTACCGTTACTACTCGTCTGTGGAAGCGCTCATCAGCGACGCCATGTTCGAGCGAGCGCTGGCGCCTCTACAAACCCTCTACCGGCCAGGTGAAGATCCGCTGGAAGCCATCGGCCACGCGGCGCGCACGCTCAATGCGCAACTGCTGAGCGACGAGATGGGTCTGCATGTGGTTGAGCGTTCGTTCATGTCGGCGTGGCTGGACAACGCGCCTGCCGCGCGCCCGCCACGTCCGGCGCGCCGCATGCAATGCATTGGGCCCATCGTGGATGCGCTGAAGGAGCAGCTAACGCCCGCAGCACGCAAGCGGCTGGCCGCCGCGCTGACCCTGACCATGGGGACCGAGGCCGCTCTCGCCCTGCGCGACGTAGCAGGCGTTGAGACCGAACAAGCGTTGGCTATCAGCAGTTGGGCGGCGCAGGCGCTCGTGCGCCAGGCGTTGGCAGAGGCAGGCGAGTCCCGCGCGGCGCGCACGCGGCAAGGCCCGGCAAACAGATAGCCGGTGCAGGGTAAATCCGCTCAATCCGCGTCGAACAAGCCCCGCTGCCCACCCGCGCCGAGGGGTGCTTTCTCGATTTCCAGCATGCGCAACTTGGTGCGCGTACCCCCCTCGGCCGAGAACCCCCCAGCCCGCTGGCCCGCCGCCAGCACGCGGTGGCATGGCACCACGGGCGCGAACGGGTTGAGCCCCAGCGCCTGCCCCACGGCACGCGCAAGGGATTTGTCGCCCAGCGCCTCGGCCACCTCGCCATAGGTGCGCGTGCTGCCCGGCGGGATGGCGCGCGCGAAGGCGTACACACGCCGGTGGAAATCGCTCAGGCCTTCCATGTCGAGCACCACTTCGAGCAGATCGCGTGGCGCGCCCAGCAGCAGGGCCTGGATGCCTTCGATGGCATGACGCACCGGCGCGGGCGGCACCGCTTCGGCCTCGCATCCCCTGCAGGCGCGCAGCATGCGTGCACGGGTGCGCTGCGCATCGGCCTCGGGCAGCTGTACGGCCAGCACGCCACGCGGCCCCCAGGCGATGCCGCACAGGCCCAGCACGGTGGGGAAAAGCGTGTGGCCACGGTCTTCCATGGCGCCAGACGGATAGCGATTCAGGCCGCGCGCAGCGCAGCGCGCAACTGCGCGCCGAGCTCGGGCTTGTCGGCAAAGGGATCGGTGGGGTTGCGCGCCTGCACCACGTCCTCCAGGCGCGTCTGCACGCTCCCCAACGCCTGCGGGTGGCTGTAGATGTAGAACTGGTTGGCAGCCACGGCATCGAACACCTTCTGCGCCACGTCGGCCGCCGTCACCTTGCCCGCGCTGACGGCCTTGGCCGTCATGGCCTGGCCGATGAGCTGGCTCTTGGTGGGCTTTTCGTCGGCCAGCGCCGCCGGGCGGTTGCGCTCGCTGTGGCTGATGCCCGTGGGCACGAAATACGGGCACAGCACGCTCGCGCCGATCTGGTCGGTGACCAGGGCCAGGTCCTGGTACAGCGTTTCGGACAGGCTCACCACCGCATGCTTGCTCACGTTGTAGATGCCCATGTTGGGCGGCGCCAGCAGGCCGGCCATGCTGGCCGTGTTGACGATGTGGCCCCGGTACGCGGGGTCATGCTGCGCGGCCTCGAGCATCATGGGTGTGAACAGGCGCACACCATGCACAACGCCCATCACGTTCACGCCCAGCACCCACTCCCAGTCCTGCACCGAGTTTTCCCAGACCAGACCGCCCGACCCCACGCCCGCGTTGTTGAATACGAGGTGCGGCGCACCGAAGCGCTCACGCACGGCGGCGGCAAGCTGCTCCATCTGCTGCGCGCTGGAAACGTCCACGCGGCGCGCCAGCACCTGCGCGCCCGCGGCACGCATCTCGGCGGCGGCGGCGTCGAGTGCGTCCTGCTGCACGTCCACGAGCACGAGGTTCATGCCCAGCCGGGCGCCAATGCGCGCGCATTCGAGGCCGAAGCCCGATCCCGCGCCCGTGAGCACGGCGGTCTTGCCCTGGAAGTTGTCGATCATGTGGAATTTGCCTTTCGAAGGATGTAGCCGATGCGCGGAAAGTGCACATGCACCCTGCCCGCGCGCGGATCGGTGCGCGCGAGCGTGTAGCGCGTGCGCGTGGCAGCCACCAGCGTGCCGGCCGTGGGCTCGATGCCGAAACTGTCGGCCGCCACCGTGACGGCGCTGCCCAGCGCAATGCCGTGCTCGTCCAGGAACGCCTCGGGCGCCAGCGGCGCTGGCTCGGCCCCTGCGGCCACCACGATGGCTTCGGCCGCGCCCAGGGGTTCGCTGTGGCCATGGCCCAGCGCGGCCATTCGGTCCATCCATTCGAGCACCGCGGGTGTGGCCTGGAAGATGCCGGCGAGCGCGGGCACGCAATGGCGCGTGAACCACAGGCCGTGGTAGGCCGAGAAATCGGCTACGCAGGGCTGCTCTCCGAACAGGAAGTCGTGCTCCTCCACCATGTGCGCAATGCGGCGCAGGTAGGAGCGGTAGGCCGTTGTGGCCTCAGGCAGCCGGTGCTGCAGCATGCCCGCGCGCATCTCGCGCCGGTCTTCGAGGAAAGCCTGGCCCAGGCTGGGTGGCAGCGCACCAAACAACGCCTGCGCGCCGCGCGGCTGCAGGTTGTAGGCCATGGCGGCCCAGAACAGCGTGGAGTCGGCCCACTGCGCGAACACGCGCGCCACGCCTTTGAGGTGGGGCGGGAACAGCGCGGGCTCGGGCTGCACGTGCTCCAGCACGTCGCTGATGAGCGCCGTGTCGCAATAGATATCAGCCCCGATCTGCAGGAACGGCGTGCGCCGGTAGCCGCCCGTGAGCGCCGTCACATCGGGTTTGGGAAGGATGGAGGGCACCGTGACCGCGCGCCATGGCAGCTGCTTGTAGCCCAGCATGAGACGCACTTTTTCAGAGAATGGCGATTCAGCGTACTGGTGCAGGATCAGCGTGGGCGAAGTCATGGACGGGCTCCCGGGGGTCGTTGGAATCGCGCCATTGTCATGCCACCGGCGGCGCGCAGAGCATCTCGATGTGCGGGATGCCATCCTCGAGGTATTCATCCGACACCGCGACGAACCCCTGCTCCCCGTAAAAGCGCTGCAGATGGGACTGTGCGCTGATGCGCACCGCGCGGCCCGGCCACGCGCTGCGGCAGCGCGCCAGCCCCTCGCGCACCAGCACCCTGCCCGCCCCCAGGCCCCGCGCCTCAGGCGCGACGACCACGCGGCCTATGGAAGGCTCGGCGTACTTCACGCCCGGGTCCACCACGCGCAAGCAAGCCCGCAGCGCGCCGTCGGGGCCATACCCCAGCAGGTGCCATGACTGCTTGTCGGCACCATCGGGATCCTGGTAGGGGCCTTGCTCCAGGATGAACACGCGGCAGCGCAGCGCGAGCGCGTCGTGCAGCGCGTGCACGCCCAGATCGTCGAAGCGCGCCCAGGTCCAGCGGAACATCAGATGAGCTTGACGAGTTGCTTGCCGAAGTTCTTGCCCTTGAGCAGGCCCAGGAAGGCCTCGGGCGCCGAGGCAATGCCCTGCGCCACCGTTTCGCGCGGGCGCAGCTTGCCAGTGCCCACGAGCGTGCCCAGTTCCTGCAGCGCCTCGGGCCAGACCTCCATGTGCTCGCTGACGATGAAGCCTTCGATCTTGAGGCGGTTGACCAGGATGAGCGCGGGGTTGGCCAGCGGCAGCGGCTGGCCGTCGTAGCCCGCGATCATGCCGCACAGTGCGATGCGCGCGAAGGCATTGGTGCGCAGCAGTACCGCGTCGAGGATGTAGCCGCCCACGTTCTCGAAGTAGCCGTCGATGCCATTCGGGCAGGCGTCCTTGAGCGCCTTGGCCATGGCCTTCACATCGCCGTGCACCCGGTAGTCGATGCACTCGTCGAAGCCCAGTTCCTCGGTGGCGTAGCGGCACTTGTCGGGGCCGCCCGCGATGCCCACCACGCGGCAGCCGCGCGCCTTGGCCAGCGCGGCGAAGGCGCTGCCCACGGCGCCCGTGGCGGCACTCACCACCACGGTCTCGCCGGCCTTCGGCGCGATGATCTTTACCAGCCCGTACCAGGCCGTCACGCCCGGCATGCCCACGGCACCCAGGTAATGCGACAGCGGCACGTGGGTGGTGTCCACACGGCGCAGCATGCCGGGGACATTGCCATCCACCACGCTGTACTCCTGCCAGCCGCCCATGCCCACCACCTTGTCGCCCACAGCGAACTTGGGATGGCGGCTTTCCACCACCTCGCCCACGGTGCCGCCGATCATCACCTCGCCCAGGGGCTGGGGCTGGGCGTAGCTTTTGCTGTCGTTCATGCGGCCGCGCATATAGGGGTCCAGGCTCAGGTAGTGGTGGCGCACCAGCACCTGGCCGTCCTGCAGCGGCGGGGTGTCGGTGGCGACCAGCTTGAAGTTGCCCACGCTGGCCTCGCCTTGCGGGCGGTTGTCGAGCAGGATCTGTTGGTTACGGGGCATGGCAATCTCCTAAACTATGATTTCGATAGCGTTCTACGCCCTGTGGACAAGCACCATGGGCGTATCGACGCAAAAATTCCGGACTCAGTCCGTGGCAAGGGGCGCAGGGGCCGGTGCACGCGGCACGTACTTGAAGGTGCCCGTCGCGTGGCTGCAGACGCGGCCCTCCGCGTCGTACACGGTGCCCTCGACGAACGCCACGGACCGGGTACGGTGAATCAGCCGCCCGCGCGCCACCAGCGGGCCGCGCGCAGGCCGCATGAAGCTGGTCTTCATCTCGATGGTGACCACGCCCATGTCGGGCGTGACGCTGCGCGCGGCCGTGGCCAGGGCCACGTCGAGCAGCGTCATCGTGGCGCCGCCGTGGGTCACGTCGAACGAGTTCAGGTGCTCGGGCTGGGCCGTGTAGTGCAGCTCGGACTCGCCGTCCGCCATGCGGTGCAGGGTGAAGCCCAGATGGCTGACAAAGGGGATCTCGACGCCGAAACTCAACACAGCAAACACTCCAGTCGAAAAAGCAATCAGCTTACGCGAGAACCCGCTCAGCCGCCTGTCACCACGCTCACGCCGCCATCGACGGCGAGCCACTGGCCCGTGATGTGCTTGCCCGCGTCGCTCGCGTACAGCGCGCACAAGCCCTTGAGGTCCTCGTCGTCACCCAGGCGGCCCAGCGGCGCATGCGCGGCCAGGTTTTCCTCACCCATGGCCTTGAGCGTGCCCACGGTCATCTTGCTCGGGAAGAAGCCCGGGCAGATCGCGTTCACGCGGATGTTGTACTTGCCCCATTCGGCCGCCAGTGCGCGCGTGAAATTGATCACCGCGCCCTTGGAGGTGTTGTAGGCAATGGTGTTCATGCCGCTCGGGTTGCCACCCAGGCCCGCGATGGACGCCACGTTGATGATGCTGCCGCTGCGGCGCGCGATCATGCTGTGCTTGGCCACGTGCTGGCTCAGGATGAAGTAGCCGCGCACGTTGAGGTTCATCACCTTGTCCCAGGCGTCCACGGGATGGTCTTCGGCCGGTGCGCCCCAGGCGGCGCCCGCGTTGTTCACGAGGATGTCGATGTCGCCCATGCGCTGCAAGGTTTCGTCGGCCAGGCGGCGGATGTCGGCCTCCTGCGCGCAGTCGGCTGCGATCCAGCGCGCATCGATGCCCGCGGCCTGCAGTTCGGCGGCGGCTTCCTCGAGGTCGGAGGCCTTGCGCGAACTGAGCATGATCCGCGCGCCCGCCTCGCCCAGCGCATGCGCGAGCTGCAGGCCCAGGCCTCGCGAGCCGCCGGTGACGAGGGCGGTCTTGCCCTTGAGGTCGAAGAGTTGCTGAAGGGTGCGTGTCATGGAAATGTCTCCTTGGGGCTGGGCGGCGGTGCCGCCGGTTGTCTGAGCTTCGTCAATACGCGTCGATTGTGCGGCGCGGTGCAGTGGGTTTCTGTCGCCAGGGCGATTCGCGCGGGCCCTGGCCGCGGCAGATCAGAACGCGTCCTCGGGCAGCGTGGCGCAGGTCGCGTCGCGCGTGCTCACCACCTGCAGCCACGCGCCGATCTTGGGCAGCTCGTAGTGGAAGAAGAAGCGGGCCGCGCCCATGCGCCCCACGCTCTCGGCCCGCGCAAGCGGCGCATCGGCGCGCAGCGTGGCCAGCGCGAGCTCCAGCCAGGTCCAGGCCAGCACCGTGTGGCCGAAGGCCTGCATGTAGGGCACGGCATTGGCCAGCGCCTCGGCGGGCTCGCCCGTGGCCCAGGCCGCCTGGGTGGCGGCGCCCACCTGCGCCAGGGCCTGCGCGAGCGCATCGGCATGCGCGGCAAGCTGCGGCACCTGGGTGGCCTGCCGCACCGTGGCGTCGATGCGCGCAGCCAGCAGCTGCAGGCCACGCCCGCCTTCCATGAGCACCTTGCGGCCCAGCAGGTCCATGGCCTGGATGCCGTGTGTGCCCTCGTGGATCATGTTCAGGCGGTTGTCGCGCCAGTACTGCTCCACAGGAAAGTCACGCGTGTAGCCATAGCCGCCATGGATCTGGATGGCCAGGGAGTTGGCCTCCAGACACCATTCGCTGGGCCAGCTCTTGGCAATGGGGGTAAGCACTTCGAGCAGCAGGCGGGCCTCGTCGGCGGCCTGGGCGTCGCCCGTGTGCTGCTCGTCCACCAGCCGCGCGCAGTACAGGTTGAGCGCGAGCGCGCCCTCGCCGTAGGCCTTCTGCGCGAGCAGCATGCGCTTGATGTCAGCGTGCTCGATGAGGCGCACCTGGGGCGCATTGGCATCCTTGCCAGCCTTGCCCACCGGCCGGCCCTGGGGCCGGTTCTTCGCGTAGTCGAGGCTCGCGTAATAGCCCGCCAGGCCCAGCATGGTGGCCGCCATGCCGATGCCGATGCGCGCCTCGTTCATCATGTGGAACATGCA
>JAYSFC010000092.1:0-15537 GCA_041913505.1 Acidovorax sp.
GCCGCTCACGGCCACGTTGCGCATGTTCAGGCCGGCGCGCACCTCGGCCACCACCCGCAGGCGCCACAGGTCGTACTTGGTGATCCAGCCGTCGCGCGAGCCGAAGAATACGTAGCGCCCGTCGGGCGTGAACTTGGGGCCGCCATGCAGCGCGTAGCGGCTGGCGAAGCGGGTGATGACCTCGAAGCGATCGCCGTCAAGCAGCGAGACATGGTGATCGCCGCCCTCGACGACCACGAACAGGTTCATCGGGTCGGCGTCCCATTTCGGTTTGGCGGGCTCGTCGCTGGGTGGGGGCGTGAAGGTGCGCGAGGTGCGGATGTCGGCCTCGCTCCAGTGCGGTGCGGGCACCACCGGGGTGCGTACCCAGGCCGCCAGGGCGCTGATCTCGTCGGCGCTCAGTTGCTCGGCGAAGCCCGGCATCTGCGTGGCGGGCCGGCCCTGCTGGATGACGCGCAGCACCTCGGCCGGGCGCACGCGCTCCAGGCTCTCGGGCAGTAGAGCGGGGCCCATGATGCCGGTGCGCTGCACGCCGTGGCAGGTGGCGCAATGCTGTTGGTAGAGGGCGGGGGCGTCGGGCTTTGCGGGCGCGGGCTGGGCCTGCAGCGGCGCGAGCCAGGCGAGCGCTGCAGCGCTAAGAAGGAAGCGGAGTCTGCTAGGCATGGGCGATTTCGATAGTGCGTCGCATGGGGGCGTGCGTGGAGGCTGCGCCTACTTCTTCATCGTGCAGGTAGCAACCGGGGTCTTCGGCCCAGGCATTGCCCGTGAGCTGCTGCGCGCGCACGCGGGTGTTGCCGTTGCAGATGGACAGGTACTGGCACGATGCGCAGCGGCCCTGCACGGGGCGGGGGTGCTGCTTGAGTCCCGCCATGAGCGGGTCGCTGGTGTCGTTCCAGATCTGCGAGAAGGGCCGCTCGCGCACGCTGCCCAGGTCGTGGTGCCACCACATGGTGTCGGGGTGCACGTGGCCCAGGTTGTCGATGTTGGCCACCATCTGGCCGCTGGCGTTGCCGCCCCAGGCCACGAGGCGCTGGCGCAGCGCATCTTCCCATTGCGGCAGATGCTGGCGCACCCATTGCAGCAGGTAGGGGCCGTCGGCATCGTTGTTGCCGCTCACGTAGTCGTCCAGGCTGCCGGCCTGGGCGTCGGCCCAGGCGTGGTTGAACAGCAGGTCCATGGCGGCGCGCGTGGCCTGGTGGTGCGCGTCCTTGTCGCGGTGGATGTTGCCGCGTCCGGCGTAGTTGAGGTGAGAGAAATAGAACTTGTTGGCGCCCTCATCCTTCATGAGCTGCAGCAGCGCGGGCAGATCGTGCGCGTTGAGCGCGGTCATGGTGAAGCGCAGCCCCACCTTGACGTTGTGCGTGGCCAGGTGGCGGATGGCGGCCAGGCTGCGGTCGAAAGCACCGTCCAGGCGGCGGAACTTGTCGTGCGTGGGTTTCAGCCCGTCCAGGCTGATGCCCACGTAGTCGAAGCCCGCGCCGGCAATGCGCGCAGCCATGGGAGCGTCGATCAGCGTGCCGTTGGTCGAGAGGCCGGTGTAGAAGCCCAGGGTGCGCGCGCGCGCGGCGATATCGAACAGGTCGGGGCGCAGGAGCGGCTCGCCGCCCGAGAGGATGAGCGCGGGCACGCCGAAGGCCTTGAGGTCGTCCATCACGGTGAACACCTCTGGCAGCGACAACTCGCCCGCATAGTCGTGATCGGCCGAGAGTGCATAGCAATGCTTGCAGGTGAGGTTGCAGCGGCGGATCAGGTTCCAGATGACCACGGGGCCGCGCGCATGGCGCTCGCGCGGTGTGGGGTAGGTGCCGCTGGCTTGGGCCTGGGCGAGTTCGCGCAGGTACTGGCTGATGCGAAACATGGGGGGTCCTTTCGTCGGGCCGGTCAGTCCGTGAGGCGCAGGCCGGTCTTTTTGAGGATGGCCGTGGAGTAAAGGATATCGTGGCCCCGGCAGGCGTCGCCCAGCAGGGCGGCGATCTCGTCGGCCTGCTTTTGCACGCTCTCGCGGCTGGTGCCGTGCAGCATGGCGAACAGGTTGTAGGGCCAGGTGGGCAGGTGGCGCGGGCGACGGTAGCAATGGCTCACGCCGGGCAGGGCGGCCACGCGCGGGCCCAGCGCGGCGATGTGCTCGTCGGCTACATCCCACACGCTCATGCCGTTGGCGGTGTAGCCCAGGCGGTAGTGGTTGGGCACGGCGCCGATGCGGCGCACCAGGCCCTGGGCCAGCATTTGCTCCAGGCGCTCGCGCACCTGTTCGCCGGGCACGCCCAGCATGGCGCCCACGGCTTCGTAGGGGCGTGCCACCAGCGGCAGGCCACCCTGGGTGGCGGCGATCAAGGCGCGGTCGAAGGCATCAAGCGCCATGGCGTTCTCCTGCTGCCGGGGTTGAGGTGGTCAGCGCGGGCAGGCGCAGCTCGACGAAGTACTCCTGCTCTTTTGGAAAGGCGAGCACGGGCAGGCCCACGGCCTCCTCGATGCGCGCCAGGGCGCTGTCGGCCTGCGCGGGCGATTCGGCGGCCACCACGAACCACATGTTGAGCTGGTGCGTGCGCCGGTAGTTGTGCGCGACCTCGGGAAAACTGTTGACCACGATGTTCACGGCGTCGAAACGCTCCTCGGGCACGGCGATGGCCGCCAGCACAAACTGGCCGCCCGCGCGTTCGATCTGGAACAGCGGCCCGAAGCGCGTGAGCACGCCTTGCGCCAGCAGCTGGTGCAGGCGCTCGATCACGCGCTCTTCGCTCCAGCCCAGCTCCTGGGCCACGGCGGCAAAGGGCCGGTCCACGAGTGGAAAGCCGCCGTGCAGCCGATCGATGAGGCGGGCGTCTTCAGGGGTGAGCATGCGCGGCTCCTTGGTTTTTATAGGTGAAAGTAGCCTCAGGTGCTTGTCATTCAAGCGCCGGTAGCTATCAAATTTGATGACTCCGTGGGCCGGTGGTGGGCAAAGCGGCGTGCGCCGGTCTGCTTGAAGCGGCGCAGAGAAAACAGCAGCGCTTGGGGCTGGCCTGCCAGTCCGGCATGTTCAGTGGCCTGGGCCACCGTGGCACGCACGGCCTTGCGGTCGCGGCCGTGCACCATGCAGTACAGGTTGTAAGGCCAGCCCGGCGCGCGGGCGCGCCGGTAGGCCAGGGTGACGCCGGGCACCTGGGCCAGCGCTTCGCCGCGGGCGTCCACCTCGGCATCCGGGACGTCGAACACGGTCATGGCATTGGCGGTGTAGCCCAGTTCGTGGTGGCGCACCACGACGCCAAAGCGTGCCAGGGTGCGCTGCGCCAGCCAGCGCTGGAGCGTTTCCAGCACGGCCTCGACAGGCTGGCCGAGTTGCCGGGCCCACAGGTCGAAGGGCCGCTCTACCAGGGGCAGGCCATGTTCGGCCAGCGCCGCCAGCGGCTGCTCTTCGGGGCGCAAGGGGGTGGGGGCCCAATGGGTGGCGCCCGTGGCCTGGGATTGGCTGGCGCGCAGATCGAAGCCGGTGTCGATGCGATAGGGCCGAAGCATGGGCAGGCGCAGCACGGGCAGGCCGGTGTCGGCCTCAATCTCGCACAGCAGCTGCTCCACGTGGGACTCGTCGCGCCCGGTGGCGACGAACCACAGGTTGGTGCGGTGCTCGCGTTCGTAGTTGTGGTTGACGCCGGGGTGGCTGGAGACGTTGGCGGCCACAGCCTCCAGTTGTCCGGGGGGCACGGTCATGGCGGCCAGCAGCGAAGCTCCGCCCGCGCCCGGGGCGAATACCGCACCGATGCGGCTGAGCGTGCCCTGGCGGTGCAGTCGCGCGTACTGGGCCAGAACATCGGTAGCCTCCCGGCCCAGGGATTGGCCTATGGCCGCGAAGGGCTCGGGCAGCAGCGGGAAGTCGCGCTGCCAGGGGTTGAGCAGGGCGAGGTCAAGGGCCTGCTCGGGTGGGTAAAGGCTCATGCGTGCCCCATGCAAAGATCGTGGTCAGAACCCCATGCGTTGTGCGCGCGCGGTGAAGAAGATGCCGCTGGGTGCGTCGATCGCCAGCGTTGCCTGGGCTTGCAGGGTGTGGGTGTCGTAGACCTGCACGCGGTTGTCGTCGCGGCAGCTGATCCATACCGACTCGCCCCGTGGTGTGAATTCCATGTGCAGCACGGCCTTGCCAGGCTCCAGGGTGTGCACCACGCGCTGGCTGGGGGTGTCGATGACCTGCACGCGGTTGTAGTCGGGCACCGAGAAGTTGACCCACACCTGGCGACCGTCGGGGCGCGCCATAACGAATACCGGCTGGCCCGCGACCGGGATGCGTCCGACCTCGGCCCAGGTTTCTGTATCGACGATGAGCACCTCGTGGCGGCCGATGGCCGGCAGGTAGGCGTGGCGCCCTGCGATGGCCCAGCCGCGCAGGTGCGGCATCTTGTACACGGGCAGCGGTTGCTGGCCACGCCCATAGCCGCCCAGAATGCGGCGCGCACGCGGTTGCGTTTCCCATAGATCGACCATGGCCAGCCCATCTTCACCGAAGAGTCCGGCGATGTAGTGGCGCCCATTGGGCGATACCAGGGCGTCGTAGGGCTGCTTGCCAATGTTCTGCAGCGTAGTGACCCGGGGCTTGCGCGGGTTGGCGCAGTCGGCAATGCAGATGGCACCGGCGTCGAAGAGGCTGTAGATGAAGCGGCGCTGCGGCAGGTCGGCCAGGCCGACGACGCGCGAGCGCTCGCCGCTGGCCGTGAGCGCTGGCAGGTCGGCCAGCAGCTCCAGGGTGGCGGCGTCAAATACCTTGATGCCGCCGGGCGTGTAGTTCTGCGTTACCACCAGGCTGCCATCGGCGCTGATGGCGCCGCCAATGGAGTTGCCGGCCTGCATGACGCGCGCGGTGATGCGCTGGGCCAGGATATCGACCTGGGTCAGTCCGCCATCACGGCCGAAGACGTAGGCAAAGCGCTCGTCGCGCGAAAACACGACCGAGGCATGCGAGAGGTCGCCCAGGCCGGTAACGCGGCCAATGGCCTCGCGGCGGCTGGTGTTGAGCAGGGTGAGCGCGCCCTGGGCGCGCTCGATGACCACGCCCAGGTCGCCCGTGCCTTGCAGTGCGGGAGAAGGTGCGGGCGTAGCCGGGGAAGAGGTGGCCGCGCAGCCGCTGGCAAGCAGCGGCGCGCTGGCGCTGAGGGAGAGCAGGGTGCGCCGGTTCAGGTTCATCATGGGGCGGAACTCCTGTTTTCTTCCGGAAAGCCGCCGGCCAACTGCTCGGCAATCCAGCGCGCCTCGTCTCCTTGGAGCATGGCGCTCCAGGGGGGCATGGGCGTGCCGGGAATGCCGTGCAGGATGACTGCGGCCAGATAGTCCGGGGGTTTGCCGGTGAGGGCCTCGCGCGTGAGCGCGGGCCCCAGGCCCCCTGTGAGACGCATGCCATGGCACGAGCCGCAGTCCTGCCGCACCATGCGCACCAATTGCGTGGTGCGCTCGGGGCTGGGCGCCAGAGCTGGCGCGGTTTGCGCGCAGGCAGCCGAGGCCAGCAGCACCCCGGCCAGGGGCAGGACGACGGAACGTGGCATGTGTCAGGTCTCCAATCGCCGCATCAATAGACGTCGTGCTGGGTGTTGTAGACGTTGAAGTGGCCGGTCGGGGTGATCAGGCGCGGGTCCTTGATGACCTTTTTCAGCTTCAGGGTCTTGTCGTCCACCACCACCAGGGCGCTGGCCTTGTCCTTGGCGGACCAGACCGCGAACCAGACTTCGTCGCCAGCCTTGTTGTATTCCGGCTGGGTCACGCGCTTGGCACCGCCATCATTGGGCAGCCCTGCCCATTCGGCGATCGGCAGCGTCTGGTAGCCCTTGTCCAGGTTGTTGATGTCATACACCACCACCGATTGCGACACTTTGGTGTCGGGGTTCAGAGGAGCGTCAGACCACAGGTTCTTGGACTTGGGGTGGCTCTTGACGAACAGTGCGCCGCCGCCCGGGCCCTTGAGCTTGGCAACTTCCTTGAAGGCGTATTGCTTGTGCTTCTCGGGGTCGGTACCGATCAGGGAGATGGTGTCGTCGCCCAGGTGGCCGGTGGACCAGACGGGACCGTACTTCGGATGGATGAAGTTCGCGCCACGGCCGGGGTGGGGGATCTTGCCCACTTCGGTCAGGCCGGCGAGCTTGCCTTCCTTGGTGTCGATCGCAGCAATCTTGTTGCTGTTGTTGGCCGCCACCATGAAGTAGCGCTTGGACGAATCCAGGCCGCCATCGTGCAGGAACGGCGCCGACTCGATCTCGGTCATCTTGACAGCCTTGAGGTTGGAGTAATCCACCATCAGCGTCTTGCCAGTTTCCTTGACGTTGACGATGAACTCAGGCTTGTAGTGCGACGCCAGGATGGAGGCCACGCGCGGCTCCGGATGGTATTCCTGCGTGCCCACGACCATGCCACGGGTGGAGATGATCTTCTTGGGCTCCAGGGTGTCGCCGTCCATGATGGTGAACTGCGGCGGCCAGTAGGAGCCGGCGATCGCCAGCTTGTCCTCGTAGCCCTTGAACTTGGAGGTTTCCACCGAACGTGCTTCCAGGCCGACGCGGATTTCGGCGACGTTGTCAGGCTTTTCCATCCACAGGTCGATCATGTTGATCTTGGCATCGCGGCCAATCACGAACAGGTAGCGTCCCGAGGCCGAGATACGCGAGATGTGCACGGCGTAACCGGTCTTGATGACGTTGATGATCTCCTTGGAGTCGCCGTCGATCAGCGCCACTTCGCCGGTATCGCGCAGCGTGGTCGAGAAGATGTTTTCCAAGTTGTACTTGTTCATCTTCTTGGTCGGGCGCTTTTCCGGCGGCACGATCACCTTCCAGCTGTTCTTGGCGTCGGCCAGGCTCCACTCGGGCGGGGTGGGAGGGTCTTGCTGGATGTAGCGGGCCATCAGGTCCACAGTGGCCTCGTCGAACTCTCCCGAAGTCTGCCAGTTGGGCATACCTGCGGGCGAGCCGTAGGCGATGAACACCTTCAGGTAGTCCGTACCCTTGCCCAGGGTGATATCGGGCGTGAGCGGCTTGCCCGTGGCGCCCTTGCGCAGCACGCCGTGGCAACCGGCGCAGCGCTCAAAGTAGATTTGGCGCGCGCGGTCGAACTCGGCCTGCGTCATCTTGGGGGCCTTGGGGTTCGTGCTCTGGTACATGGGCACGTCGGCCAGGGGTGAACCACCAGCCTGGTAGTTTTTCTCCGCCTCGCCGACAGGCTTGGTGTCTTGCGCCATGGCGGTGGCCGACACCAAGGTGGCAGCCGCTAGCGCGACCAACCTGGCAATTCTTTTTGCGGTCATTGTGGGTCCTCTGCGTCACGGATCAGCACATGGGTAGTGTCTGCAGCAGGTGCCGCAGCACTTCTCGCGAGGTTGCTGTCCATTCCCTCTTCTTGCGAGTAGCGGCATCGTCGCCGTGGGGGGCTCTGGCTGTCCTTGAACTGGTTCAAGGACGGCGCCAGGCATGCGCCCGAACAATGCCTGCACCACGATGCCGACAAAGAAAGGCCGCTATGAAGTTCGTTGAAGAAGCGCGCTGGTTTCGCCCGCCCGCCCGCGAGGAGGGTGCCAATACCCCCTTGGCTCCGGGGCGCGTGAGTCTGGTAGGCGCCGGGCCCGGCGACCCTGAACTGCTCACCCTGCGCGCTGTCAAGGCGCTGCGCGGTGCCCGCCTGGTGCTGTACGACCACCTGGTGGGGAAAGAGGTGCTGCGCTATGTCGCCGAAGACGCCGACCTGATCTATGTTGGCAAAGAGTCCTCGCACCACACCTTGCCGCAGGAGTCGATCATTGATCTCATGGTGCGGCTTGCGCGCAGCGGCCGCCCACTGGTGCGGCTCAAGGGGGGCGACGGCTTTATCTTCGGCCGCGGCGGCGAAGAGGCCCAGGCCCTGGCCGAGGCTGGAATCCCCTTCGAGGTGGTGCCGGGCATCACGGCAGCCCAGGGGGCGGGTGCTTGCGCCGGGATTCCGCTCACGCACCGTGACCATGCGGCCACGCTGGTGTTCGCCACGGGCCATCTGCGTGGGGAGAACGAGGTGGCGCTCGACTGGGAGTTGCTGGCACGCCCGCGCCAGACGGTGGTGATCTACATGGGCATTGGCACGCTGCCCACCATCAGCGCGGAGTTGATGCGCCATGGCCTGCCCGGCGATACTCCGGCGGCGCTGGTCGAGCAGGCCTCGCTGCCCACGCAGCGCTGCATTACAGGCACGCTGGAGGCGCTGCCCACACTGGCGCAGCAGCACCATGTGCGCGCGCCCGCGCTCATCGTGATTGGGGGGGTAGTGGCGCTGCAGCCGCAGCTGCTGCAAGGCATGCGCGGCCTGGCGGCGTTGACCGATTGACCCTGGGCGTGCGCATCCCCGCGCACGCAGCGCCTCCGCGAGATGGGGCTTTGAGGCATCATGGCTGCCTCACGGAATTCCGTCCCCATGCAACAAGACATTCTTATCAACTGGTCTCCCCAGGAAACGCGCGTCGCCGTGGTCGAAAACGGCGCGGTGCAGGAGCTGCACGTGGAGCGCACGCTGGAGCGAGGCCTGGTCGGCAACATCTATCTGGGCAAGGTCTCGCGCGTGCTGCCGGGCATGCAGTCGGCGTTCATCGATATCGGCCTGGAGCGCGCGGCCTTCCTGCATGTGGCGGATGTGTGGCAGCGCCAGGAGGGCGGTGAGGCACCCATGTTCGTGCGTAAGAACGAGCAGCCGGTGCCCATAGAAAAGCAGGTGTTCGAGGGGCAGTCGCTCATGGTGCAGGTCATCAAGGACCCCATCGGCACCAAAGGGGCACGCCTGTCCACGCAGATCAGCATCGCGGGGCGGCTGCTCGTGTTTCTGCCGCAGGATGACCACGTGGGCGTTTCACAGAAGATCCCGCTCGATGAACGCGATGCGTTGCGCGCGCGGCTGCAGGCCCTGGTGGGCGATAAGTCCACCGGAGGCGGGGGCGGCTTCATTCTGCGAACCAACGGCGAGGATGCGAGCGATGCCGAACTCACCGAGGACATCGCCTACCTGCGCAAGACCTGGGCGCGCATCAAGGAGGCCGCGGTGCGCCTGCCGCCACAGTCGTTGTTGCACCAGGATCTGAACCTGTTGCAGCGCGTGCTGCGGGACCTCGTGGGCGAGGAAACGCAGAGCATCCGTATCGATTCACGCGAGCAGTTCGCGGCGCTGCAGGCCTTCGGGCGCGAATTCATGCCTGCGGCGGCGGCAAAGCTGCAACTCTACAAGGGGGAGCGGCCGATTTTCGACCTCTACGCGATCGACGAGGAAATCGCGCGCGCATTGGGCCGCCGGGTGGATCTCAAGTCAGGGGGCTACCTCATCGTGGACCAGACCGAGGCGCTGACCACGGTAGACGTGAACACGGGCGGCTATGTGGGCGCGCGCAATTTTGACGACACGATCTTCAAGACCAACCTCGAGGCAGCTGGCGCCATCGCGCGCCAGCTGCGGTTGCGGAACCTGGGGGGGATCGTCATCGTGGATTTCATCGACATGGTGCGCGACGACCACCAGGCCGCCGTGCTTGCCGAATTCAAGAAGCAACTCGCGCGCGACCGGGTCAAGACCATGGTGGGCGGCTTCTCGCAGCTGGGCCTGGTGGAGATGACGCGCAAACGCACGCGCGAATCGCTGGCCCACATGCTTTGCGAGCCATGCCCTACCTGCCAGGGCGCGGGTCAGGTGAAGACGGCACGTAGCGTGTGCTATGACATCCTGCGCGAGGTGCTGCGCGAGGCGCGCCAGTTCAATCCACGCGAGTTCCGCGTCGTGGCCTCGCCGCGCGTGGTGGAGCTGTTCCTTGACGAAGAGAGTCAGCACCTTGCGGGCCTGTCGGACTTCATCGGCAAGCCGATTTCGCTGCAGGCCGAAGGTGCCATGGGGCAGGCGCAGTACGACATCGTTTTACTTTGAGGTTTCAGGGCTTCTCGCCCCGCCCCTGCTGTTTGCCGCAGGATGGGGCATGAAACCCACAGTCTGCGCGCCGGGCGCGGCGGGGTGGCCGTGCAGGTTCCAGTCGTTCTCGGCGGTTTGTTCCGAATTCAGGGGGCCGTCCTGATCCTTCAGGGCGTGGCGGTCCGCTTACTGGTCTCGCTGCCGAAATCTACGGCGGGGAAAATCTTGCGGCGGGAGCTGAGAAGTGCACCAGCCGTAGCCATGGCCGAACCCTAATCTCGAAAATGAGCGATAGGGCAGGGCTGGGGCGATCAGGGGTCACCTCCAGGCCCCGGGCAGGCCTTAGCCCGCTACGAGCTTGTGTACGAGATCGGCGGCTGTGGAGGCGCCGTATTTGCGCATCAGGCGCGCGCGGTAGATTTCCACCGTGCGGTGGCTGATCTCCAAGGCCCGGCCGATCTCCTTGGAGGTGAGGCCCTCGAGCAGCCGTGCCGCCACCTCGCGTTCGCGGCCCGTGAGTTCGGCCTTCACAGGGCGTTGCGCGCTCAGGTCCTCAAAGCTCCAGATACCCGCGGCGTGAGGGTCCTCGCGGTTGAGCGAGCGGCCCGACACGTGGCACCAGAACACCTCGCCACTGGCGCGCTTCATGATGCGGTTATCGCTGTAGTAACCCTTGGCGTTGAGGATGGGCGCCATCCGCGCCCCCAGGCGCTCGTACTCATCGGCACTGGGGTACAGGATCTGGAACGACTGGCCGATGAGCACTTCGCGCGAGGCGCCGAACATCTCGCACACATGGCGGTTGCAGTCCACCATGGTGCGGTTGCGCGACAGCACGAGCCCCACCGGTGCCAAATCGAAAGCCAACCTGTAATCAATCTCCATAGTGCAATTCTTTACGAGAAACTACTTAATTACGTACGTAGTATCGTAGCTGATCCCATCAACCAGGAGACATTCGTGAACAAGCTCTATCCCTCCGCGGCCGATGCGCTCCGGGGCGTGGTCGCCGATGGCCAGTTGTTGGCCGTAGGCGGCTTCGGCCTGTGCGGCATCCCCGAGGCGCTCATCGATGCACTGCGCGATTCCGGCGCGAAAAACCTGACCGTGATCTCGAACAATGCGGGCGTCGACGGCTTCGGCCTCGGCAGGCTGCTGGAGACGCGCCAGATCAAGAAGATGATTAGCTCGTACGTAGGTGAGAACAAGGAGTTCGAGCGCCAGTACCTTGCAGGTGAGCTGGAGCTCGAGTTCACACCCCAGGGCACGCTGGCCGAGAAGCTGCGCGCCGGCGGCGCAGGCATTCCGGCCTTCTTCACCAAGACCGGTGTGGGCACCATCGTGGCCGATGGCAAGGAGCTGCGTGAGTTTGACGGCGAGACTTATGTGATGGAGCGCTCGCTGGTGCCGGAGGTGTCGCTCGTGAAGGCCGAGGTGGCCGATAAGTCGGGCAACCTGCGCTTCAACCTTACGGCACGCAATTTCAACCCCGCGGCCGCCACGGCCGGCAAGATCTGCATCGTGGAAGTGGAGCGCATCGTGGAGACCGGCGAGCTCGCGCCCGACGACATCCACCTGCCTGGCATCTACGTGCACCGCATCGTGCACAACCCGAATCCCGAAAAGCGCATCGAGAAGCGCACGATCACCGAGAAAGCAGGAGCCTGACCATGCCGTGGACCCAAGACCAGATGGCCGCTCGTGCGGCGCAAGAGCTTGAAGACGGTTTCTACGTGAACCTCGGTATCGGCATCCCCACGCTCGTGGCCAATCACACGGGCGACAAGGAGGTGTGGCTGCAGTCCGAGAATGGCATGCTGGGTATCGGCCCGTTCCCGACGGATGACAAGGTCAACCCAGACCTCATCAATGCGGGTAAGCAGACCGTGACGACCATTCCCGGTTCGTCGATTTTCGGCAGCGACCAGTCGTTCGCAATGATCCGCGGTGGCAAGATCAACCTCTCGATCCTGGGCGCCATGCAGATCAGCGAGAAGGGTGACCTGGCCAACTGGATGATCCCCGGCAAGATGGTCAAGGGCATGGGCGGCGCCATGGATCTCGTGGCCGGCGTCAAGCGCGTGATCGTGCTCATGGAGCATGTGGCGAAGAAGAAGGACGGTACCGAGGACCTCAAGATCCTGCCCGCCTGTACCCTGCCTCTCACCGGCGTGGGCGTTGTGGACCGTATCATCACCGACCTGGGCGTGATGGATGTTACCCCCCTGGGCCTGAAGCTCGTGGAGCTCGCACCCGGTGTCACCTTCGAAGCTATCCAGGCCAAGACCGGTGTGCCGCTGCTGAAGTGAACAGCCCGGCTGTGGCTGCAAGAAAAATGGCCCGTTTGAGCGGGCCATTTTTCTTCGTGCAGGACACGTGGGATCAGGGATCGATCACCAGAACTTCCACCACGGATTGCTGCGTGCCTTGAAGCCGTCCTTCACGTAGGTGCTTTGCGGATAGGAAGCGTCCAGGACGCGCTGGGCGTCGTCACGCAGTTGGGTCATGCCCAGAGCATCGTAGGAGCGGACGAGGATATAGAGGGCTTCTTCGAGTGCGGGTACGCCCTGGTAGTCGGCAATGGCCTGCTGCGCCCGGCCAATGGCCGCCACATAGGCGCCGCGCGCGTAGTAGAACCGGGCTACGTGCACCTCGTACTGCGCGAGCGAGTTGACGATGTAGGTCATGCGCTGCGCCGCATCCTTGGCGTAGCGCGAATCGGGGAAGCGCGTCGTGAGTTCGCGGAACGATTCAAAGGAATCCTTGGCGGCCTTCTGGTCGCGCTCGGAGAGATCCTGGCGCGACAGCCATGAGAACAGTCCCAGGTTGTCGTTGAAGTTCACCAGGCCCTTGAGGTACAGGGCGTAGTCGGCCGCAGGGCTCGCGGGGTGCAGCTTCAGGAACCGGTCCAGCGTGGCGATGGCCTGGGCCTTTTCGCCGCCCTTGTACTGGGCGTAGGCCTTGTCGAGCTGGGCTTGCTGGGCCAGCGGCGTGCCGGCAGCACGGCCTTCGAGCTTCTCGAACAGAGGCACTGCCTTGTCGTAGCCGCCGCTGTTGAGTTCGTCGCGTGCCTCGGAGTAGATCTTGTCGGTGCTCCAGCCTGCCGTCTTGTCCTCCGTGGTGCTGGAGCAGCCCGCGAGCAGACCGGCAGCCAGCAAGGCCGAGAGGAGGGGCGAGGGAACACGCAGCATGGCAAACAGCTTTCTGGCGGTGATGGTTCGGAGTGCGGGTGGCCGGGGCTCGGGCCAAGAGGGCATTGTACCGGCTCACCATGTCGGTTGGACTGGGTGGCTGGGCGGGGGATCGGGCGGGTTCCTACAATGGTGGGATGTTTGTCCATTTGCGCCTGCACACTGAATTTTCCGTCGTCGACGGCACCACCCGCATCGACGAATTGGCCAAGGCCGCCGCGGCCGACCGGCAGCCCGCGATGGCGATCACCGACCTCAATAACCTGTTCGGCGCGATCAAGTTCTACAAGGAAAACCGCGGCAAGGGTGTCAAACCCGTGCTGGGCGCCGAGATCTTCCTAGAAGAACCGGCAGGTGGCGCACCTTCGCGCATGCTGCTGCTGGTGCAGAGCAAGCAGGGCTATCTCAATATTTCCGAGCTGCTCGCACGCGCCTGGACGCGCAACGTGGTCAAGAATCTGGCCGTGTGCACCTGGGCTTGGCTGGAGGAGCTGGGAGAGGGGCTGATTGCCTTGTCGGGCGCCCAGGCGGGACCCGTGGGGCAGGCACTCGTGCGTGGCGATGCATCGGGGGCGGCCGAACTTGCCCTGCGGCTCGCGGGGCTTTTTCCTCACCGCTTCTACCTCGAAATACAGCGTGCGGGGCGGCCGGACGACGAGGCCCACGTGGCAGCCGCCGTGCAACTGGCTGCGCGCCTGAATCTGCCTGTGGTGGCGACCCATCCGGTGCAGTTCACCACCGAGGAGGAGTTCGAGGCCCACGAGGCGCGCGTGTGCATCGCCGAGGGTGAAATTCTGGCCAACCCGCGCCGGGTGCGGCGCTTCACGCGCGAGCAGTATTTCAAGTCCAGCGCGCAAATGGCGGAACTGTTCGCCGATGTGCCCTCGGCGATCGAGAACACCGTGGAGATCGCCAAGCGTTGCAATCTCACGCTGGTGCTGGGCAAGCCGCGCCTGCCCGACTTTCCCACGCCCAACGGCATGCCGATCGACGAGTATTTCCGCTATGCGTCGCACGAAGGCTTGAAAGAGCGTCTGGCCCACTTGTTCCCCGATGAAGCGGAGCGTGAGAGACAGCGTCCGCGCTATGTGGACCGGCTGGAGTTCGAGCTCGGCACCATTCTCAAGATGGGTTTCCCGGGCTACTTTCTCATCGTGGGTGACTTCATTCAATGGGCCAAGGCCAACGGCTGCCCCGTGGGTCCGGGCCGGGGCTCGGGTGCGGGCTCGCTCGTTGCGTACGCGCTCAAGATCACCGACCTGGATCCGCTGCAGTACAACCTGCTGTTCGAGCGGTTCCTGAACCCCGAGCGGGTGTCCATGCCCGACTTTGATATTGACTTCTGCCAGTCCAACCGCGATCGCGTGATTGACTACGTGAAGGAGAAGTACGGCAAGGACGCCGTGAGCCAAATCGCTACCTTTGGCACCATGGCCGCCAAGGCGGCCATCCGCGACGTGGGCCGCGTGATGGACATGAGTTACACGTTCTGCGACGGTATCTCCAAATTGGTACCTGGCAAGCCCGGCCAGACCTATACGCTGGCTTACCCGCCCGAGCCCAAGAAGGAGGGCGACAAGAACAACTATGCCCTGGAGCTCGAGCCCATGCTGTACGAGCGCGTGCGCAAGGAGGAAGACGTCAGGACCATCATCGAGATGGCACAGAAACTCGAAGGCATGACGCGCAACATCGGCATGCACGCAGGCGGCGTGCTGATCGCGCCAGGCAAGCTCACCGACTTCTGCCCGCTGTACCAGCAGCCCGGTAGCGAATCGGCCGTAAGCCAGTATGACAAGGACGACGTGGAGGCCATCGGCCTCGTGAAGTTCGACTTTCTAGGTCTGGCCACGCTCACCATTCTGGAGATTGCGCGCGAGTTCATCCAGAAGCGCCACAAGGGCCAGGAGAACTTTGCGTTCGAGAATATCCCGCTCGACGACGGGCCGACCTACCGGCTGTTCTCTGAGGGCAAGACCGAGGCCGTGTTCCAGTTTGAAAGCCGCGGCATGCAAGGCATGCTGCGCGAGGCCAAGCCGAGCCGCCTGGAAGATCTTATCGCCCTGAACGCGCTGTACCGCCCGGGCCCCATGGACCTGATCCCCAGCTTCATCAACCGCAAGCACGGCAAGGAAGTGGTGGAGTACCCGCACCCGCTGGTCGAACCCGTGCTGGCCGAAACCTACGGGATCATGGTCTACCAGGAGCAGGTGATGCAGACCGCCCAGGTGCTGGGCGGCTACAGCCTGGGCGGCGCCGATATGCTGCGCCGTGCCATGGGCAAGAAGAAGGCCGAGGAAATGGCCGAGCACCGCGCCATCTTCCGCAAGGGCGCCGCTGAAAAGGGTATCGGCCAGGACAAAGCCGACGAGGTGTTCGACCTGATGGAGAAGTTTGCGGGCTACGGCTTCAACAAGTCGCACGCCGCCGCCTACTCGCTGCTGGCCTACCACACGGGCTGGCTCAAGGTGCACTACACGGCCGAGTT
>JAYSFC010000093.1:0-15307 GCA_041913505.1 Acidovorax sp.
CCGGTATCCGCCCCGCCATCAACGCCGGTATCTCGGTGTCGCGCGTCGGTGGTGCTGCACAGACCAAGCTGGTGAAGAACCTGTCCGGCGGTATCCGTACCGACTTGGCCCAGTACCGTGAGCTGGCCGCGTTCGCGCAGTTCGCTTCCGACCTGGATGAAGCCACCCGCAAGCAGCTCGACCGCGGTGCTCGCGTGACCGAGCTGCTCAAGCAGGCACAGTACAGCCCGCTGTCCATCTCGCTGATGGGCGCCTCGCTGTTCGCGGTGAACAAGGGCTTCATGGACGACATCGACGTCAAGAAGGTCCTGGACTTCGAACACGGCCTGCACCAGTTCCTGAAGACCAGCCACGCCGCTCTGCTGGCGAAGCTGGAACAGGCCAAGGCCATGGACAAGGACGCTGAAGCCGAATTGACCGCCGCGATCGCAGCGTTCAAGAAGTCGTTCGCTTAAACCGGACGAGGAGCCATCATGGCAGCAGGCAAGGAAATACGCGGCAAGATCAAATCGGTGGAGAACACCAAGAAGATCACCAAGGCCATGGAAATGGTGGCCGCGTCCAAGATGCGCAAGGCGCAGGATCGCATGCGCGCCGCCCGTCCCTACAGCGAGAAGGTCCGCAACATCGCTGCGAACCTTGGCCAGGCCAACCCCGAGTACGTTCACCCCTTCATGAAGGGGAACGATGCGAAGGCGGCCGGCATCATCGTGGTGACCACGGACAAGGGGCTGTGCGGTGGCATGAACACCAACGTGCTGCGCGCCGTGACGACCAAGCTGCGCGAGCTGCAGTCCACGGGTGTGTCCGCGCAGGCGGTGGCCATTGGCAACAAGGGCCTGGGCTTCCTGAACCGCGTGGGCGCCAAGGTGGTCTCGCATGTCACGGGCCTCGGCGACACGCCGCATCTGGAGAAGCTGATCGGCCCCGTCAAGGTGCTGCTCGACGCTTACGCTGAAGGCAAGATCAACGCGGTGTACCTGAGCTACACCAAGTTCATCAACACCATGAAGCAGGAATCGGTGGTGGAGCAGCTGCTCCCCCTGTCCTCCGAGAAGCTGCAGGCCGAGAAGACGGAACACGGCTGGGACTACATCTACGAGCCCGACGCGCAGAGCGTGATCGACGACCTGCTCGTGCGCTATGTCGAATCGCTGATCTACCAAGCGGTTGCCGAGAACATGGCCTCTGAGCAGTCGGCCCGCATGGTGGCCATGAAGGCCGCTACGGACAACGCCGGCAACGTCATCAACGAGCTCAAGTTGGTCTACAACAAGACGCGCCAAGCCGCGATCACGAAGGAACTTTCGGAGATCGTCGCCGGGGCTGCGGCAGTTTAAATTTCTGGAGCAAAAAAATGGCTCAAGTGCAAGGCAAGATTGTTCAATGTATCGGCGCCGTGGTGGACGTGGAGTTCCCGCGCGACCAGATGCCCAAGGTGTACGACGCCCTGAAGCTCGAAGGCTCCGCGCTGACGCTGGAAGTGCAGCAGCAGCTGGGCGACGGCGTGGTGCGTACCATCGCCCTGGGTTCGTCTGACGGCCTCAAGCGCGGCATCATGGTGACCAACACCGGCAACCCTATCACCGTGCCCGTGGGCAAGGCCACCCTGGGCCGCATCATGGACGTGCTGGGCAACCCCATCGACGAGCGCGGCCCTGTGAGCCAGGAGCTCACCGCCTCCATCCACCGCAAGGCCCCGGCCTATGACGAGCTCTCGCCGTCGCAGGAACTGCTGGAAACCGGCATCAAGGTGATCGACCTGGTGTGCCCGTTCGCCAAGGGCGGCAAGGTGGGCCTGTTCGGTGGCGCCGGTGTGGGCAAGACCGTGAACATGATGGAGCTCATCAACAACATCGCCAAGGCGCACTCGGGTCTGTCCGTGTTTGCCGGCGTGGGCGAGCGTACCCGTGAGGGCAACGACTTCTACCACGAAATGGCCGATTCCGGCGTCGTGAACCTGGAGAACCTGGGCGAGTCCAAGGTGGCCATGGTCTACGGCCAGATGAACGAGCCGCCGGGCAACCGCCTGCGCGTGGCCCTGACCGGCCTGACCATCGCCGAGTCCTTCCGTGACGAAGGCCGCGACGTGCTGTTCTTCGTGGACAACATCTACCGCTACACCCTGGCCGGTACCGAAGTGTCCGCTCTGCTGGGCCGCATGCCTTCCGCCGTGGGCTACCAGCCGACGCTGGCCGAAGAAATGGGCCGCCTGCAAGAGCGTATTACGTCGACCAAGGTGGGCTCGATCACCTCGATTCAGGCCGTGTACGTGCCTGCCGACGACTTGACCGACCCGTCGCCTGCCACCACCTTCGCCCACCTGGACTCCACTGTGGTGCTGTCGCGTGACATCGCCGCTCTGGGTATCTACCCCGCCGTGGACCCGCTGGACTCCACCAGCCGCCAGCTGGACCCGCAGGTCGTGGGTGAAGAGCACTACCAAGTGGCCCGCCAAGTGCAGGGCACGCTGCAGCGCTACAAGGAACTGCGCGACATCATCGCGATTCTGGGTATGGACGAGCTGGCCCCCGAGGACAAGCTGGTTGTGGCCCGCGCCCGTAAGATTCAGCGTTTCCTGTCGCAGCCGTTCCACGTGGCCGAAGTGTTCACTGGCTCGCCTGGCAAGTATGTGCCGCTGTCCGAGACCATCCGTGGCTTCAAGATGATCGTGGCCGGTGAGTGCGATCACCTGCCCGAGCAGGCCTTCTACATGGTCGGCACCATCGACGAAGCCTTCGAAAAGGCGAAGAAGGTGGCCTGATGACCCGAAGGCCGGCCCCCCGGGGCGGCCCTCGTGAGTCCTCAAGGCTTGCCATTCCCTTTTTCTAGGAGCAAAGATGAACACCATCCACGTTGATGTGGTCAGTGCCGAAGAGGCCATCTTCTCCGGCGAGGCGCGCTTCGTCGCGCTGCCCGGCGAAGCGGGTGAGCTGGGCATTCTGCCCAAGCACACGCCGCTCATCACCCGCATCAAGCCGGGCTCGGTGCGTATCGAGATGGCCGATGGCAACGAAGAGTTCGTTTTCGTGGCCGGCGGCATCCTGGAAGTGCAGCCCGACCGCGTGACCGTGCTGTCCGACACCGCCATCCGCGGCAAGGACCTCGATGACCAGAAGGCCGAAGCTGCCAAGGCTGCGGCCGAGGAAGCACTCAAGAATGCCAAGAGCGAGATCGATCTGGCCAAGGCGCAATCCGAGCTGGCTGTCATGGCTGCCCAGATTGCGGCGCTGCGCAAGTTCCGTCAGAAGCGCTGAGCACCTCCGCGGCACAACACAAAACCCGGCCATGGCCGGGTTTTTTTATGCCGGAGTCGGAGCGGGCGCGGCGGATCTGGCGGCTGTGTCAGTGCCGCCCAATGACGGGGGCGTCGGGCAGTTCGTTGGCATGCCGCCCGCCCGCGCCTTCCTCCGCGGGAAAATGCTCGACCAGCAGGGCTGACACCTGCTCCAGTGCCTGGGTGAGTCCGTCTTCGTAGCGGCCCGCGCGAAAGGCCTCGCGCATCGGGGTCAACACGCCATGCCAGGCCTGTGGTGCCACGGCGCGGGCAAGCCCCCGGTCGGCCACGATCTCGATCGCGTGCTCGGCCAGCAGCAGATAGATCAGCACGCCGTTGTTGTGCTCGGTGTCCCACACGCGCAGCTTGCCGAACTGGGTTAGCGCGCGTTCGCGCGCGCCGGCCCCGCGCCACAGGTACGATAGCGGCAGCCCGCCTTCCACGCAGATGCGGATCTGCCCCGTGTGGCGGCGTTCGCTGGCCGCCACGCGGTGGGCCAGGCGCCGGGCGAGGTCGGGGGGCATCGCGCGGGCGAGTCCTTCCTCGGCCCAGCGGTGCCGTGCCAGCCGCACGAGGCGTGCCCAGAATCCGTGCCGCTGCCGTGTCGTTGGTCCCATGGCTTGCTGTCCTTCACCCATCACCAATCCCCGGAGGCGCCGCCGCCGCCGAAGTCGCCGCCACCGCCAGAGCTGAAGCCGCCACCGCCGGAGGAGCCCCCGGAACCGGAGGAGCCGCCGCCCCAACCCCCGAAGGGGCCCCCGTGGACGATGGGCCCTGTGCGTCCGCTGAACAGTCCCGTATAGAGCAGCGCCAGCACGCCCGCCCCCAGCGCCACTGCTACGCTGGCGGTGAGCAGGAAGGCCAGCACGCCCACGCCGCCGCCCATCACCAGGCTGCCCAGGGGGCGGCCGAAGAGCATGCGGACGATGGGGCCGACCACCATGACCCCGAAGAACAGAAAGACCGCCAGATCGGTCCAATCGAAGCCGGCCTGCGATGCGGCCGCCCCGCCTGGCGGGCTGCCCTGGGGCGTTGGTAGCGCCTCGTTCGCGATGCGCGCGCGCAGCTGTTCCACGGCCGCGCCGAGGCCGCCCGCGAAGTCGCCCTCGCGAAAGCGCGGCCGCATGGCTTGGTCGATGATGCGTGCTGCAGCGATGTCAGGGATGGCGCCCTCGAGCGCCTTGGCCACCTCGATGCGCATCTTGCGGTCGTCCTTGGCCACGATCACCAGCACGCCGTCGCCCACGCCCTTGCGGCCGATCTTCCACTGGTTGCCCACGCGGTTGGCGAAGGCTGCGATGTCCTCGGGTGCCGTGGTCGGCACCATCAGCACCATGACCTGCGCGCCCTGCTGCCGCTCGATGCCCGCGAGCTGGGCTTCAAGCGCTTGCAGCTGCGCCGTGCTCAGTGTGCCGGTCTGGTCGATCGCGTGGGCGGTGAGCGCCGGAATCTCGCGCAGTGCCTGCGCCCAAGCGGTAGGCAGGCTGAATGCTGCAAAAAAAAGAGCTGCCAGTGCACGCCAGTAAAGCGCTACGGGCATATTCTCCTCAAACTTTCTATTTTTTTGGGGTGGAGAAATCCACCGTGGGCGGGGTGGAGATCTGGGCTTCGTTCTGCACCGTGAAGCTCGGCTTGGGCGCGTAGCTGAACGCCTTGGCCGTGAGGTTGGTAGGGAAGCTACGCGTGAGCACGTTGTACTCCTGCACGGTCTGGATGTAGCGGTTGCGCGCCACGGTGATGCGGTTCTCGGTGCCCTCCAGCGTCACGCGCAGGTCGCGGAAGGCCTGGTTGGCCTGCAGCTGCGGATAGCGCTCGGCCACCACCATGAGGCGCGACAGCGCGCCCGACAGCTCGCCCTGGGCCTGCTGGAACTTGTTGAAGGCTTCAGGGTTGTTGAGCGTTTCGGGCGTGACCTGGATGGACGTGGCCTTGGCCCGCGCTTCGACGACCTTGGTCAGCGTGTCCTGCTCGAAGGCGGCTTCGCCCTTTACGGTGGCGACGATGTTGGGCACGAGGTCGGCGCGGCGCTGGTACTGGTTGAGTACCTCGCTCCAGGCGGCCTTGGATTGCTCGTCGAGCCGCTGAAAGTCGTTGTAACCGCAGCCCGTCAGGGCGAGCGCAAGGGCAAGCGTGGCAAGAAGTCGGTGCATGGATCGGCCCCGGGGCCCGAGCGGGCGGAAATGCCAACAGCCGGCGGGGCAGGGCCATTGTGCAGCAATTGGGTGCGAATCCGGGCACAAACGCAGACAATGGCGGCTCTCGCCACAGCTCCCCCGTGCCATGTCCCAAGCCAAACTCCGCGCCGCCGTTGTGGGCGGCTCCGCCGACGATACCGAGAGCGCGTTCTACGAGGCGCTGCAAAAGGGTGACATCGAGCAGCTCATGGCCTGCTGGGCCGAGGAGGACGACATCGTCTGCGTGCACCCCGGCGGCCCGCGCCTGCTGGGCGCGGGGGCCATCCGTGCGGCGTTCGAGGCCATGTTCGCGCACGGCACGCTGCGTGCGCGCCCGGCGCAGGTGCACCGCGTGCAGGCGCTTGCAAGCGCCGTGCACAGCGTGGTCGAGCATGTGGAAGTGATGCTGCCCGATGGCCCGCACGAAGCCGTGGTGCAGGCCACCAACGTCTACCACAAGACCCCCCAGGGCTGGCGCATGGTGGCCCACCATGCGAGCCCCGGCACCGTGGGCGAGGCCAGTCCTATGGCGGACGCCACCCGCCCCCTGCTGCACTGAGCGCCTAAATTCCTGCCAAAAATGCCGATAGTGCGCGTCCATGGGGTGCTGGATGCTATGAATTATGAAGCGCCACGCTGGCTGCCCGGCGGGCACCTGCAAACCATCTGGCCGGCGCTTTGCGCGCGCCGTGTGCAGGGTGCCCGGCCCGCGTACCGGCGCGAGCGCTGGACCACGCCCGATGGCGACTTCATCGACGTGGACTTCCTGGACGACGGCGTACCGCCCCTGCCACCCCTGCCGGCGCGGCCACTGCTGGTGCTGTTCCACGGCCTCGAGGGCTCGTCGCGCAGCCACTATGCCGAGGCCTTCGCGGGCTGGGCGCAGGAGCGTGGCTGGGCCTGCGCGCTGCCGCATTTCCGCGGTTGCAGCGGCGAGATCAACCGGGCCCCGCGTGCCTACCACTCGGGCGACTATGAGGAAATCGCCTGGATCCTGCAGCGCCTGCGTGCCAGCCACCTGGGGCCTATCGTGGCCGTGGGGGTGTCGCTCGGAGGCAATGCGCTGCTGCGCTGGGCGGCTGAGGCGGGCGAGTCCGCCAGCGCCTGCGTGCAGGCCGTCGCAGCCGTGTGCTCGCCCCTGGACCTTGCGGCAGGCGGCCATGCGATTGGTCGGGGCTTCAACCGGCAGGTCTACACGCGCATGTTTCTGCACACCATGGTGCCCAAGGCGCTGGCCAAGTGGGAGCAGCACCCGGGGTTGTTCGATAGGCGGGCCCTGCTGGCCGCGCGCGATCTGTACACGTTCGACAACATCTTCACGGCCCCGCTGCACGGCTTTCGCGACACCGAGGACTACTGGCGCCGTGCCTCGGCCAAGCCGCTGCTGCGCCAGATCCGCGTGCCGGCCCTGGCCGTGAACGCGCTCAACGACCCGTTCGTGCCCGCCTGCAGCCTGCCGCGCTCCGCCGAAGTAGGCGAAGGGGTCACACTGTGGCAGCCGGCGCAGGGCGGCCATGTGGGCTTCGCCCAGGGCCGCTGGCCCGGCCACGTGCGCGCGATGCCCGACGCCGTGGGGCGTTGGCTGGCGCAGCACCTGCCTGCGCAGTGGCCAGCCGGGCACTCCACGGTGGAGCCCCCCGAGGCACAATAGGCGCCATGGACGACATCGTCAGACAGGCGCTGGCCAAGTGGCCCCACGTACCCGACTGCTATGGCTGGTTGGGGCTGGACGCGCGCGGGCGCTGGTTCATGCGCGACGACGCCACGCAGGCGCGCGGCCCGTTCCCCGCAGCCAAGGGCTCGCTGCTGCAGCACGAGAAGCTCATCGAATTCATCCACCGCAACTACGAAGCCGATGCGCAGGGGCGGTGGTACTTTCAGAACGGACCGCAGCGCGTGTACGTGGAGCTCGAGGCGACGCCGCTCGTGTGGCGTATCGGTGCCGATGGGGTGGTGTGCGCACACACGGGCGTGGTGGCCGAGCCCACGGAATGCCTTGTCGACGAAGCCGGCCATGTGTACCTGGCCAGCGCGCAGGGTGTGGGGCTGGTGCACACCCTCGATGTACCGCTGGCCGCCCAGGCCGTGGAGCAGGGGCGCTGGGTGCCGCGCGAAGTGCGGGCCGCCGACCTGCCCGGCCGCTACGGCTTTGTGCGCAGCCCCGTGGCGCACAAAGCCGCCGCCACCGCCTGATCTGCCGCGGCAGGCGCCGGGCGTGAAAAAGCCGGCGCGGGGCCGGCTTTTCGCGGGGGAGGCGTGGGCGCTTTACTTGGCAGCCGAGGCATCGCCAGCGGCGGCTTGCGCACCGTCGGCGCCGGGGCGGTTGGGCTCGGCGAACTTGGCGCCGCCGGCATTGGCCATGAAGGCTACGCCCCGGGCGATCTCGGTGTCGTCGAAGTCACCGCCGCCCTGGGGAGCCATGGCGCCCTTGCCCTTAAGCGCCGAGTTCACCAGGGCCTCGAAGCCCGTGGCGATGCGGGGGGCCCAGGCTGCCGCGTCGCCGAACTTCGGCGAGCCGGCGGCGCCCGTGGCGTGGCAGGCGGAGCACTGGCCCTTGAACACTTCCTCGCCGGAGCGCAGGGGGCGGTTGGCGTCACGCACCTCCACCATGCCGATCTTCTGGATGCGCTCGGCCGTGGCCTTCTCCAGGTTCACCGCGCCAGCGGCAGGCTTGTCGGCCGAGCTGACGTACATGACCAAGCCGATGATGGCGAAGATCGGGATCACAAACGAGAAAAACCCCGCGAGCAGCAACTGCTTGGGGGTCTTGATCGGGCCGGTATGTGCTTCTTCGTGCTGGTTGTCGCTCATGACGTCCTCGGGGTTATCGGGGGCTGTTTTGTAACAACCTTTGATTATATCTACCGTCCTGCGCAGGCCCTCGGTATCGAGGGCCTGCGGGCTTGTCTCAGCTCAAGAAGGCGCCTTGACAGACGGCTCGTCGCTCCAGCCGCCGCCCAGGGCTTTGTAGAGCGTGACCTGGTTCTGCAGCTGTGCCAGGCGCACCTGTACGACGGCCTGCTCGGTGGCGAACAGCGAGCGCTGTGCGTCCAGCAGGTCGAGGTAGCTGGCCACGCCGTTCTGGTAGCGCAGGTCCGACAGCTTGTAGCGCGTGGTGTCGGCGGCGGCCTGGGCCTGCTGGGCGCGGGCCTGATCGGTCAGCGTGCCCTGGCTGACCAGCGCGTCCGATACCTCGCGGAAGGCGCTCTGGATGGCCTTCTCGTACTGCGCGATGGCGATGTCGCGGCCGGCCTTCGATGACTCCAGCGCCGCCTGGTTGCGGCCGGCGTTGAAGATCGGCAGCATCGCCGAGACCGTGGGCGTGAATGCCCAGGAGCCGCTCTTGAACAGCCCCGACAGCTCGTTGCTGGCGGTGCCCGCCTGGGCTGTGAGCGAGATGGTCGGGAAGAACGCGGCGCGCGCCGCGCCGATGTTGGCATTGGCTGCAATCAGCTGCTGCTCGGCCTGCCGCACGTCGGGCCGGCGCACGAGCAGGTCGGACGGCAGGCCCGCGGGCAGGGCACCCATGGCTGGCACATCGGCCAGGCGGCTGCCCGCCAAGCTGGCGCGAACGTCATCGGGCAGCTGCTGGCCCAGCAGCAGGGCCAGGGCGTTTTCGTCCAGCGCGCGCTGGCGCTGCTGCTGCGCCAGCGTGCCGCGCGCGGCTTCGGTGAGGGACAGGGCCTGCTGGTAATCCAGCTCGGAGGCCGCGCCCACGTCGAAGCGCATCTGGGTCAGCTTGACCGACTCTTCGCGCGTCGCCAGGGTGCGGCGCGAGATGTCGAGCAGTTCCTCATCGGCCATCAGCGTGTACCAGCCGTTGGCCACGTTGGCCACCAGGCTGATCTGCACGGCCTTGCGCGCCTCTTCGGTGGCGAGGTACTGGTGCAGTGCCTGCTCCTTGAGGCTACCCAGGCGGCCCCAGAAGTCCAGCTCCCACGCTGACAGGACGCCGCCCACGCTGTACGTGTTGGTGAGCTTGCCGGAGCTGTTGGGCGCGCGCGATGCGTTCGCGCCCAAGCCGACCGACGGGTACTGCGCTGCCCGCTGGATCTGGAACTGCGCGCGCGCCTGCTCGATGTTGAGCGCGGCCACGCGCAGGTCGCGGTTGTTGGCCAGTGCGGCTTCGATGAGGCGGCGCAGGCGCGGGTCGGTGAAATAGTCCTTCCAGTCCACGGAGGCCGCGGGCGCGGCGCTGGCATCTGCGCCCGTGGCTTGGGTGGCATAGGCCGCTGGCACGGGCGCCTGGGGGCGCTCGTAGGTCGGAATGAAGGAGCAGCCTGCCGTCAGCAGCGCTGTAGCCAGCGCGGCTGGTGCGAATCGTTTAGTCATGGGAACCTACCCCCGCTTCCTCGGCGTGGCGCCGGTTGATTTCCTGCTGGCGCGCGCTGCCCTTGAACAGGCCGCGCACGACCACGAAGAACACGGGCACGAACACCACCGCCAGCGCGGTGCCGGTGATCATGCCGCCGAGCACGCCTGTGCCGATTGCCCGCTGGCTGGCCGAGCCCGCGCCCGAGGCCAGCACCAGCGGCACCACGCCCAGGCCGAAGGCCATGGAGGTCATGATGATGGGCCGGAACCGCAGGTGCGCCGCGGCCAGCGCCGCTTCGATCACGCTCTTGCCTTGCGCTTGCAGGTCCTTGGCGAACTCGATGATCAGGATGGCGTTCTTCGCCGACAGGCCGATGATCGTGATCAGGCCCACCTGGAAGTACACGTCGTTCGCGTAGCCGCGCAGCATCGTGGCCAGCAGTACGCCGAGCACGCCCAGCGGCACCACCAGGATCACGGCGAGCGGGATGGACCAGCTCTCATACAGCGCCGCCAGGCACAGGAACACGGCCAGCACGGCGAAGGCGTAAAGGACCAGGGCCTGCGCGCCGGCGAGTTTTTCCTCGCGCGACTGACCTGTCCACTCGAAGCCGAAGCCCGGGGGCAACTGCGCGGCGAGTTTTTCCATTTCGGCCATCGCGGCACCAGTGCTGTAGCCGGGCGCCGGGGCACCCGAGATGCGCATGGCCGGGTAGCCGTTGTAGCGCACGGTTTGCTGTGCGCCCTTGACCCAGCGCGTGTTCGCGAAGGTCGACATCGGCACGAGCTGGCCCTGGTTGTTGCGCACGTTGATCTGCAGCAAATCGTCGGGCTGCATGCGCGCGGGCGCATCGGCCTGCACCACCACGCGCTGCAGGCGGCCCTGGCTCGGGAAGTCGTTCACGTAGCTCGAGCCGAGCGCCGTCGACAGCGCCGTGTTGATCGAGTCGAAGGGCACGCCCAGGGCGTTGGCCTTGTCGCGGTCGATGTCGATCTGCAGCTGCGGCGCATCCTCAAGGCCGTCGGGGCGCACCTGCGTGAGGATCTTGCTCTGCGACGCCATGCCCAGCAGCTGGTTGCGCGCGTTGACCAGGGCCTCGTGCCCCGCGCCGCCGCGATCCTGCAGGCGGAACGTGAAGCCGGAGGCGTTGCCCAGCTCGGGGATGGGCGGCGGGCTTAGCGCGAAGATGAATGCGTCGCGCACGCCCATCAGCGCGCCGATCGTGCGCCCCGCCACGGCCTCGGCCGACTGGCCGGGGCCCTTGCGCTCGTGCCAGTCCTTGAGCGTCACGAATGCCAGCGCCGCGTTCTGGCCTTGGCCTGAGAAGCTGAAGCCCAGCACGCTCACCATGTTCTGCACCTCGGGCTGCTTGAGCACGAAGCCTTCCGCCTGCTTCATCACCGAGAGCGTGCGCTCCTGCGTTGCGCCCGGGGGGAGCTGCACATTCACGATCATGTAGCCCTGGTCTTCGCCGGGCAGGAACGAGGTCGGCAGGCGCATGTAGACCACGGCCACCGCACCGATGATGGCGGCGTAGATCACGAGGTAGCGGGCTGCGCGCTTCAGGATGCGGGCCACGAAGCCCTCATAGCCCTTGGCAGTGCGGCTGAAACCCCGGTTGAACCAACCGAAGAAGCCCTTCTTCTCGTGGTGGTGCCCCGCTTCCACGGGCTGCAGCAGCGTGGCACACAGCGCGGGCGTGAGGGACAGGGCCATGAAGGCCGAGAAGCTGATCGAGGCCACCATCACCGCCGAGAACTGGCGGTAAATGTTGCCCGTGGAGCCCGCGAAGAACGCCAGCGGCACGAACACCGAGATCAGCACCACGGTCACGCCGATGATGGCGCCCGAGATCTGCCGCATGGCCTTGCGCGTGGCCTCGAGCGGTGACAGGCCTTCCTCGCTCATGATGCGTTCGACGTTCTCCACCACCACGATGGCATCGTCCACCACGATGCCAATCACGAGCACCATGCCGAACATGGTCAGCACGTTGATCGAGAAACCCAGCGCCAGCAGCGTGGCGAAGGTGCCGAGGAGGGCGATAGGCACGACGATGGTGGGGATCAGCGTGTAGCGCCAGTTCTGCAGGAACAGGAACATCACGAGGAACACCAGCACCACGGCTTCGACAAGGGTGTGCACCACCTGCGTGATGGAGATGTCCACGAAGCGCGAGCTGTCGTACGGGATCTTCCAGTCCACGCCCTTGGGGAAGTAGCGCGAGAGTTCCTCCATCTTGGTGCGCACGTCCTTGGCGGCCTGCAGCGCGTTGCCCGTGGGCGAGAGCTGCACGCCAATGCCCACGGCCGGCTGGCCATTCAGGCGCGCCGAGGTGGCGTAGGTCTGGCCGCCGAGCTCGATGCGGGCCACGTCCTTCAGGCGCACGGTGGAACCATCGGGGTTGGCGCGCAGCACGATGGCGCCGAACTGCTCCACCGAGGCGAGCTGGCCGTTGACCACCACTGTGGCCGCGATGCCCTGGCCGCTGATGTTGGGCAGGTCGCCGATGGCCCCGCTGGCCACCTGCGCGTTCTGCGCGCGGATGGCGTTGGTGACGTCGGCCGGGGACAGGTTGTAGCCCGTCATCTTGGCCGGGTCGATCCAGATGCGCATGGCGCGCTCGGAGCCGAACAGCTGCGCCTGGCCAATGCCGTTGAGGCGCTGCAGCTCGGGCACCACGTTGCGCGCGGCATAGTCGCCCAGCGCCGTGGTGTCGATGGCCGGGTTGCTCGACGAGAGCATGGTGAACAGCAGGAAGTTCGAACGCGACTTGTCCACGCGCACGCCTTGCTGCGTCACGGCCGCCGGCAGGCGCGGCGTTGCGCGCGAGAGGCGGTTCTGCACGTCCACCTGCGCGAGGTCGGAGTTGGTGCCGGGCTGGAAGCTCAGCGTGATGCTGCCGGTGCCGTCGGCCTGCGCCACGGACTCCATGTAGATCATGCCGGGCGAGCCGTTCATTTCGCGCTCGATCACCGACAGCACGCTGTCCTCCAGCGTCTGGGCCGAGGCGCCGGGGTAGGCGGCATTGATCACGATGGAGGGCGGCGCCACGGGCGGGTACTGCGCAATGGGCAGCTGCGTGATCGAAACGGCGCCGAGCACGATGACGAACAGCGCGATCACCCACGCGAAGATGGGGCGGTCAATAAAGAACTTGGCCATGTGTCGGGCCTCTGGTTATTGCTGGGGGGCCGACGCTTGCGGGGCCGGGGCGGATGCCGCGGCGGCGGGCGCTGGCGCCGCGGCGCCCGGGGCCTGCCAGGGCACGGCCTTCACGGGGGTGCCTGGGGGCAGCATTTGCAGTTTCTGGAAGCCGTCGACCATCACCTGCTCGCCGGCTTTGAGGCCTTCCTGGACGAGCCAGCGGTTGTTCTGGGCAGCCGTGACCTTGACGTTGCGCGGCGTTACCTTGCCGTCCTCGGCCACCACGTTCACGCTATCGCCCTGCTGGGTACGGGTCACGGCCTGCTGCGGCAGCGTGATCGCGTTCGAGGCCTGGGCCTGCTCCACGCGCACGCGCACATAGAGGCCGGGCAGCAGCTCACCCTTGGGGTTGGGGACCTCGGCGCGCAGCGTGACCTGGCCCGTGGTGGGATCCACCGACAGATCCGAGAACAGCAGCTTGCCGGGCAGGGGATACTCGCTGCCGTCGGCCAGCACGACGCGCACGCTCGCGGCATCCGAGCCCGGCGCGTGCTTGAACTGGCCGGCCGCCATCGCGCGGCGCAGGTTGAACACGTCGGTCGACGATTGCGTGAAGTTCACGTACACAGAGTTGATCTGCTGCACCAGGGCCAGCTGGGTGGCCTCGCCCTGGCCCACCAGTGCGCCCTCGGTCACCAGTGCGCGGCCGATGCGGCCCGAGATAGGCGCCGTGACAGTGGTGTAGCCAAGGTTGATCTCGGCGGTGCGCACGGCGGCCTTGCCGGCCATCACGTCGGCCTGGGCCTGCTTCTGGGCCGCCTCGGTGTTCACGAAATCCTGCTTGCTGATCGCGTTGACGGCCACCAGCGGGCGGAAGCGCTCGAGCTGGGCCGTGGTCTGCGCCAGGTTCGCCTCGGCGCGTGCCAGCGTGGCGCGAGCGCTTTCCAGCGCGGCAGCGTAGGGGGCGGGGTCAATCTTGAACAGCGGCTGGCCGGCCTTTACGTCGCTGCCCTCACGGAACAGGCGCTGCTGCAGGATGCCTGCGCTGCGTGCGCGGATCTGGGCGGTGCGTATGGCCTCCACGCGGCCCGGCAGTTCGGTGACCAGGCCCACGTCACCCGGGGTCGCCACCACCACGCCGACCTGAACGGGAGGCATCTTGGGGCCACCGCCGGCAGCGGGCGCTTCGCTTTTGCCACCGCCGCAGGCCGCCAGGGCCAGGGCGCATGCCATGGTGAGGCCCAAAGCAGCCTTGTGGCGGCGGGCGGCATGGGGAGGGGAAATGTCTGACAGGTCGCGCGAGCTCTGCATGAGGGGTCCTTCCGATTTATGCGGCAAACAGGCCGCCAAGCGGTGGCTGGGAGGTGCCTGCCGCTGTCACTGGCCATGGGAAATGGGATCGGCGATTATACATACAATCATGAATGTATAATGAGAACTGCTGTGCGGGGCCATGGTGGTGTCGCAGTATGACAAGGAGATGGGCGTATGGTTCGTCGTACCAAAGAGGATGCGGTGGCGACGCGCGGCAGTCTGCTCGATGCGGCGGAGCGGGTCTTCTATGAAAAAGGGGTCTCCCGGGCGTCACTGGGAGATATCGCGCAGGCGGCGGGGGCGACGCGGGGTGCCTTCTACTGGCACTTCAAGGACAAGGTGGACTTGTTCAATGCCATGATGGATCGCGTGACCTTGCCGCTCGAGAGCGCCTGCTGGGCCTGCGAGGCGGATGACGGGGTCGCGCCGCTGCTTCGCCTGCGTGGCGTGGTGGAGGGGGTGCTGCGCACGGTGTCGTCGGATGAGCGCACGCGCAGGGTGTTCGAGATCGCCTTGTACAAGGTCGAGTACATCGAAGAGCTCGGTGCGGTGCGTGAGCGGCACATCAAGGCCTCTGATGGGTTCACACGCAAGCTGGCGCAAGATCTGGCTTGCGCGGCGGATGCGCAGGGGGTGGCTTTGCGTGTGCCACCCGAGGTGGCGGCAACGGGGTTGCATGCTTTGTTCGATGGATTGATTCAGGGGTGGCTGCTCAATCAGGGCAATTTCGACCTTGTGGCTGTGGGGGGGGTGACGGTAGATGCCTATCTGGTGGGGTTGGGTTTTGACCTAAGCGGCCTGTAGCTGCGGCCTTTCTCGAAGTGCGCAGGGCTCGTGCGATAATTGAAATATTGGTGCCGCCTTTCAGGTGAATGCGGCTGTAGCTCAGTGGATAGAGTATTGGCCTCCGAAGCCAAGGGTCGTGGGTTCGATCCCCGCCAGCCGCGCCAACGCTGCCTCCGTCCAGGTGGTGGTGTAAAAAATCTGCATTCGGTTGTTGGTTCAAAAAAATGTTGCTATAATTCGAGATTCTCCGGAGGGGTGCCCGAGTGGCTAAAGGGGGCAGACTGTAAATCTGTT
>JAYSFC010000094.1:0-15307 GCA_041913505.1 Acidovorax sp.
TGCGTCGTTCAGTGCCGCATAGCAAATTACGACGGCTTGTTCAGCGTTGCCCTAAGCTTGCCCGGCTGGCGGCGCGCCAGCTCAATGAAGTCCTTGGCGTTCTGCGCCGGCACGCTCGGGTGCACCATCATCGCCAGCGGCAGTTCGGCTACCAGCGAGACCGGCGCGAAGGCATGGTCCGGGTCGTAGGGCAGTTTCTTGTAGAGCGCCGGGTTGATGGCCTGGGTGCCGATATTGCCCATTAGCAGGGTGTAGCCGTCCGGCCGTGCCTTGGCCACGGCCTCGGCTCCGATCTGGCCGGCCGCGCCGCCTTTGTTCTCGACGATGACCTGCTGTCCCCACTTGGTGGACAGTCTCTGCGCCACCAGGCGAGCGCCCGTGTCGGTGCCGCCGCCCGGCGGGAACGGCACGATCAGGGTCACCGGCTTGGCGGGCCAGGAGGATTGGGCCAGGGCTGGCTGCGCGGCCAGCAAACCGGTGGCCAGGGCTGCCAGCAGGGTAAGGCGTCGTTGCATGGGTCTCCTCGTTCTTTTTCGGGGGGTGGTGGAGCCTGGCTACCTCTTGTTCAACGCACCAGGCAGGGCCGCTTGGGGTCGAACGTCCAGCTGGGCACCAGGTACTGCATGGCCATGGCGTCGTTGCGCGCCCCCAGGCCATGCTGCAGGTAGAGTTGGTGGGCCTTCTCCACCGCATCCATGTCCAGCGTCACGCCCAGGCCCGGTGCCGTGGGCACGGCCACTTCGCCGCCTACGATCTGCAGCGGATTGCATGTGAGCTCCTGGCCCTCCTGCCAGATCCAGTGCGTGTCGATCGCGGTCACGCGGCCCGGCACGGCGGCGGCGGCATGCGTGAACATGGCCAGCGATACGTCGAAGTGATTGTTGGAGTGCGAGCCCCAGGTGAGGCCGAAGTCGCGGCAGGTCTGGCCCACGCGCACGGCGCCCTGCATCGTCCAGAAATGCGGATCGGCCAGCGGGATGTCCACCGACTGCAGCGACAGCGAATGCACCATCTGGCGCCAGTCGGTGGCGACCATGTTGGTGGCCGTGGGCAGGCCCGTGGCGCGGCGGAACTCGGCCATCACCTCGCGGCCCGAGAAGCCGCCTTCGGCGCCGCACGGGTCCTCGGCATAGGCGAGCACGCCGTGCATGTCGCGCATGAGGCTCACGGCGTCCTGGAGCAGCCAGCCGCCGTTGGGGTCGAGCGTGATGCGCGCGTCGGGAAAGCGCGCCTTGAGCGCGCGCACGGCCTCGACTTCCTCCTCGCCGCGCAGCACGCCGCCCTTGAGCTTGAAGTCCTGGAACCCGTAGCGCGCCTGCGCGGCCTCGGCCAGGCGCACGATGGCCTCGGGCGTCATGGCGGCTTCATGGCGCAGGCGCAGCCAGTCGTCGGCCGCGCCGGGCGCACTGTCGTAGGGCAGGTCGGTGCGGGTGCGGTCGCCCACGTAGAACAGGTAGCCGAGCATGGGCACGCGCTCGCGCTGCTGGCCTTCGCCGAGCAGCGCGCACACGGGTACCTCGAGGTGCTGGCCCAGCAGGTCGAGCAGGGCCGATTCCACGGCCGTGACCGCATGGATGGTGGTGCGCAGGTCGAACGTCTGCAGCCCGCGCCCGCCCGCGTCGCGGTCGGCGAAACGCGTGCGCACGGCATTCAGGACGCGCTGCCAGTCGCCCACCCTGGCGCCCACGACGAACTCGCGCGCATCCTCCAGCGTGCGCCGGATCGCCTCGCCGCCGGGCACTTCGCCCACGCCCACGCGACCTGCGCTGTCGGTCAGCAGCAGCAGGTTGCGCGTGAAGAAGGGCGCATGCGCGCCCGAGAGGTTGAGCAGCATGCTGTCGCGCCCCGCGACGGGAATGGCGCGCAGGGCGGTGATGTGGGGCGTGGCGTGCGAGGTCATGGATCGGTGCGAAGGAAAGGGGGAGGGGTAGGGCGTGCTCAGTCGGCCGTGATGTTGCGGGCCTGGATGAGCTGCTTCCAGCGGTCGTATTCACGCTGCTGGAAGGCCGCGAACTGCTCGGGCGTGTTGGCTACGACCTCGAAGCCCACGGTTACGAACGGCTGCCGCCCGGCGGGGGCGGGGCGCGCCCCCCCCGGGGCCGCAGGCCGGGGGGCGCGCCCGTGGGGGGGCCCCCCCGGGGGGGCTGCCACGGCCTGCCAGGAATAGACGTCGACGCCTTTCACGCCGGCCTCGGTGAGCGTGGGCACGTCGGGCAGCAGGGCCGAGCGCGCGGCCGAGGTGATGGCGAGCGCGCGCAGCTTGCCGCCGCGGATGTGCTGGATGACGGCATTGATGTTCTGGAACGAGGCCTCGACCTGCGCGCCGAGCAGGTCCGAGATGGCGGGTGCGCCACCCTTGTAGGGCACGTGGATGCCCGAAGTGCCCGACTGCTGCCAGAACAGCTCGGCCGTGAGGTGGTCTGAAGAGCCGTTGCCCGAGGACGCGAACGTGAGCTTGCCCGGCTGCGTCTTGAGCTGCGTGATGAGGTCAGCCACCGAGTGCAGCGGCGAATTGGCGGGCACCACGAGCACGTTGGGCGCCTGCACCGCCACGGTGAGCAGATCGAAGTCCTTGTTGGGGTCGTAGGGCACGTTCTTGAGCAGGTGCGGCGCGATGGCGAGCGGGCCGAGCGAGGTCACGAGCAGCGTGTAGCCATCGGGTGCCGCGCGCTTGACGGCGCCGGCGCCGATCGATCCCGTGGCGCCGGGCTTGTTGTCCACCACGAAACTCTGCCCCAGCTGCTCCTTCAGCCGGGGCGTGAGGGTGCGGGCCAGGGTATCGGTTGAGCCGCCGGGCGGGAAGGGCACGACCAGCGTGACGGTCTTGTCGGGCCAGGCCAGGGCGGGGAGGGCCAGGCCCAGGCTCAAGGCCAGGCCTGCCAGCAGGCGGGAGCAGAAGTTCATGGGTTTGTCTCCTTGTCTTGTTTGTGGGGGGCGCCCGCAGGCCGTCACTGCGGCCCGAGGCGGGCAATGAGCTGGGCGAGCTGGTCGACCTCCGCGGGGCGCAGGTCGGACAGCGGCGGGCGTACCGGGCCCGCGCCGTGGCCCACGAGCGTGGCGCCGGCTTTCACGATCGAGACGGCGTAGCCCTGGCCCTGGTTGCGCAGCGCGATGTAGGGCAGGAAGAAGTCGCGGATCAGCGCGTCGCAAGTGGCCGTGTCGCCCGCCGCGTGGGCTTTGTAGAAGTCCATCGCCGTCCTGGGGATGAAGTTGAACACCGCCGATGAATACACGGGGCAGCCCATGGCCTTGTAGGCGCCTGCGAACACTTCGGCCGTGGGCAGACCGCCCAGGTAGGCAAAGCGGTCGCCCAGCGTCTGGCGGATGGCGACGAAAGACTCGATGTCGCCGACGCCATCCTTGAAACCAATGAGGTTGGGGCAGCGCTGCGCAAGCTGCTGCAGGCTAGCGGGCGTGAGGCGGCAGGCGCCACGGTTGTAGACCACCACGCCGATGCGCACGCTGCGGCACACGGCCTCGACGTGGGCCACCAGGCCCTCCTGGCTGGCCTCGGTGAGGTAGTGCGGCAGCAGCAGCACGCCTTGGGCGCCCAGGCGCTCGGCCTCCTGGGCGTACTGGATGGCCAGCGTGGTGCCGCCGCCTGCGCCCGCGATGATGGGCGTGCGGCCGCGGCAGGTGTCGAGTGCCACACGCACCACTTCACTGTATTCGGCAGGCGCAAGCGAGAAGAACTCGCCCGTGCCGCCGGCCGCGAACAGGGCCGATGCGCCATAGGGCTGCAGCCATTCCAGCCGCTCGGCATAGGGGCGCGGTGCGAAGCGCAGGTCGGCGTCGAAGTCGGTCAGCGGAAAGGACAGCAGGCCGGATTGCAACACGTGCTGGAGGTCTTGGGGCGACATGGAACGGGTCCTCGGAAAACGGGGTGAACGGGTCGGGGCGGGGAGTCCGCCTTCGGGCATGAACGACTCATGTTGTATGTCATCGTACAACTAAGTGCGAAAAATGAGATCCGGGTAAACACGGATGAGAGTCCACGGGGCCCGCCGTGCGCCGGCTCGGCGCGCACTGGGCGGTCAGAGGTCCTGTGCGCGCCGGCGCCGCTCGCGGCTGTTGGCCAGATGGGTGCGCATGGCGGCGCGAGCCGCGTCGGGATCCTGTGCGGTGATCGCGTCGAGGATGCTCTCGTGCTCGCCGTTCACGCGCCGCAGGTACTGGCGGCGCGCCTCGTCGGGCGCGCTTTCGGGCTGCAGGCGCGCGCGCGGGATGATGGTGTTGCCCAGGGACGCCATGAGCTCGGCGAAGTGGTCGTTCTGCGTGGCGCGCGCGATCTCGAGATGGAACTGGAAGTCGGCCGCCACGGCGTCGCGGCCCGCCTCCACGGCCAGGGCCACGGTGTCGAGCGCTTGGCGCATTGCGCGCAGGTTGGCTTCGGTGCGCCGCTGCGCGGCCAGGGCGGCGGCTTCGGTCTCGATGCCGATGCGCAGCTCCAGCACGGCGATCACGTCGCGCAGCGTGCCAAGCTGCTCGGCCGCGATGCGAAAGCCCGGCGTATCGCCAAGCCCGAGCACGAAGGTGCCGATGCCATGCCGTGTCTGCACCAGGCCCGCGGCCTGCAGCTTGGAGATGGCCTCGCGCACCACGGTGCGGCTCACCTCGAACTCGGCCATGATCGCGGCCTCAGTGGGCAGCTTGTCGCCCACGGCCAAGCGGCCGTCGCGGATGCGGTCGCCCAGCACTTCCACAACCTCCAAGGCGAGGGTGCGGGGCTTGCGGCGGGGCTGCAGGGTGGCGGAACTCATGGCGGAAAAACAGGGCTATGTTGTATGACGACCGATCTGTGTGTCGTCCGCCACTGTACCAAGGATCGGTGCGGCTGGGGTGGTCCCCCCGACAGGAATCGAACCTGTATCTAGCGCTTAGGAGGCACTCGTTCTATCCATTGAACTACGGGGAGGGAGCGCGGTATTGTAGGCGCAGCCCGGGCCGCGTTCCGTCAGTCATAGCGCACCGTGTAGACCAGGTCGAGTGCGTTGATGGCACCCGTTTGCCCACGCAGCGTGAGGCGGCGCGATAGGTCGTAGAACAGGTACAGCGTGCCCAGCGTGCCCGCGAGGCTGTGCTCGTAGGTCACGTACAGGGCCGATGAGAAGCGCTTGCCCAGCGTGAGCGCGGCGGCGCTCGCGCTTTCTCCCTGCGTGGGGCCCTTGACGCCGATCTCGTCCAGGCCCAGGCGCTTGGCAATGCCGCCCGCGCCGCCAACACCTCCCTGGCTGCCCAGCAACGCGAGCGCGGCCTGCTGCAGCAGCGCCGCTTCGCTGCCGCCGCTGGCGGCGCTGTGGCCCAGCACCACCCACGACAGCTTCTCGGCGTCGGGTAGGTCGGGGTCTGCGTACAGGCGCACGCGCGGTGCCTGGGCCGAGCCCGTGACCTGCACACCTGCCCGTACGCTGATGTTGGGGCGGATGGCCAGGATGTCGAGCGCCGGGTTGTCGTAGGGGCCGTTGAAGCGCACCAGCCCACTCTCCACGTTGAGCGCCTGGCCCCAGGCCCGGTAGCGGCCCTCTTCGGTGCGCACCTCGCCCGTCACGCGCGGCATGGCGCCTGTGGTGGCGCTGCTGCGGATCTCGAGCTCGCCCGTGAGGCGTGTGGTGATGCCCTGGCCCTGCAGCGCGAAGTCGTCGCCCAGGTTCAGCGTGATCGCGATGTCGGGCGGCCGCGCGGCCTGTACCGACCCCTGTGCGGTCGCGCCGTGCGATTCGGCCTGGCGCGCCGCCTCGCGGTCCTTGGCGGCCGAGCGCACGACCACGTCCGAGCCCAGGCGCGGTGCGCTGTTGTCGGGCAGGATGATCGTGGCGCGGTCGGTGGTGAGGTGGCCGCGCAGCGTGAACTGGCCTTGCTCCAGCCGTGCCTGCAACTGGCCCGACACGCTGACTTGCCGGTCTGCGCGCACCTGCACCTGCAGTTGCCGGGCTTCGGCACGGAAGTCCATCGTGATGCCGGAGGCTGCGCTCGCGCCCACGGGTGGCGCCGTCCACGCCACGCTGCCCGTGCCCGTGAGCAGGCCGCCGTCCTTGGGGGCCTGGGTGCGGTTGCCGCCCCGGCCCAGGATGCGCGAGGCATTGCCTTCGCCCCCGCCCAGGCGGAATTCGGTCACCGTGAGCTGCGTGCCTTCGAGCGTTGCGCGCAGGCGGCCGTCCTTCAGGTCCACGCCGTCGATCACCGAGCGCAGCGCCATCTGGTCGGCGGCGATCTGTCCGAGCCAGCGCGGATCGGCACGGGTGCCTGAAAGCGCCACGTTGGCGTCTAGTGTGCCCTTCACGCGCCAGCCGGGCGGAGCGAGTGCCGACCACACGCCGAGATCGGGCAACTGCGCCTTCACCGTGGCCGCGATGGGCGCATCGGCGGGCCAGCGCGCGTCGCTCCAGCGCCCGCCGGGCAGTGTGATCTGGCTGCTGCCCTCGGCCTGCAGGCGGCCCGCGCGTTCGCTGTCCCAGCGCAGGGCTGCGCGCAGCGCGTTGCCGTTCAGGCTCAGCTGCAGCTGGGCCTCGCGCACGCCAGCGGGCATGCCGGGCGCCGTGTCGAGCGTGGGGCGGCCCGCGCCCGTGCCCTGGCCGCTGCTGCGCAGCGTGGTCGTACCGGTGGCCTCGCCCGTGAGAACGCGCAGGTCGCCGCTGGCGCGGCGCAGGCTGGCGCTGGCGCGGGGCGCGTCGGAGGTGTCCACGTCCCATTCGCCGTCGAATACGAGGTTGCCGCCCAGGCCCCAGCGCTCGAGCGCCGCGGGCGTGGCTGTGTCGAGGGCGTTCACCCAGGCCAGGGGCAGGCCACGCAGGTCGCCGCGTGTCTGCAGGCGCATGGCACCGCCAGGGCCCTGGCTCCATTGCGTGCCCTGCCAGCGCAGCGTGACCTGCCCGGGCACGGGCCCGGCGAGCGTGGCTTGGCCCGCTGAGGCTTCGATGGAGAGGCCGCCACGCCCGCCGTGGCGGGCCGCCACCGCCAGGGGCTGGGCCAGTTGCAGTGTCCAGGGCCCGGGGCGCGTGGTATCGCGGGCCTGGGCTTGCAGTGCGGTCACCTGCAGGTCCCATTGGCCTGCGGCCCGAATGCCGCCCTGGGCGCGCGTGCGCAGGCTGAGCTGCCGCGTACCGGTGCGCAGCTGCCCATCGAGCGTGGCCACGGCCTGCGCGAGCGAGCCGGCCAGCGTGGCGCGCAGGTCCTGCAGCTGCAGGTCGAGCGGGCCCGAGACGGCCAGGCGTGGCGCCGTGAGCTGGGCCTGCAGATCGAAGGCGGTGGGAGCACTCGCGTCGGGCTTGCCCGCGACCATGCCGGCCGCCTGGAGTTGGCGCTGCAGGGCCTGCCAGCCGCCATCCCAGCGCGCATCGAGCTGGGCCTGGCCCTGTACGTTGGCGCTGGGCAGCAGGCCGGCGAGGCCCGGCAGGGCCTCCAGCCAGTCGCGCGTGCGCTGGGGCTGCGTGACCTGCAGGTGCAGCGCGCCCGTGCCCGCGCGCGGTGCAAGGCGGCCCTGGATCTGGGCGGCGGCGCCGGGCACGCTGAGCTGCAGGTCGCCATCGAAGGCGCGCGTGGCGATCTGCAGGCGCAATTGGCGCGCCTCGGCCTGGGCCTGCAGGGCTTGCACCTGCATGTGGCGCAACTGCAGCGTACCGTCCTGCCAGCGGCCCTCGGCGGCCAGGCGGTCCACGGCCAAGCGTGCCGGCTGCGGCGCCTCTGCGCGCCGGCCGCGCAGGTCGACGGTAAAGCGCACGGCACCGTCTGCTTCGCGCCGCGCCTGGATCTGGCCCCCCACCGGTGTGCGGGCTAAGGCGGTGTGGGCATCGCCGGGCCGCAGGCCGCGCACCGTGGCATCGCCCTCGACGGTGCCACTGCCGGGGTCGTAGTGCCCCTGCAGCGCAACGCTGCCGTCGCCGAGCCGCGCCGTGGCAGCCGGCACCCGCCATTGGCGGCCGTCGAAGCGGGCCTGGGCATCAAGAGCCGACAGCGGCAGGCGGGCCTGGTCCCAGGGGCCCGGCAGGCTGTTGATGAGATGGGCCTGCAGGGCCCAGCCGGCGCTGCCCTCGGGGCCCGCCTGCAGCTGGCCCGCGAGCAGGGTGGCAGGTGCACTGGGCCACAGCGCAGCCAGGTCCACGCCGTCGAGCTCGGCCTGGGCCTGGACCAGTGGCTGGGCGGCCCAGGGCGCCAGCGTGGCTTGCAGATCGGCGCGCATGGCCGCCGCGCCCGATGTGGGGCGGATGCGGGCCTGCACGCCCAGGCGCGCGTCGGCCGTGGCGAGGGTGCCGTGGATGCGGGCCTGGGCCGCCACATCGAGCGGCTGGCCGCCACCGGGGGGAGGAAGGGCCTGCAGGCGGCCTTCGAGCGAGGCATCGAGTGCCAAGGGCGCCGCACCCTGCAGCGTGGCGCTGGCGCTGTAGCGGCCCTGGGCCCAGGTGAGCTGGTCGATGGCGATGTGGTGATCGCGGCCGTCGTAGCGGTAGCTGCCGCGCAGGGCCTGCACCGTGACGGCCGCGGAGGTGGTGGAAGGCGCCCACGCGATCTGGTCCACGCGCACTGCGGGCAGCTCCACGCGCAGCGGCAGTTCCAGCGCGTTCAGGGGCTGGGGCGGCTCGGTGTTGGGTGGCCCCAGCGGCGTGACCTGTATGCGCGCGGCCGATAGCTCGCCCAGGCGCAGCGTGCGCTGCAGCAGCGGGCGAAGGCTCCAGCCCAGGCGCGCGTTCTCCACCTCGACGGCGAGGGTGGGGCTGCTCCAGCGCAGCCAGCCGATGCGGCCACCCGCGCGCAGTGAGCCGCTGACGTCGCGGCTTTCAAGGCTCTGCCCCTCGGGCAGGTATGTGGCGGCGCGCGAAAGCGCCGTGGCCAGCGAGCTGCCCGTGCCTGCCCACCACCACGCGCCGCCAGCGGCGAGCAGTACCAGGGCCAGCAGCGCGGCCGCAAGCCAGGCCAGCGTGTGCGCGAGGCGCCGGAGGGCTGTGCGGCGCGGGGGGGCGGGGGTGTTCGCCATCAGAAACTGAAGCCCAGCCGCAGGTGCAGCCGCAGGCTCTTCGATTGCACGCCCCAGGCCAGGTCGGCCTGCAGGGGACCTACGGGGCTGCGCCAGCGCAGGCCCGCGCCGACACCGACCTTGGGGTCGATGCGCTGGAGCTGGTCGGTCACGGCGCCTGCATCGACGAAGACGGCGCTCTCCCAGTTGGTCACGTCGCCGCGCACGACGATGGGTCGCTGCCATTCGGCGCTGGCCACGGCGAGGTAGCGGCCGCCATAGAGCGTGCCGTTGTCGGTGCGCGCGCCGAGCGAGCGGTAGGCGTAGCCGCGTACCGTGGTGTCGCCGCCTGTGATGAAGAGCTGCGTCACGGGCACCTGGGCGCCCTCGCGTGCTACCACGGCACCGCCCTCGGCGCGCAGGGCCAGCCGCGCGTTGCGTTGCACGGCCTGCGCGGAACCTGTGTCCATGTCCACCTTGCCGAGGGGAATGAACGACTGCCAGCGCACCCGCGCGCGCACGAAGGGGTCGCGCTGCCCGCGCAGCGTGGTGCCCACGCCAAGCTCCAGGCCCACGCCGTAGCCGCGCGTGGGGTTGGTGGCGTTGTTGAAGTAGCGGCCTGTCCAGCCATAGTTGGCGCTGATGGCGCCGCTTTCGGGCGGAGCGCCGATGCCCTGGGCGTGGGCCGCGTCGTACTGCACGGAGTAGTTGCGGTCGATGTAGCCCGCCGTCTGGCTGACGCCGGCGCGCAGGCGGACGCTGTTGACATCGTAGCTGCCCGTGGCTTCGCGCTTGGCCTGGCCCGCGCCGAAACGGCGCCAGCCGTCGTCGTTGGGCAGCGAGACCCACTCGCTGTCGAGCAACTGCGCGTCGCGGTCGAGCGAGAGTTTGGTGACGGCACGCCAGCCCAGCCAGGGCAGGCGGTTGTGGATGTGGTCCACCGACAGGCGGGGGCCGCTGTCGGTGGAGAAGCCCGCACCGAACACCATCTTCTGCAGCTTGGACTCGCGCACCTGGGCCACCACGGGCGCTGCGATGGAGGTGTCCTGCGGGTTGCCGTGCTCGGTGTCGAGCGTGAGGAACACGGCGTCGTAATAGCCGCTGCTGGCCAGGCGCTGCTGGGCGTCGAGCAGCTCGGCCTCGGAGTAGTCGGCCCCCGCGGGCAGCCGCGCGATGCGGCGCGCGCCGTCGGGGTCGTAGCGTTCGCTGCCGTGTACCTGCAGGGGGCCGAAGCGGTAGGCAGGGCCCGTGTCGTAGGTCACGCTGAGCGCGGCCTGGCTCTGGTCGGCGTCGATCTCGGCGCGGCTGCGGGCTAGGCGCGCCGTGGGGTAGCGCCGCTCCTGCAGGCGGCGCAGGCCCAGGGTCTTGGCGTTGTCCCAGGCTTGCTGCGTGAAGGCGTCGCCGGGCGCCAGCGGCCAGTTGCGCCGCACGCGGTTCAGGTCGGTTTCAAAGCGCTGTGCGAACGCGGGGTCTTGCGATGCGGTGCCGGTGACGTCGATCTGCGTGCTGGCCACCGTGGTTTGGGGGCCAGGCTCCACGGTCATCACCACCGTGCGCGGCAAGCCGCTGCCTTCGGGCGCGGGGCGGCTCTCGATGGTGATGGAGGGGCTGAAGTAGCCCAGTGTTCCCAGAAGCTCACGCGCATTGGCGTCGGCTGCGACGAGCAGGCGCGAGAGCTCGCCGGCCTGCAGGTCGGGCAGCTGGCGATAGCGCTGCAGCTCCAGGTGCAGCATGAGCTGCTCGCGCACTCCGTCGGGCGCGTGCACTTCAAGCGTGAAGGCCTGGGGGGCGCGGGCCGTGGTCTGGGCCTCGGGGGCTGGCGGTGCGGCACTGGGGAGCAGGCTGCAGCCCGGTAGCGTCAGCGTGGCAATGGCGAAAAACAGCAACGCCGGCCAACGGGCCGGCGCTGGGGTGTTGGGGGGCATGCGGCTATTTTGACAAAAGACGCATCGTCTCCTCGAGGCCCTTGAGTGACAAAGGGTACATGCGCTGGCCCATGAGCTGCTGGATGATGCTGATGCTCTGGCGGTACTGCCATACGCCCTGGGGCTCGGGATTGATCCACGCGAACTTGGGGAAGGCGTGCGTGAGGCGCTGCAGCCATTCGGCGCCGGCCTCCTCGTTGTTGTATTCCACGCTGCCGCCGGGCTGCAGGATCTCGTAGGGGCTCATGGTGGCGTCGCCCACGAAGATCAGCTTGTAGTCCTTGTTGTACTTGCGGATGATGTCCCAGGTCGGGAACTTCTCGGCGAAGCGGCGGCGGTTGTTCTTCCACATGAAGTCGTAGACGCAGTTGTGGAAGTAGTAGAACTCCAGGTGCTTGAACTCGGTCTTCACGGCGCTGAAAAGCTCTTCCACGCGCTGGATGTGCTCGTCCATGGTGCCGCCCACGTCCATGAGCAGCAGCACCTTCACGTTGTTGTGGCGCTCGGGCACCATCTTGATGTCGAGGTAGCCCGCGTTGGCGGCCGTGGCCCGGATGGTGTCGGGCAGGTCGAGCTCCAGCTCGTTGCCCTCGCGTGCGAACTTGCGCAGGCGGCGCAGCGCCACCTTGATGTTGCGCGTGCCCAGCTCCTGCTGGTCGTCATAGTCGCGGTAAGCGCGCTGCTCCCACACCTTCACCGCACTCTTGTTCTTGCCCGCGCCGCCGATGCGGATGCCCTGCGGGTTGTAGCCGCCGTGGCCGAAGGGGCTGGTGCCGCCCGTGCCGATCCACCTGTTGCCGCCCTCGTGGCGTTCCTTTTGCTCCTCCAGGCGCTTTTTCAGCGTCTCCATCAGCTCATCCCAGCCCATCTTCTCGATGGCGGCTTTTTGCTCGGGCGTGAGCTCGCGCTCCAGCATCTTGCGCAGCCAGTCGGCGGGGATTTCCTTGGTGAAGTCGGCCAGCATCTCCACGCCCTTGAAGTAGGCGGCGAAGGCGCGGTCGAATTTGTCGTAGTGCTTCTCGTCCTTCACGAGCGCGGTACGCGCCATGAAGTAGAAGTCGTCGAGGCTCCAGGCGTCGTCGGACTTTGGTCCCACCACGCCGGCTTGCAGCGCTTCGAGCAGCGTGAGGAATTCCTTCACGGACACGGGCAGCTTGCCCGCGCGCAGGGTGTAGAAAAAGTCGATCAGCATGAAACAGGCCCCTGGTGCTTGCTAGGCGTGTGCGTGTTGCTGCAAAAGGTATAGCAACTGCGCGCGTGCCTCGGGCCACTCGCCGCTGCGCATGCTGTACATGACGGTGTCGCGGATGGTGCCGTCGCGGCGCGGCGCGTGGCCGCGGATCACGCCGTCCTTCTTCGCGCCCAGGCGCTCGATGGCGCGCTGGCTCGCGAAGTTGTAGTTGTCGGTGCGCCAGCCCACCACGTGGCAGTTCAGCGTGTCGAAGGCGTGGCCCATCATGAGCAGCTTGCACGTGGTGTTCACGTGCGTGCGCTGCACGCGCTGGGCGTACCAGGTGTAGCCGATCTCTACGCGCTGCACGGCGGGCAGGATATCGTGGTAGCTCGTGGAGCCGAGCACGGTGCCCGTGGCCTCTTCCACCACGGCGAACGCGAAGCGGCTGCCTTCCTCGCGCATCTTCAGCGCGGTCTCGATGTAGGCGCGCGTGTCTTGCGGCTCGGGCACCGAGGTCACGCGCAGCTTCCACAACTCGCCATCGGCCGCCGCCGCCGCCAGGCCGGCGGCATGTTCGAGCGCCAGCGGTTCCAGGCGCACACCGCGGCTGCGCAGTGTGACGGGTTCCACGAAGGCCATGGCGGGCATCCTTTCAGCGGTTGCGCTGGTTCATGAAGACCAGCTTCTCGAACAGGCTCACGTCCTGCTCGTTCTTGAGCAGCGCGCCCACCAGCGGCGGCACGGCCACCTTGTTGTCGGCGCTTTGCAGGGCTTCGAGCGGGATCTCCTCGGCCACCAGCAGCTTGAGCCAATCGATGAGTTCGCTGGTCGAGGGCTTCTTCTTCAGGCCGGGCAGATTGCGCACGTCGTAGAAGGTCTTCATCGCCACGGTGAGCAGCTCGCTCTTGAGCGTGGGGAAGTGCACGTCGACGATCTTCTTCATCGTCTCGGCCTCGGGGAACTTGATGTAATGGAAGAAGCAGCGGCGCAGGAAGGCGTCGGGCAGCTCCTTCTCATTGTTCGAGGTGATGAACACCAGCGGGCGGTGCTTGGCGCGCACCATCTCGCGCGTCTCGTAGCAGTAGAACTCCATGCGGTCGAGTTCGCGCAGCAGGTCGTTCGGGAATTCGATGTCGGCCTTGTCGATCTCGTCGATCAGCAGGGCCACCGGCTGGTCGGCCGTGAAAGCCTGCCACAGCACGCCCTTGACGATGTAGTTGTGGATGTCCTTCACACGCTCGTCGCCGAGTTGCGAGTCGCGCAGGCGGCTCACCGCGTCATATTCATACAGGCCCTGCTGCGCCTTGGTGGTGGACTTGATGTGCCACTGCAAGAGCGGCATATGGAGTGCCTGGGCCACTTCCTCGGCCAGCATGGTCTTGCCGGTGCCGGGTTCGCCCTTGACCAGCAGCGGGCGCTGCAAAGTGATGGCGGCGTTCACCGCCAGCATCAAATCCTGGGTCGCAACGTAGTTCTGGGAGCCTTGGAATTTCATGGGGAAAACACTGGAGACATTGAGAAAAGGGCTTGACAGGCGCTGGCTATAATCGTTCGCTGTACCTGAGCCCCAAGCTGAACTTCCACAGGATTGTGCGCGCAAAATGAACAAGACGTTGACCACGGTGTTTGCTCTCGCTGTCGCTTCCGTGACGGCATTGTCCCAAGCCCAGGAGGTCCAGGGCGATGCCAAGGCGGGTGAGAAGAAGATCGCCATGTGCATCGGCTGCCATGGCATCGTGGGCTACCAGGCCAGCTTTCCCGAAGTGCACAAGGTGCCGATGATTTCGGGCCAGAGCGCCAAGTACATCGCTTCCGCGCTCGAGGCCTACAAGAAGGGCGACCGCAAGCACCCCACCATGCGCGGCATCGCCGACTCGCTGTCTGAGCAGGACATCGCCGATGTGGCGGCCTATTACACGCAAAGCGGCCGCACGGGCGCCGAACTGCCCGCCAAGCCCCAGCGTGAGCCCAGTGCACAGGTGGCAGCGCTGCTGCAAAAGGGCGCCTGCGTGTCCTGCCACGGCGACAATTTCTCCAAGCCCATTGACCCGTCCTACCCCAAGATCGCAGGCCAGCATGCCGACTACCTGCTCGTGGCGCTCAAGGCCTACAAGGGGGAGAGCAAAAGCGCCATCGTGGGCCGCAGCAACGGCGTGATGGGCGGCGTGGCCAAGCAGTTCACCAACACGGAGCTCAAGGCCTTGGCGGGCTACATCGGCTCGCTCGACAGCGACCTGCACACGGTGCCGCAATCGCGCTTCCGCTGATTGGCGCACAGCCCCCGCACAAAGGCCCGCACATGCGGGCCTTTTTTGCTGGGCGGGGGGGCGAGGTCAGTCGCGCGTGGCGCGGCGCTGCACGCACGACACGTAGGCGTCGCCATCGGGCGGGCGCCCGGCGCGCTGGCTTTCCCACAGCATCTGGCCCAGGCAGTCCATGGCGGCGTGGTGGGCGTCGTGCAGCGAGTCCAGGCGCTTGGCCAGCAGCTCCACCGCCTGGCGGATGCCGCGCGGCTGGTCAATGCTGCACTGCTCGCTGATCGACAGGTGCATCGACAGGTGCAGGAATGGGTTGGTCTGGCCGGGCGTCTCGTCGTAGTTGCGTGCGAGCGCTGCATCGGCGTCGGCGAGGTCGGAGCGGTATTCGGGGTGCTCGGCGATCCACAGGCTGGCCAGCGTCTCGATGGCTTCCATGGGCTGGCCGGCCTCGGCCTTGGCGTGCACGGCGCAGAAGAAGCGCCGCACATCGGCTTGGGTGGGGTTGAACATGGCGCGCAGCGTAGCACGCAGGCGGCGCGCCGGGGGCGCTACGGGTATTGGCGGGGCGTCAGCGCTGGCGCGTGCCCAGCGTGCGCGAGATGGCCCGTGCGGTGTCCTGCAGCGCGGGCAGGAACTGCGCCTGCATGGCTTGTGCGCTGGTGCGGTTGGCCTGCCCGCTGATGTTGAGTGCGGCCACCGTATGGCCCGCGCGGTTGCGCAGCGGCGCGGCGATGGAGATCAGGCCTTCTTCCAGCTCCTGGTCCACCAGGCACCAATCCTGCGCGCGTGCCCGGGCCACCTGTTCGAGCAGGCCCGCGTCGTCCACCACCGTGTGCCGTGTGTAGCGCTCGCGCGGCAGGGTGGCCAGGCGCGCGCGCAATTCGTCCTCGGGCAGCGCGGCCAGCAGCACGCGGCCCATCGAGGTCCAGAACGCGGGCAGGCGTGAGCCCACGCCGAGGTTGGTGCTCATGATCTTGTGCGTGTGCACGCGCAGCACGTAGAC
>JAYSFC010000095.1:0-15192 GCA_041913505.1 Acidovorax sp.
GCTACGTTCGGGACGTAGAGGCCGGAGGTTCGAATCCTCTCACCCCGACCAGGATCTTTCTTGGTTTACCAAGAAAAAAAGCCCAGCGCATGCTGGGCTTTTTTTGTTTGGGCCTGCCACTCAACCCACCTTCACCCTCTCAACTCCTGCGCGATGGGTCGCTTGGCAACCCTTAAAACCATTCAGCGCGCAAGAAGGTAACAAACAGTAATTTCACAGGATCCGTCGTAATTCGATCCAATTTACATGCTGTACAGCCTTCGAGCCATCGAGGGTGATAGGATGTTTTTTTCGTCCTCCGTACGTTTCGGTTACATGGCAGCTGTTGATACCGCTCAGAAGGAAGCCTCTGCGATTGCCCTCCCTGGCTTGGGCCGGGCTTTGATCTCTGCGGGCAAGCTGACCCAGAAAATCGCCGAGGAAATTTACAAAAAATCACAAACAAGCCGCACCAGCTTTATCGCGGAATTAACGGGCTCCGGAGCGGTTTCCGCGGCCGACCTGGCCTACACCGTGGCATCGGTTTTCGGGGCCCCCCTGCTCGACCTGGATGCCATCGACCCCATGCGGCTGTCCAGGGAGCTGCTGGACGCGAAAATCTGCCAGGCCTATCGGGTTGTTGCGCTCAGCAAGCGCAACAACCGCCTGATCGTTGCCACGGCCGATCCCACCGATCAGGAGGCCGCTGAAAAGATCAAGTTCACCACGCAGATGGGCGTGGACTGGATCATCGCGGAATACGACAAGCTCACAAAGCTCGTGGAATCCACGACGAAGACCGTCAGCGAGTCCATGGATACGCTGACGGGCGCGAGCGAATTCGAGTTCGATGATGTCAGTGTCGAGGAGGCGCCGGAGTCCAACGAGGCTGTCACGGAGGTGGAAGACGCCCCGATCGTCAAATTCCTCCACAAGATGCTGCTCGACGCCTTCAATATGCGTGCGTCGGACCTGCATTTCGAACCCTACGAGCACACATACCGCGTTCGCTTTCGCATCGACGGGGAATTGCGGGAGATTGCCTCGCCGCCCATTGCCATCAAAGACAAGCTGGCGTCGCGTATCAAGGTGATTTCGCGCCTGGACATCTCTGAAAAGCGCGTTCCCCAGGATGGCCGCATGAAGCTCAAGGTCGGCCCCGACCGCGTGATCGATTTCCGGGTGAGCACGCTCCCCACGCTGTTCGGCGAGAAGATCGTGATCCGTATCCTGGACCCGAGCAGCGCCAAGCTGGGCATCGACGCGCTAGGCTATGAGCCGGTGGAGAAGGAGCGCCTGCTCCATGCGATCGGCCGCCCCTACGGCATGATTCTGGTGACCGGCCCCACGGGCTCCGGCAAGACCGTGTCGCTCTACACCTGCCTGAACCTGCTGAACAAGCCTGGGGTGAACATCGCCACGGCGGAGGATCCGTCCGAAATCAACCTGCCGGGCGTCAACCAGGTCAACGTCAACGAAAAGGCGGGCCTGACCTTCGCCACCGCACTGAAGTCGTTCCTGCGCCAGGACCCGGACATCATCATGGTGGGTGAAATCCGCGACCTCGAAACCGCGGACATCGCCATCAAGGCGGCCCAGACCGGCCACTTGGTGCTCTCGACGCTGCACACCAACGATGCCCCCACCACACTCACGCGCATGCGCAACATGGGCATCGCGCCCTTCAACATTGCGTCGAGCGTGATCCTGATCACGGCCCAGCGCCTGGCCCGGCGCCTGTGCCCGGCCTGCAAGGCCCCCGCGGACATTCCCCATGAAGCCCTGGTCGATGCCGGCTACGACGAAAACGAGATCGACGGCACCTGGGTCACCTACCGTCCCGTGGGCTGTTCCGCCTGCAACAACGGCTACAAGGGCCGAGTCGGTATCTACCAGGTGATGCCCATCTCCGAGGAAATCCAGCGCATCATCCTCCAGGATGGCAGCGCACTGGAAATCGCCGAGCAGGCCCGGCGCGAAGGCGTGCGCTCCTTGCGCGAATCGGGGCTGTATAAAGCCAAGATAGGGCTGACCTCGCTCGAAGAGGTGCTGGCCGTCACCAACGAATAACGAATAGCAGCAATCACAGGGAATACGAGGGAGCGCCATGGCCACCGCCGCATCCAGAGACATCAAGGATTTCGTCTTCGAATGGGAAGGCAAGGACCGCAACGGCAAGATCGTCCGGGGGGAAGTCCGGGCTGCGGGCGAGAACCAGGTGCAGGCCATGCTACGGCGCCAGGGTGTTCTGCCCACCAAGATCAAGAAGCGGCGCATGCGCGCCGGCAAAAAGATCAAACCCAAGGACATCGCGCTGTTCACGCGCCAGATGGCCACCATGATGAAGGCCGGCGTCCCCCTGCTGCAGGCGTTCGACATCGTGGGCCGCGGCAACACCAATGCCAGCGTCACCAAACTGCTCAACGACATCCGCTCCGACGTCGAGACGGGCACCTCGCTGAACGCGGCGTTCCGCAAGTACCCCATGTACTTCGACAGCCTTTACTGCAACCTCGTGGAGGCCGGTGAAGCGGCCGGTATTCTCGAAGCGCTGCTTGACCGGCTGGCCACGTACATGGAAAAGACCGAGGCGATCAAATCCAAGATCAAATCGGCCCTGATGTACCCCATCTCGGTGATCATCGTGGCCTTCGTGGTGGTCACCGTGATCATGATTTTCGTGATCCCTGCGTTCAAGGAAGTATTCACCTCCTTCGGCGCGGACCTCCCCGCCCCTACGTTGTTCGTGATGGGCATCAGCGAGATATTCGTGAAATGGTGGTGGTTGATCTTCGGTGTGATCGGCGGCGGTTTCTACTTCTTCATGCAGGCCTGGCGGCGCAGCGAGAAGATGCAGATCTTCATGGACCGGCTGCTGCTGCGCATCCCCGTCTTTGGTGACCTCATCAACAAATCGTGCGTGGCGCGCTGGACACGTACGCTGTCCACCATGTTCGCCGCCGGCGTGCCGCTCGTCGAAGCGCTGGACTCCGTGGGGGGCGCGGCAGGCAACTCGGTCTATTCCATGGCCACTGACAAGATCCAGCAGGAGGTGTCCACCGGCACCAGCCTGACCGCGGCCATGACCAACGCCAACGTGTTCCCCTCGATGGTGCTGCAAATGTGCGCGATCGGCGAGGAATCCGGCTCCATCGACCACATGCTGGGCAAGGCCGCTGATTTCTACGAAGAAGAAGTCGACGACATGGTGGCGGGCCTTTCCAGCCTCATGGAGCCCATCATCATCGTATTCCTGGGCACCCTCATCGGCGGCATCGTGATCTCGATGTACCTCCCCATCTTCAAGCTCGGCCAGGTCGTCTGATGATCGTGGATCCTATGGTGGACGCCGCTCTGGCCGGCGTCCTGGGCCTGCTCATCGGCAGCTTTCTGAATGTGGTGATTCACCGCCTGCCCAAGATGCTCGAGCATCAATGGGCCGCAGAATGCGCGCAGTATGCAGCAGGCCCTCAAGGCGCCCCAGCAGTGCCTCCAGCACCCTCGTATACCTTGTGGAAACCGCGCTCGGGCTGCCCCGCCTGCGGCCACATGATCCGCTGGTACGAGAACATCCCGGTCCTGAGTTATTTGGCGCTGCGCGGGCGCTGCTCGGCCTGCGGCACCCGCATCAGCCTGCGCTACCCGCTGGTGGAACTCGCCACGGCGGCGCTGTTCGGTTTTTGCGCGTGGCGCTGGGGCGTCACGCCGACCGGCGCGGCCTGGAGCCTGTTCTGTGCCACCATCGTGGCACTGGCCTGTATCGATTGGGACACCACCCTGCTGCCCGATGACCTCACCCTGCCCCTGCTCTGGGCGGGCCTGCTGGCCTCGGCGCTGCAGTGGACCAGCGTGCCGCTGTTCTCGGCCGTCGTGGGCGCGGCAGCGGGTTATCTGTCGCTCTGGGCCGTGTACTGGGGCTTCAAGCTCGCCACCGGCAAGGAAGGCATGGGCTATGGCGACTTCAAGCTGTTCGCTGCCCTGGGCGCCTGGTTCGGATGGCAGGCCCTGGTGCCCATCATCCTGATGGCTTCGGTGATCGGCGCCATCATCGGTATCGCGCTCAAGTTCACCAGCGGGCTGCGCGAGGGCGGCTATGTACCGTTCGGCCCGTTCCTGGCCGGAGCAGGGCTCACAGCCCTCGTCTTCGGCCCCAATGCCGTGATGCAGGTTCTGCTCGGCGCCCTGGGCCTGTAGCCCTGCGCCATGGCCCATTCGGTACGCCTAGGGTTGACGGGAGGCATCGGCAGCGGCAAGAGCACGCTGGCCAGCATGCTGGCCGAACGGGGTGCGGCCTGGATCGACGCGGACCAGGTCGCCCGCAGCGTGACGGCCCCGGGCGGCGCTGCCATTGCCGCCATCCGGCAGACCTTCGGCGACGCACTGATTGATGCCACGGGTGCGCTGGACCGCACCCGCATGCGCGAACTCGTGTTTGGCGATCCGGGTGCGCGCCAGCGGCTCGAAGCCATCGTGCACCCCCTCGTCGGCGAACAGACCGCCTTGCGCGCACGCGAGGCGGCCGAGCGCGGGGCGCGCCTGACGGTCTTCGACATTCCCTTGCTGGTGGAATCCGGGCGCTGGCCGCGCGAGCTCGATGCCGTCGTGGTGGTCGACTGCCGGGAGGAAACACAGATCGCGCGCGTGATGGCGCGCAGCGGCCTGGAGCGCGACACAGTACTGGGTATCCTGGCCTCCCAGGCTTCGCGCGCGGCGCGCAGGGCCGCCGCAGACATCGTGGTCTACAACGACACCCAGCCGCTGCAGGCCCTGCAAGCGCAAGCTGCGCAGATCGCGGCGCGGTTCGGGCTATGATGCATGCGACAAGGCCCCTGCGCGCAGCAAGGGCCCTTTCCCTGAGCTCCCCCAGGAACCCGGCCGCGTGATCCTCTACGAATACCCTTTCAACGAACGCCTGAGAACCTATCTGCGCCTGGAGCAGCTGTTTCGCCGGCTGGGCGAGCTGATACCGCGCACCCATCCTCTGGACCACCATTTCGCGCTGGTCACCATGTTCGAGATCATGGATGTGGCAGCGCGTGCGGATCTCAAGTCCGACGTGCTCAAGGACATCGAACGCCAGAAACACCAGCTCGACAGCTACCGCGGCAACCCCTCGATCTCCGAGGCCGCGCTCGATGCGATCATCGGCCAGCTCGACCGCTGCTTCACCACGCTGAACGGCCAGACGGGCAAGGCCGGCCAGGCGTTGGCGGAAAACGACTGGCTCATGGGCATCCGCAGCCGTGTCGGCATTCCGGGCGGCACCTGCGGCTTCGATCTGCCCGGCTACTACGCCTGGCAGCACCAGGACGCGGCAAGCCGCCAGAAGGCGCTCGAAGGCTGGGCCAGCACCCTCGCACCCCTGGCCGAATCCATCTATGTTCTGCTCAAGATGTTGCGTGACTCGGGTGTGCCCCAGCGCGTGGCAGCCGAGCGCGGTCAGTTTCAGCAAAGCCTGCCGCAGGGCCGCACGTTCCAGCTGCTGCGCCTGCGCATCGACCCGGCGCTGGGCCTGGTGCCCGAGATCAGCGGCAACCGGCTGATCGTCTCGGTGCGCCTGATGCGCATGGAAAGCGACGGCCGCCTGCACGCCAGCCAGGACGATGCGGCATTCGAGCTGACGCTGTGCGCCTGAAGGAGGCCGCATGACCGCGCCCGCCCCCGCTCCCCGCACCGTGCCCTGCCCCACCTGCGGCGGCCCCAGCGTGTACAGCCCCGCCAACCGCTACCGCCCGTTCTGCAGCGAACGCTGCAAGCAGATCGACCTCGGCGCCTGGGCCGCCGAGGAGTTCCGCGTACCCACCGAGGCGCCGCCGGAAGACGCCGAATTCGGCGATCCACGGCGCCAGGACGACTGATTTCGTGCGAAATCCGGCCCAGGTCGGCATCCAGGGGATGCCTTTAGCTCTTATTTCGATAGCATCGCAGGATCAAACACCTGCCCGCGCTCCTCGGCCAGCCACTGCAGCACCGGAAACGCCCCCGGCAACACGGGCCGCACATCGAGCGGCAGTTGCTGCCAGGCCATCTGCTGGCCTTCGCGCATTTCGAATTCGCCCTGCCATTCATGCACCTTGCACCAGTGCAGGCGCACGAGCGCGTGAGGGTAATCGTGCTCGGTCACCTTCCAGACTTCGGCAGGCCCGATGGTCACGCCCAGCTCTTCGATGAGCTCGCGGCGCAGCGCCTGCTCCACCGTCTCGCCGGCCTCGATCTTGCCGCCCGGGAACTCCCAGTAGCCCTCGTAGGCCTTGCCTGGCGGGCGGGTGGACAGCAGCAGCGCCCCGTCGGCGCGCACCAGCACGCCCACGGCCACCTCGGTGTGCTTGCGCGGCTCAGCCATGCTGGCGCCCCGCGTAGTCACGCGCAAACTGGTAGGCCACGCGACCGCTGCGCGAGCCGCGCTCGAGCGCCCACACCAGGGCCTCGGGCCGTGCCGCGGCGATGGCGGCCTCGGCCACGCCCAGGGCCGACAGCCATTGCGCCACGATGGCCAGGTACTCTTCCTGGCTGAACGGGTAGAAGCTCACCCAGAGGCCAAAACGCTCGGACAGCGAGATTTTTTCCTCCACCACCTCGCCCGGATGGATCTCGCCATCGGTCGACGTGGTGTAGCTCAGGTTGTCCTTCATCTGCTCGGGCAGCAGGTGGCGGCGGTTGCTGGTCGCGTAGACCAGCACGTTGGGCGTGGCGGCGGCCACCGAACCGTCGAGGATGGACTTGAGCGCCTTGTAGCCCGCCTCGCCCTCCTCGAAGCTCAGATCGTCGCAGTAGACGATGAACTTCTCGGGCCGGCCCGAGACCACGTCCACGATGTCGGGCAGATCGGTCAAATCGGCCTTGTCCACCTCGATCAAGCGCAGGCCCTGCGGCGCATAGGCATGCAGGCAGGCCTTGATGAGCGAGGACTTGCCCGTGCCACGCGCACCCGTCAGCAGCATGTTGTTGGCCGTGCGGCCCTGCACGAACTGCTCGGTGTTGCGCTGCACCTTGTCCTTTTGCGCGTCGATTTCCTTGAGGTCCTCCAGGCGCATCACGGCCACCTGGCGCACGGGCTCCAGCGCGCCATGGCCACTGCTGCGCTTGCGGTAGCGCCAGGCGATGGAAGCCGACCAGTCGGGCGCCGACAGCGGCTGCGGCAGGACCGACTCGATGCGCGCGATCAGCTGTTCCGCGCGCCCGATCAGATGTTCGAATTTTTCGTTCATTGAAGCCTATAGTGCAGGTGCAGCGGGCACATGCAGCTATTAAAACAAGAGCAAATCAGGAGCGGTAGTCGGCATTGATCGTCACGTACTCGTGGCTGAAGTCGCAGGTCCAGACCGTGTCGGCCGCGTCGCCGCGGCCCAGCGCCACGCGCACCGTGATCTCTGCCTGCTTCATCACGCGCTGGCCGTCCTCCTCGCGGTACGCGGGGTTGCGCCCGCCCTGCACAGCCACGTGCACATCGTCAAGGTACAGGTCGATCTTCGTCTGGTCCAGGTCTGCGATGCCCGCGTAGCCCACGGCCGCCAGGATACGGCCCAGGTTCGGGTCGCTGGCGTAGAAGGCCGTCTTGACCAGCGGCGAGTGCGCGATCGCATAGGCCACCTGGCGGCATTCTTCGCCCGTCTTGCCGCCCTCCACGCGCACCGTGATGAACTTGGTGGCGCCTTCGCCGTCGCGCACGATGGCCTGGGCCAGCTTCTGTGCCACGCCAAGCAGCGCGGCCCTGAGCGCGCGGCCTTCGGCGCTGTCGAGCGAGGTGATGGGCGCATGCCCTGCCTGGTGCGTGGCGATCAGCACGAAGGAATCGTTGGTCGAGGTGTCGCCGTCGATGGTCACGCGGTTGAACGAGCCATCGGCCAGCTCGCGCACGAGCGTCTGCATCAGGGCCGGGTCGATGGCGGCATCGGTGGCCAGGAAGCCCAGCATGGTCGCCATGTTGGGGCGGATCATGCCCGCGCCCTTGGAGATGCCGGTGATGCTCACCGTCGCGCCGCCGATCGCCACCTGGGCGCTGTAGGCCTTGGGCAGCGTGTCGGTGGTCATGATGCCCTCGGCCGCGCGCGCCCAGTGCGCGGGCTGCGCATCGGCGATGGCGGCGGGCAGGCCCGCCTCGATGCGGTCCACGGGCAGCGACTCCATGATCACGCCGGTCGAGAACGGCAGCACCTGCTCGGCCGCCAGGCCCAGGCGGCCCGCGAGCGCCGTGCAGGTGGCGCGCGCGCGCGCCAGGCCATCGGCCCCCGTGCCCGCGTTCGCATTGCCCGTGTTGACCACCATGGCGCGGATACCCTTGCCCGCGGCCAAATGCTCACGGCTGACCTGCACGGGCGCCGCGCAGAAGCGGTTCTGCGTGAACACGCCGGCCACGCTCGCACCCTCGTCGAGCAGGAACACGGTCAGGTCTTTGCGGTTGGCCTTGCGCACGCCGGCTTCGGCAACGCCGATGCGCACGCCGGGCACGGCGTGCAGGCTGGCCGCGTCGGGGGCGGTGAGGTTCACGGGCATGGATAGGGGTCCTTTCAAAGCAAACACGGGCCGCAGCCCGTGGTTCCGAATCGGTGAAAAATCAAGCCAGCTTGCCGTGGCACTGCTTGTACTTCTTGCCGCTGCCGCAGGGGCAGGGGTCGTTGCGGCCCACGCGCACGCCCTCGGGCAGGGGATTGCCCAGCGTGCTGGGGTCCACCGTGGACTCGGCCTCGCCGCTCTCGGTGGGCGCGGTGTAGGTCACGTTGGTGATGGCGTCGGCGCGGCTTTCAAGGGCCTCGGTGGCTTGGTCGAGCTGCGTGGGCGATTGCACCTGCACCGTCAGGACGATGCGCGTGACCTCGTTCTTCACCTGGTCGATGAGCTGGCGGAACAGCTCGAAGGCCTCGCGCTTGTACTCCTGCTTGGGCTGCTTTTGTGCGTAGCCGCGCAGGTGGATACCCTGGCGCAGGTAGTCGAGTGCGGAGAGGTGGTCGCGCCAGTTGCTGTCGAAGCTCTGCAGCAGCACGGCACGCTCGAACTGCATGAAGTTCTCCTTGCCGACCAGGGCCACCTTGGCTTCAAAGCTCGCGTTGGCCGTCTGCAGCACTTTTTCGAGGATCTCCTCGTCGGTGATGGCTTCGGAGCCAGCAACCTCTTGCTGCAGCGGCAGCTCGATCTGCCACTCCGCCGCCAGGGCCTTCTCGAGGCCGGGCAGATCCCACTGCTCTTCCACCGACTCGGCGGGCACGTACTGGCGCACCACGTCCGTGAGGCAGTCTTCGCGCATGGCGGCGATCACGCCCGAAAGGTCGGCGGCATCAAGGATTTCGTTGCGCTGCTGGTAGATGACCTTGCGCTGGTCGTTGGCCACGTCGTCGTATTCGAGCAGCTGCTTGCGGATATCGAAGTTGCGCGCCTCGACCTTGCGCTGCGCGCTTTCGATGCTGCGCGTGACGATGCCCGCCTCGATGGCCTCGCCGTCGGGCATCTTCAGGCGGTCCATGATGGCCTTGACGCGATCGCCCGCGAAGATGCGCATCAGCTGGTCGTCCAGGCCCAGATAGAAGCGTGAGGAGCCCGGGTCGCCCTGGCGGCCCGAGCGGCCGCGCAGCTGGTTGTCGATGCGGCGCGACTCGTGGCGCTCGGTCGCGATGATGCGCAGGCCGCCCAGCGCCGTGACCTTTTCGTGGTCGGCCTTCCATTCGGCGCGCAGCTGCTCAATGCGCGCGGCGCGCTCGGCCTCGGACAGCGACTCGTCGGCTTCGATGGCCGCCACGGCCTTCTCGACGTTGCCGCCCAGCACGATGTCGGTGCCACGGCCCGCCATGTTGGTGGCGATGGTGATCATGCCCGGGCGGCCCGCCTGGGCCACGATGTCGGCCTCGCGGGCATGCTGCTTGGCGTTGAGCACCTGGTGGGGCAGGCCCGCCTTGGTCAGCAGCTGGGAGATGAGTTCCGAGTTCTCGATCGAGGTCGTGCCCACCAGCACGGGCTGGCCGCGTTCGTGGCACTCGCGGATATCGGCGATCGCGGCGTCGTATTTCTCACGCGTGGTCTTGTACACGCGGTCGAGCTGGTCGTCGCGCTTGCTCGGGCGGTTGGGCGGGATCACCACCGTCTCCAGGCCGTAGATCTCCTGAAACTCGTAGGCCTCGGTGTCCGCCGTGCCGGTCATGCCTGCCAGCTTGCTGTACAGGCGGAAGTAGTTCTGGAAGGTGATGGACGCGAGCGTCTGGTTCTCGGCCTGGATCTGCACGCCTTCCTTGGCCTCCACGGCCTGGTGCAGGCCGTCGCTCCAGCGGCGGCCCGACATCAGGCGGCCCGTGAACTCGTCGACGATGACGATCTCGCCGTTCTGCACCACGTAGTGCTGGTCGCGGTGGAACAGGTGCTTGGCCTTGAGCGCCGCATACAGGTGGTGCATGAGCGTGATGTTGGCCGGGTCGTAGAGCGAGGCGCCCTCGGCGATCAGGCCCTGGCTGGCGAGGATGCGCTCGGCGTTCTCGTGGCCCTGCTCGGTCAGGAAGATCTGGTGCCCCTTCTCGTCCACCGTGAAGTCGCCGGGCTGGGTCACGCCCAGGCCGGTGCGCGGGTCGGCCTCGCCCTCCTGGCGCACCAGCAGCGGCACCACCTGGTTCATGGCCAGGTACATGGCGGTGTGGTCCTCGGCCTGGCCGCTGATGATCAACGGCGTGCGCGCCTCGTCGATGAGGATGGAGTCCACCTCGTCCACGATGGCGAAATTGAGCTTGCGCTGCACCCGGTCCTGCGCCTCGTAGACCATGTTGTCGCGCAGGTAGTCGAAGCCGTATTCGTTGTTCGTGCCGTAGGTGATGTCGGCGCCATAGGCTGCCTGCTTCTCCTCGCGCGGCATCTGGGGCAGGTTGATGCCCACCGTCAGGCCCAGGAAGTTGTACAGGCGGCCCATCCACTGCGCATCGCGGCCCGCGAGGTAGTCGTTCACCGTCACCACGTGCACGCCCTGGCCCGACAGCGCGTTCAGGTACACGGGCAGCGTGGCCGTGAGCGTCTTGCCCTCGCCCGTGCGCATTTCGGCGATCTTGCCGTAGTGCAGCGCCATGCCGCCGAGCAACTGCACATCGAAGTGCCGCATCTTCATGATGCGCTTGGAGCCTTCGCGAACGACGGCAAAGGCTTCCGGCAGGATCGCGTCGAGCGATTCGCCCTTGGCGGCGCGGTCCTTGAACTCCTGCGTCTTGGCACGCAGTTGCTCGTCGCTCAGCTTCTCGTACTCGGGCTCCATCGCGTTGATGCGAGCCACCGTCTTGCGGTATTGCTTGAGAAGCCGGTCATTGCGGCTGCCGAATAGTTTGGTGAGGAAATTGGTGGCCATGCGAACGAAACCGCTCCACCCGCGGCGATGCGCCAGCGGAGCGACCAGAATCCCTAAGAAGAATTGAGTTCAGGTGGAGCCACTGCCCGGCAATTGCAAGCATGCCGGTGACGGGGAGCGGGTCCGGACGTGCGATTTTACCTGCCTGCCACGGGGCGAGACCGTGTGCGCCCCGCCTGGGCCACCGAGGCGCTCTCGCCCGCCGCCAGGAATTTCTGCGGATCCTGTGGCACGCCTTGCACGAGCACCTCGAAATGCAGATGGGCGCCCGTGGACCGGCCCGTGGTGCCGACCTCGGCGATCCTCTGCCCGCGCCGCACGAAATCGCCGCGCTGCACGAAGGTCTTGGACGCATGGGCGTACCGCGTGACCAGTTGGTTGCCATGGTCGATTTCCACCATGTTGCCGTAGGCCGGGTGGTACTCCTGCGCAATCACCACCCCTCCCGCAGCCGCGAGGATAGGCGTGCCCGTGTCGGCCTGGAAGTCGAGCCCGGTGTGCAGCGCGGACTGGCCCGTGAACGGATCGATGCGCCAGCCAAAGGCCGAGCCCGCCGCCTTGCCCAGCACCGGCGCCTGCGTGGGCACCATGTGCTTGCGGATATGCTGATCGAACAGCCGGGATTCGAGCACGGTCATGAGGTCCACGCGCCGGTCCGCCTGCCGACCCAATTCATCGAGCACGGCCTGCAGCTCCGGCATCGACAGCGAATGCTGGGCCACCAGTGCACCACCCCGCCCCGGCGAGCGCGGCAGCTCCGAAGACGGCATGCCTGCCAGGCCCAGCACGCGCTCGTCGAGCGATTCAAGCTGCACCATGCGGGCCTGCATCTCGCCCACCTGGCGCGCCATCGCGTCAAGGTTGGCGCGCAGAAAGCGGTCGCGCTCCTCGGCCTCATCCTTGGTCACCAGGCGCACCAGGGTGCCCACCACGGGCCAGCCTTCTCGGGCGCCCTTGAGAAACACCCAGTGGTAGAGCGCCAGGGCACAAAACATGAGCAGCAGCGACAGCAGCAGCCCCGCGAGCGCCAGGCGGACACCGGAGAGGTGGATGCTGCGGCTGCGGGCGAACCTCGCGTCCGTGATAATCAGGTGCACGATCTCCCTCACTTTGCGCCGCAAGGGCGCTGTTTCATGCATCGCCGTCACCACGCCATCACCCTGCTACAGGCCGCCGAGGATTCGCCCACGCTGGCGAAATTGGCGGCACTCACGCGGGACTCGAGCGCGCGGCTCCACGCGATTCAGTTGTTGATTCCCCCGGTGCTGCGGGGGGCCGTGCAAGCCGGCCCCATCGAAGGGAGCACCTGGTGCCTTCTGGTGAAGGGCAATGCTGCCGCAGCCAAGCTGCGCCAGCTGCTGCCGGCCTTGGAGGCCCATTTGCGCAGCAAGGGTTGGGAGGTTAACGCCATTCGCCTGAAAGTTCAAACCTGAACCCGACCCTGCGGGGCCGCAGCGAATGCGAGGAAAAGATGGTGCCGGTTGTCGGATTCGAACTGACGACCTACCGCTTACAAGGCGGGTGCTCTACCAACTGAGCTAAACCGGCGAAAACGTTGATTCTATACTGGGAGCGCGCTCACTTGACGCGCTTGAGGGCGGGCCGACCGCCCCCCGCAGGGGGTGCGGGGCGCGGTGCATCGCCACCGTCGCCTTCAGGGACCTCGGCCACGGCCAGGGGCACCACGCGCTCATCGACGCCCTCGTCAGACGCAGGCTCGGCGGTGGCCAATGCCGCCGGCACAGGCAGCTCGGGCAGATCCACCGGCGGAGGAAACGCCATGCCCTGCCCGTTCTCACGGGCATAGATCGCGATCACGCGGCCCACGGGCACGATGATCTCGCGCGGCTGGCCACCGAAGCGCGCCTTGAACTCGATGAAGTCGTTGCCGAGCTGCAACGCGCTCGTGGCGTCGTAGCTGATGTTGAGTACGATCTCGCCGTCCTTCACATACTCGCGCGGCACCTGCACGGAATCGTCCACCCGCACGGCCACGTAGGGCGTAAACCCGTTGTCCGTGCACCACTCGTAGAGGGCACGGATCAGATAGGGGCGCGTGGAGGAGGTGTCCTGGGCGTTCATTGCGGCTGTGTATGAGGGACGACGACGTGGGGCTTACTTGCGCATGACCTTTTCGGACGGCGTGAGGGCCTCGATGTAGGCCGGGCGCGAGAAGATGCGCTCAGCATACTTCAGCAGGGGCGCTGCGTTCTTGCTCAGATCGATGCCGTAGTAGTCCAGACGCCAGAGCAGCGGCGCGATGGCCACGTCGAGCATCGAGAAGTTGTCGCCCAGCATGTACTTGTTCTTGAGGAACACGGGGGCGAGTTGCGTGAGGCGGTCGCGGATATGGGCACGCGCCTTTTCGAGCGCCTTCTCGTTGCCCTTGGTAGCGCGCGACTCGAGCGCGCTCACGTGCACGAACAGCTCCTTCTCGAAGTTGAGCAGGAACAGGCGCACCCGCGCACGGTCTACCGGATCACCGGGCATGAGCTGGGGATGGGGGAAGCGCTCGTCGATGTACTCGTTGATGATGTTCGACTCGTACAGGATCAGATCGCGCTCGACCAGGATGGGCACCTGGCCGTAGGGGTTCATCACGCTGATGTCTTCAGGCTTGTTGTACAGATCCACATCGCGGATCTCGAAGTCCATGCCCTTCTCGAACAGCACAAAGCGGCAGCGGTGGGAGAAGGGGCAGGTCGTTCCCGAATAAAGCACCATCATGGTGGGAGGCTCCTAAAAATCAAAAAGAGTGGGCCGCACAAAGCGCCCACTCTGCAAAAGACTGCGCCGGGCCGCCAGCGGCCCGGACGCTAATCACCGGTTATTTGACGTCTTTCCAGAAAGCCGCGTTCAGCCTCCATGCAATGACCGTGAAGAGGGCCAGGAAAAGCAGCACCCAGACACCCACGCGCGTGCGCGTGTTTTGTGCCGGCTCGCCCATCCACTGCAGGTAGTTGACCAGATCGCCAACGGCCTGATCGTATTGCAGCGGCGTCATCGCGCCCGGGGTCAGCTGCTCCCAGCCCTTGAAGACCTCGGTCTTGTGGCCGTGGCTCTCCTGCTCCTCGAAGACGGGACGGCGGTCACCCTGCAGCTGCCACAGCGCGTGCGGCATGCCGACGCTGGGGAAAACCAGGTTGTTCCAGCCCGTGGCCTTGGTGTCGTCGCGGTAGAACGTACGCAGGAAAGTGTACAGGTAGTCGGCACCCGTGCCGTTATGACCAGCGCGCGAACGCGCGATCACGGTGAGGTCTGGCGGGTTGGCGCCAAACCACTCCTTGGCCTGCTTGGGATCGATGGCGGACTTCATGGTTTCGCCCACCTTGTCGGTGGTGAACAGCAGGTTGTCCTTGATCTGCTGCTCCGTAAGGCCGATGTCCTTGAGACGGTTGAAGCGCATGGACGCGGCCGAATGGCAGCTCAGGCAGTAATTCACGAACAGCTTGGCGCCGTTCTGCAGCGAGGCCGTGTCGGTCGTATTGACCGGTGCCTTGTCCCAGGCCATGCCGGCTTCGGCCGCCAGCGCTCCCGTGGAGATGCCCAGGGCTGCGATCAACGTGAGGATAATTTTCTTCATGGTGAACTCTCTCCGGCTCAGTGCGCAGCGAAGGTGACGCGGTCGGGCACCGGCTTGGGCTCGCCCAGACGGCTCCACCACGGCATCAGCAGGAAGAAGCCGAAGTAGAACAGCGTGCCCACCTGCGAGACGCGCTCGCCAACCGGCGACGGGGGCTGAACGCCCAGGTAGGCCAGAATCACGAACACGATCACGAAGATGCCGTACAGGTACTTGTGCCAGCTCGGACGGTAGCGGATGGAGCGGGCCGGGCTCTGATCAAGCCAGGGCAGGAAGAACAGGATGATCACGGCGCCGCCCATCACGACCACGCCCCAGAACT
>JAYSFC010000096.1:0-14851 GCA_041913505.1 Acidovorax sp.
AAGGTGTGGCAGAAGATGAACGCCCACCGCTTCGACAACATCATGCTCAAGACCAAGACGGTGGGGGCCAAGGCCACGCCCGAGGGCATTGAGGTGACGTTTGCGCCAGCAGAAGAGGGTGGCACTGCCCCTGCGCCACAGGTGTACGACTTGGTGTTGCAGGCCGTGGGCCGCACCCCCAACGGCAAGAAGATCGCCGCCGACAAGGCCGGCGTGGCCGTGACGGACCGCGGCTTCATCAACGTCGACATCCAGATGCGCACCAACGTGCCGCACATCTTCGCCATTGGCGACATCGTGGGCCAGCCCATGCTGGCGCACAAGGCGGTGCACGAGGCGCATGTGGCGGCCGAGGTGATTGCCGGCGAACTGCAGGGCAACAAGGAGCTGGCATCCAGCGCCTTCAACGCCCGCGTGATTCCCAGCGTCGCCTACACCGACCCCGAGGTGGCCTGGGTGGGCCTCACCGAGGACCAGGCCAAGGCGCAGGGCATCAAGGTCAAGAAGGGCCTGTTCCCCTGGACGGCATCGGGCCGCGCCATCGCCAATGGCCGCGACGAGGGCTATACCAAGCTGCTGTTCGACGATTCGCCTGAGGCGCACGGCCACGGCCGCATCCTTGGCGGCGGCATCGTGGGCACGCACGCGGGCGACATGATTGGCGAGATCGCCCTGGCCATCGAGATGGGGGCCGATGCCGTTGACATCGGCAAGACCATCCATCCCCATCCCACGCTGGGCGAGAGCATCGGCATGGCGGCGGAGATTGCCCACGGCAGTTGCACCGACGTGCCGCCGCAGAAGAAGTGAAATTGGCGTAACGCCCCGCTGCTACGCAATCCGTAGCTGGCCGCGCAGATACCGCAAGGGCTGCGCGGTTTTTTCATTCAAAATCTACACTTTTCCGCTTTCGCCCTTCCATGCAAGCCCTGTTCGACGCCATTGCCGCGATGGCCCTGCCCACCGATGCCTGCCGCATCTTCCATGGTCGGGGCGGGCTGTATCCAGGGTGTGAGCAATGGACGCTCGACGCCTATCCGCCGGTCTTCGTGCTCACGAGCTTCGCTGCGGCCGGCGATGAGGATCTGGTCGCCATCGGCGCAGCGCTACATGCGCGCTGGGCGCAGATTGCGCCGGGCGAGCCGCTGAACTGGGTCTACCAGTGCCGGCACGAGGCCCTGCGCATCCAGGGCCGGGCCGATACGCGCCTCATGGCCGGCGCCGTGCCCGACCCGCATGTGGTCTCCGAGAACGGCGCGCGCTTTCGTGTGAATGTGCTGCGGGGTCAGAACCACGGGCTCTTCCTTGACATGGCCGAGGGGCGGCGCTGGGTGCGCATGCAGGTGGCGCGTCGTGCTGCGCAGGACGGGCGCGGCCCCAAGGTGCTCAACCTGTTCGCCTACACCTGCGCGTTCTCGGTCGTGGCGTTGCAGGCTGGCGCGCGCCAGGTGGTGAACGTGGACATGAGCCAGGGCGCCATCGCCACGGGGCAGCAGAACCACCAGCTCAACGGCCTCACGGCCGGAGCGAGCTTTCTGGCGCACGATATCTTCAGCTCCTGGGGCAAGATCACGCGCGGTGGGCCCTACGACCTCGTGATCGTGGACCCACCGAGCTACCAGAAGGGCAGCTTCGTCGCAACCAAGGACTATGCCCGGCTGCTGCGCCGCCTGCCGGACTTGCTCATGCCGGGCGGCCATGCGCTGCTGTGCTTGAATGCGCCAGAGCTGGACATGGCTTTCCTGCAGGAGCAGGCGCGGGAGATTGCCCCGGAGCTGGTGTTCGTGGAGCGGGTGCGGAACCCGGACGCCTTCGCGGACGTGGATGCGCAGCGGGCGCTGAAGGTGCTTGTCTACGAGGCCCCGCCGCTGTGAAGCGGCGCAGGCCAGGATTTCAACCGCCAAAACCATCATGCAGGAGGGTACGCATGCGACACACGGAACGACACAGAACTTCGCGCACGGGTTGGCTGCGCGCTGCGGTGCTGGGGGCCAACGATGGCATCGTCTCGACGGCCAGCCTGGTCTTGGGGGTGGCCGCTTCGGGTGCGGGCACGCGCGCCATGGTGGTGGCAGGCGTGGCGGGCCTGGTGGCGGGCGCGATGTCGATGGCGGCCGGGGAATACGTGTCCGTCAGCTCGCAGGCCGATACCGAGCGTGCCGATCTGGCCCGTGAGCGCAAGGAGCTCTCGGAGAACGTCTCGCAGGAGCATGCGGAGTTGGCGTCGATCTACGTGCAGCGTGGCCTCGATGAGGCGCTGGCTTCCGAGGTGGCCACCCAGCTTATGCGGCACGACGCGCTGGGCGCGCACGCGCGCGATGAACTCGGCATTTCCGATGCTCTGGCGGCGCGGCCCGTGCAGGCGGCTTTTGCCTCGGCGGGGGCTTTTGCCGTAGGCGCCCTGCTGCCGCTGGCCATGGTGCCGCTCTTTCCCGCGCCCTGGCGCATGTGGGGGCTGGGCGGCGGCTCGCTTGTCTTCCTGGGGCTGCTCGGTTACCTGGCGGCCCGCACAGGAGGCGCGCCAGCCCCGGCGTCGGCGGCCCGCGTCGTGTTCTGGGGGGCGCTGGCCATGGCTCTCACGGCCGCGATCGGCGCGCTGTTTGGCGTGAGCGCCTGAGCCTGCCCTGGCAAGAGGCGGCTAGAGGGCAGGCTTCAGCAGCTGCTGCGTGATGTCCGCCCACTCCTGCGGCTCCACCGGCGTGATCGACAGCCGGTTGCCGCGCTGCAGCACCCGCATGCCGGCCAGCGCCGGGCGTGCCCGCAGCTGCGCCAGGCTGATGAGCGGCGTCTTGCGCAGCGCCTGCACGTCCAGCAGCAGCCAGCGTGGCTGATTGGGCGAAGACTTGGGATCGTAGTAGGGCGACGCTGGGTCGAACTGGGTCGGGTCCGGCCGCGTGCGCGATGCCACGCGCGCGATGCCGGCAATCCCTGGTTCAGGACAGCTTGAGTGGTAGAACAAGACGCCATCGCCCACCTGCATGGCGTCGCGCATGAAATTGCGCGCCTGGTAATTGCGCACGCCCGTCCAGGGCACGGTAGCGTCCGGGGCGGCGAGGGCGTCGTCGATGGAGCATTCGTCGGGCTCCGACTTCATGAGCCAGTACTGCGCGGTGCGCGGGGGCGGAGCTGGGGGCATGGTCGTCTCAGGCAGAGGGCTGGAAGCGTCAGGATACGCGCTCTGGCAGGCGCAGGTGGGCTGCTTGCACCACACGCACGCAGTCGCGCAGATGCTGCTCGCCCAGGTAGCGCAGCGTGGCGTAGCCGAGCGCCGCCGAGGCGGCCTGCCCGGCGATGGGGACGTATTTGGCGGCCTGCTGCGCAGTCAGGCGCAGCCCGATGGCCTGCGATGCGCGCAGCACGAGCTCGCGTGTGATGAATTTGCCGATGAGCGTCGAGCCCACGAGCGCCACGGCTTTTTGCACCTGGGCGCGCTGGCTGGGATCGAGCTGGTCGAGCTGCCCGGGGCTGAGGCCGAATTGCGCATTGATTTGCGGAATGAGGCGCGACAGCAGCGCCGCATCGACGGCCCAGTCGAGTCCGGGCAGCGGTACGGCGCTGGCCGCTGCTGCCACCAGCGCGCGGCGGTGCAGCAGGCGCTGCCCGCGCAGCACGGCTGCGAGCAGTTGGGGGTCGCCCGCGGCCAACTGGCGGGCGCTGCGCGCCTGGCCACCCATGCTAGCTGCCGGCCTTGTTCCTGAACAGGCCGTAGACCAGCAGGAGCACGATGGCGCCGACGACCGAGGCGATCCAGCCCGCCGTTTCACCTTGGCGGTACCAGCCCATGGCCACGCCTACGTAGCTCGCCAGGAACGAGCCTGCCACGCCCAGCAGCGAAGTCATGATGATGCCAAGCTTGTCATCGCCGGGCTTGAGGGCCCGCGCAATCAGGCCCACGACGAGGCCAACGAAAAGGGTACCCAGAAGGGACAGCATAGATGCAAACTCCTGAAGAAGGGCGTGGTAGGGAACGTCGGCGTACTGTAAGTCGCCACTGGGGCGGCCCCATGTCGGACAGCGCCGCATGAAGGCCGCGCATGCGCCCTTGTCCGACAGCCGGGCCCGCTGCGCGGGCGTAGGCTGGAATACCGTTTTGTTTTGCACAGAAAGAAAGGAAGCACCATGAAGATGGCATCGATCCGCAGCGTAATGGCAGCCGCCCTGGTGGCCGTTGCCGTGCCCGGCGTCGCGCTGGCACAGTCGGAAATGAATGCGGAAAAGGAACTCGGCCGGGGCGCGGTGCCCGACACCACCCCCCAGCAGCGGTACAACTCCGCCATTCGCGAGGCCGGAGGCGGGATGAAGGTGGGAATGGCCGAGTGCAAGGCCCTGCCAGCCAGCGAGCGCAAGGGCTGCGAGCAGGAGGTGCGGGAGCGCTACAAGGCCGACATGGCCGCCGCCCGCGAGATGCTGCGCAATCCCGAGGCACGCCCAGTGAACGTGACGGGCGGGCCGATCCGCGCCCAGGAAACGATGATCAAGCCCTGAGCCAGGGCCCTAGGCGCGGCCGCGCCCCGCCAAATGCGGGATTACTGCTGCGCCAGGGCTTCGGGGGTGACGCGACGGGCGCCGTCGAAGCGGCGCTGCCAATACGACTGGTGCATGTCTTCCACCCGCACTTCGGAGCCGCTACGCGGCGAATGGATGAACTTGCCGTCCCCCACATAGATGCCCACGTGGCTGAAGGCACGGCGCATGGTGTTGAAGAACACCAGGTCGCCGGGCTGGAGGTCTTTCTTGTCGATGACTTCGGTGGCCGTGGCCTGCTGAGAGGCCTTGCGCGGGAGGATCAGGCCCACGGTCTGTTCGTACATGGCCCGAACGAAGCCGCTGCAATCGAACCCGGTTTCGGCGTTGTTGCCGCCGCGGCGGTAGGGCACACCCAGGAACCCCATGGCCGTTACGACCAACTCCGAGGTGCGGCCAGCCACGTTGCTGCGCATCCCTTCGAGTTGGAGCAGAAGCGATTTTTCATTGAGAAAACGCGCCATGGTGTCGTCGCTGGGGGCTGCATCCGGCGCCGCATGGGCGGTGGCGCACGCCAGCAAAAGAAGGCATAACCATCTGGACATGGGGGGCGAGGGTAACACGGAAAGCCCTCCTGACAAGCGAAAAAGCGGGGCAAGTCTTTGATTTCGCACGGTTTTATCGTTTGTGAAATGTCATATGCGTGACATAACGTGGACTGTCATGGGGCGTGAAATCGTATGAAATTTGCAACATACCGCTGGCATGTGCCTTTCCACAAGCATTTGGCTGCTTCTCTTTTCATAGCGATGGCCGGCTCCGCCCTGTCCGCGCCGTCGGTGGTCACGGTGGCGGATGGGTTGGCACACCCCTGGGCCGTGGCCTTTCTGCCTGGGGGGCGCTTTCTCGTCACCGAGCGCCCGGGGGGCATGCGCATCATCGAGGCCGACGGCCGCCTCGGGACCCCGCTGGCCGGCCTGCCGCCCATCGCTGCGGGCGGGCAGGGCGGTCTGCTCGATGTGGTGACCGACGCAGATTTCGCGAACAACCGGCGTATCTACTTCTGCTATGCCGAGCCCGAGGCCGGCGGCGGCCCGGCCAACAGCACGGCCCTGGCCAGCGCCACGCTGCCCGAGGAAGGAGGGCGGCTCGAGCGTGTGCGCGTGGTTTTCAGCCAGCGGCCGAAGGTGGCGAGCCCACTGCACTTTGGCTGCCGCATCGTGCAGGCGCCCGATGGCGCGCTGTTCCTGACCCTGGGCGAGCGCTACTACCGCAAGGAGGATGCCCAAATCCTGGGCAATCACCTCGGCAAGGTGGTGCGCGTGCGCCCTGATGGCAGCGTGCCGCCCGATAACCCCCTGCGCCAGCGAGCGGGGGCGCTGCCCGAGATTTGGAGCTGGGGGCACCGCAATCCCCAGGGCGCTACCTGGGGTCCCGACGGGCGGCTGTGGATCCACGAGCACGGCCCGCAGGGTGGCGACGAGATCAACCGACCCGAGGCGGGGCGCAACTATGGCTGGCCCGTGGTGACCTTTGGCGAGAACTACGGTGGCGGCAAGATCGGCGAGGGCACCGCCAAGCCCGGCATGGAGCCGCCGCTGCACTACTGGGTGCCTTCGATCGCGCCGTCGGGCATGGCCTTTTTGACGAGCGACCGCTACGGGCCCGCCTGGAAGGGCAGCCTGTTTATCGGCTCGCTGAAATTCGGGCGGGTGCACCGGCTCGAGGTCGTGGATGGCCAGGTGCGGCGCGAGGAGCTTCTGCTCGAAGACCTGGGCGAGCGCGTGCGCGACGTGCGCCAAGGACCCGATGGCTGGCTGTACCTGTTGACCGACAGCCCCCGGGGGCGGCTGCTGCGCTTGCGGCCTTGATTTGCATCAACGCAGACCGGGTGTAGGCTTGCGGTCCATGGCTGTCGAATCCTTGCAATCTTCCCCCGCGGACTGCGCGTCCGCGCCTTCACGGCTGGCGCTGCGGCGCGTGGCCATTGATACCTGGCACGAGAACGTGGCGTACCTGCACCGCGACTGCGCGGTGTACCGGGCCGAGGGCTTTCAGGCGCTCTCCAAGATCGAGGTGCGCGCCAACGGCCAGGGCATCCTGGCCACGCTCAACGTGGTGGACGATGCCGCGCTCGTGGGCTGCCACGAGCTCGGGCTGTCCGAGGACGCCTTCGCCCGCCTCGGGGTGGAGAACGGGCACACGGTCTCCGTGCGGCAGGCCGAGCCGCCCGAGTCCATGAGTGCGCTGTTTCGCAAGATCGCGGGCGAGCGCCTGGGGCGCGAGGACTTCCACGCCATCGTGCGCGACATCGCGGCGCACCGCTATTCCAAGATCGAGCTGACGGCCTTCGTACTTGCCTGCCACCGCGACGAGCTCGACCGCGAGGAGGTGTTCTTCCTCTCCGACGCCATGGTCGCCTGCGGCCAGCGCCTGGACTGGCGCGAATCCCTCGTGGTGGACAAGCACTGCATCGGCGGCATTCCGGGCAACCGCACCACCATGCTCGTGGTGCCCATCGTGGCCGAGCACGGGCTGCTGTGCCCCAAGACCTCCTCGCGGGCCATCACCTCGCCCGCCGGCACGGCCGACACCATGGAAGTGCTGGCCGAGGTGGAACTGCCCATCGACGCGCTCGACCGCATCGTGCGCGCGCACCGGGGCTGCCTGGCCTGGGGTGGCACGGCGCAGCTCTCGCCCGCGGACGACGTACTGATTTCCGTGGAGCGGCCGCTGTCGGTCGATTCGCCGGGGCAGATGGTCGCGTCGATCCTTTCCAAGAAGGTAGCGGCGGGTGCCACGCACCTCGTGCTCGACATTCCGATCGGCCCCACGGCCAAGGTGCGTTCCATGCCCGAGGCGCAGCGGCTGCGGCGGCTGTTCGAGTATGTGGCGCGGCGCATGCACCTCTCGCTCGACGTGGTCATCACCGATGGGCGCCAACCCGTGGGCAACGGCGTGGGGCCCGTGCTGGAGGCGCGCGATGTGATGCGCGTGCTTGAGAACGACCCGCGCGCGCCCGACGACCTGCGCCAGAAGGCGCTGCGCCTGGCGGGGCGCGTGATCGAATGCGACCCTGACGTGCGCGGCGGCGACGGCTACGCCATCGCACGCGACATCCTCGAATCGGGCCGGGCGCTCTCGCGCATGCGCGAGATCATTGCGGCGCAGGGCGCCAAGGCGTTCGATGCCGACCACCCGGCGCTCGGGCCGCTGAGCTTCGAGGTGCATGCCGACCGCGCAGGTGTGGTCACGGGCATCGACAACCTGCACATCGCCCGCGTGGCGCGTCTGGCGGGGGCGCCCAAGGTACAGGGCGCGGGGGTGGACCTGCTGCGCAAGCTTAGCGATCCGGTGGCCGAAGGCGACATCCTCTACCGTGTGTACGCCGGCTTTGGCGCCGACCTGGAGTTTGCGCGCCAAGCCTGCCAGAGAACGCCGGGCTACCAGATTGGGCCCGTGGACGATGTGCCCCATGTATTCGTGGAGTTCTGAAACCATGGCCCTGCTGTATTTCGACGACGAGCGCGATAGCGCGCTGCGCCTGGCCAGCGCTACGGGGCTGCAGGCATTGCCGATCGCGCGCCATCGCTTCCCCGACGGTGAACTGCGCCTGACGCTGCCGTCCGCGCTGCCCGGCCGTGTGGTGCTGCTGCGCAGCCTGTACCAGCCCAATGAAAAGCTGGTGGAGCTGCTGTTGGCTGCGCAGGCGGCGCGGGGCCTGGGCGCCTACCATCTGACCCTCGTGGCACCGTACCTGGCCTACATGCGCCAGGACATGGCTTTCCACCCCGGCGAGGCCGTGAGCCAGCGCATCGTCGGCCCGTTCCTTGCGGGCCTGTTCGATGCGGTGCTGACGGTGGACCCGCATCTGCACCGCGTGGCCACGCTGCGCGAGGCCGTGCCCGCTTCGCAGGCTGTGGCGATCAGCGGGGCCCCCTGGCTCGCGGACTGGATCGCCGCCAAGCGCCCCGGGGCGGTGCTCGTCGGGCCCGACGGCGAATCGGCCCAGTGGGTGGCGCAGGCTGCAGCACGCCACGGCTTCGTGCATGCCGTGTGCACCAAGCAGCGCCATGGCGACCGCGACGTGACGGTGACGCTCCCGCCAGTGGCCGTGGGCGGCAGGGCCGTGGTGCTCATCGACGACATGGCGAGCACCGGCCGTACCCTGGCCGAGGCGGCTCGCCTGCTACGGGAGGCCGGGGCTGCCTCGGTGGACGTGGCCGTGACCCACGCGCTGCTCGACGCCTCTGCCCAGGCGGCGTTGCACGCGGCGGGCGTGGGCGAGGTCTGGAGCACCGACTGTGTGCCGCATGCAAGCAATGCCGTCGCCATGGCCCCTGCGCTGGCCGAGGCGCTGCGCGCCATGGGGTGTTGAGCGGCGCGCGCTCCACTGCAGCCGCCTGACCCATTCGGTGATGCAACCGCTCGGTAGCGTGCTTGTGGTCATGCCTGCGTTTGGCGCCGATCGGGCAAAAGCCGACATCTACCTACGCCAAGGTTCTGTTCGAGATCCAGGTCTTCAACCTCGTCATCGCCAGCGAGTGGCTTCCCGGCTGCCGGGCTGAAGTTGCAAGCGATGGTCGTTCGACGAATGCAAGGCGCATCGCATGGCTGGATACTGGCCCACCAGCCGTTGCCATCATGGGAGGTTCAAGTCCAAACCGAGCCCTTTGGCAACGGTGAAGGTGAAGAGCATCACGCCCACGAGCGCCAGCATGAAGACGGCAGCCACCTTGCCGCCCGTGCGTAGCAGCGCGCGCTTGTCTGCCGCCTTCTTGGCTTGGTCGTAATGCCATTTGATGGCGAAGAACATGCACGTGCCAAAGATGAGAACCTTGAACGTGACGAAAACTACAGGGACCCAATCGATCATTTCGAGAATTTCCAGCCTATGGCTTGACAACGGTCTTTGGTGAGGAGCGAAGAGAGGCGAAAACGCCAGCGGCTGCCATACAAGCATGGTATGGCTACACGCTCTGGGACATACTACTTAGAAGCAATTTCCATACATCGAGAGAAAACGTCGCCGTTGAAACCATGCAAGATGACCATTCGCCCATCTGGTTGCCGCGATTGGCCGTGCAGGGCGGGCCGCGTTTTCTGCAGATCGCGGATGCGCTGCAGGCGGCGGTGGCCGACGGATCGTTGCAACCGGGCGACCGTCTGCCTCCGCAGCGCCGGCTGGCAGCACTGCTGGACGTTGACCTGACGACGGTCACGCGTGCGTACGACGAAGCCCGGCGCCGCCACTTGCTGGAGGGTCGCGGCGCCCGGGGCACTTATGTCGCGGCGCCGAAGGTCGAATTGACACCCATCCTCGATCTGAGCATGAACACCCCGCCACCGCCGGATGGCGTGGACTTCGGCGACATGCTGAAACAAGGGTTGTCCCAAGTGTTGATGCGGGCAGATGCTGAACTGCTGATGACCTACCACCTGGGCGGGGGAAGCGAAGCTGACCGTCAGGCGGGCGCCCAATGGCTGGCGCCGATGTTTGGAGTGCTGGATGCTGCGCAGGTGCTGGTCTGTCCGGGTGCGCAAGCGGCGATCGCCGCCTTGATCCTCGCGCTGACGGAGCCTGGCGATGTGATTCTGGCAGAGCCCACCTGTTATCCCGGCCTGCGCACCGCAGCAATCCAGTTCGGGCGGCGCGTCATGGCAGTGGAAGCTGACCAGCACGGGATGGTGCCAGAGATGCTGGAGCAAGCGTGCCGCGAGCACCAGCCTGGGCTGGTCTACCTCAACCCGACATTGCAGAACCCGACCGCCATCACCATGCCGGAGCGCCGGCGCAAGGAGATCGCCAGCATCGCCAAGCGCTGCAATGTACGCATCGTCGAGGACGATCCCTACTGGCTGCTTGCCGAAGCCCCGCCGCTACCAATTGCCACGTGGGCCCCGCAACAGGTGAGCTACATCTCCACCCTGTCGAAATGCCTGACGCCCGGCCTTCGGGTCGCCTTCGTGCTCCTACGTGACCCGCACGAACGCGAACGTTTCCTGTCTGCGCTCAGAGCCTTTGCGCTGATGGTCGCTCCTCTGACGGCCGCACTGGCCACGCAGTGGATCCTCGACGGTTCGGCTGGCGGATTGATGGAAGGCGTACGCAAGGAGGCGCGTCTGCGCCACCGGATGGCCAGGGATATTCTGGCGGGGCGTTACAGCGGCGCGGGAGACGGACTGCATGTCTGGCTCGAGTTGCCGGGGTATTGGAACTCCTCGCAGTTTGCGCGGGCAGCCGACAGCGAGGGCGTCGCCGTCACGCCAGCGGAGGTCTTCGGCACTGGCAGCAGGCCCGTGAATGCCATCCGGATCTCTTTGGGCAGCATCAAGGACCGTGGACGCTTGAAGGCGGGCCTTCAACGGCTGTCTCATCTGCTTGCGCGGCGGCCCGAGCCGTTCAGCGCTGCGGTGGTTTAGCCGTCCAGGAAGCACCGTGCATCGTTCCTGAGTTCTTTCCATCTGGTCGCGCAATCACCATGCGCAGCCCGAATGCGCAGGGCGGCGCGGGGCGCTGCGACAATCGCCCCATCGTTCACGAAAGATCCTCCCATGCTGCTCGACGCCGAAGAATCCCAACTCGTCCTGGTGGACTACCAGGAGCGCCTGATGCCCGTGATCCACGAAGGCCCCGCCGTGCTGGCCAATGCGCGCCGCCTTGCCCAGATCGCGCAGTTGCTGGACGTGCCCGTGTGGGGCACCGAGCAGAATCCTTCTCGCCTGGGGGCCAACGACGCGACCTTGCGCGCCCTGTGCGGCAAGACGCTGGCCAAGATGCATTTCAGCGCCACCGAAGAAGGCCTGGGCGAGTGGCTGCGCCCGCCCGCCAAGCCCCAGGGCGGCAACGCGCGCAGCCTGCCCAAGCACCTGCAGAAGCCCCCGCAGCAGGCGCCCGAGCGCGGCGCCATCGTCATTGCCGGTTGCGAGGCCCATGTGTGCCTGCTGCAGACCGCGCTGCAGCTCATCGAGGATGAGTTCGATGTCTGGGTCGTCACCGACGCCTGCGGCTCGCGCACCGAGCGCAACCGCGACGCCGCGTTCGACCGCCTGGCCGGCGCGGGTGCCGAGCTCGTCACCACGGAGATGGTGGCCTTCGAGTGGCTGGGCAGCTGCGAGCACCCGCTGTTCAAGGACGTGCTGGCGCTCGTCAAATAAAAAGGACCCGGGCCGTTTTGCGGCCCAGGTCCTTTTGTACAGGGTGTTTTTTGCTATGGATAAAGTAGCAATTTAGCGCAACTGCGGCACGCCGGAGCGGCCCGACGCGTTCAGGCGGAACTGCCCCACCGTTTGCGACAGGCGTGCGGCCTGGTCGCGCAGGCTCTGCGCGGCGGCGGCCGATTCCTCGACGAGCGCGGCGTTCTGCTGCGTCATCTGGTCGAGCTGGGCCACGGCCTGGTTCACTTGGTGGATGCCGCCCGACTGCTCGGTGGCGGCGCTGGTGATCTCGCCGATGATGTCGCTCACGCGCTGCACGCTGCGCACGATGTCTTCCATGGTGCTGCCGGCGTCCTGCACGAGGCGCGCGCCCGTGGACACCTTGTCGACCGAGGTGCCGATCAGTGCCTTGATTTCCTTGGCCGCTTCGGCGCTGCGCTGCGCCAGGTTGCGCACTTCGCCCGCCACCACGGCAAAGCCACGGCCCTGTTCGCCCGCCCGCGCCGCTTCCACGGCTGCATTCAGCGCCAGGATGTTGGTCTGGAACGCGATACCGTCGATCACGCCGATGATGTCGGCGATCTTGCGCGAGCTGTCGTTGATTTCTTCCATGGTCGAGACCACCTGGCCGACCACGGTGCCGCCGCGCGTGGCGACCTCCATGGCCGAATGGGCGAGCTGGCTGGCCGTGGAGGCCGAGTCGGCCGACTGGCGCACGGTGGCGGTGAGCTGCTCCATGGCACTGGCGGTTTCCTCGAGGTTGCTGGCGGTCTGCTCGGTGCGCTGGCTCAGGTCGGCGTTGCCGGTGGCAATCTCGTGCGTGGCCGTGGCCACGGAATCGGCCACCTCGCGCACCTGGGTGAGCGCGCCCTCGAGTGAGCCGCGCATGGCGGCCAGCGCGTGCAGCAACTGGCCGGTCTCGTCCTGGCCGAGGTTCGTGGCGCGGGCATCGTCATGGCCCGTGAGGTCCATGGAGGCGATCTTTTCGGCCACGTTGCGCGCCCGGTGCAGCGGGCGCGTGATGCTGACCGAGAGACGCCATGCCAGCAAGGCGGCCAGCAGCAGCGAGCCCACGCACAAGGCCATGAGCAGTTGGGTGGCCGACTGGCTCGCGTCGCGGATGCGCTCGCCTGCCTGATCGAGCTTTTTACGCTGCAGCTCCACCATCTGGTTCATGGCCTGCTGGAAGGCGTTGGTGGCGGGTTCGTACTTCTCGCTGAAGGCGCGGGCCGCACCTTCGGCATCCCCCGACTTCTTGAGTGCGCTGACCTCGTCGCGCGTGCTCAGGTAGGCCTTGCGGTATTCGCCGATCTGGGCGAAGAGGGCACGTTCGTCGTCGTAGGCCAGCTGCTTCTCGATCTGCTTTTGCAGCGCCGAGGACTGCTTGCTCGACTCGGCGGCCGAGCTCGCGAAGAATGCGGCCAGGTTGGGGTCGCTGCTCTTGGCGATGGCGGCCGTGCGCATGGCGCCATTGGTGATGTTGCGATACCAGTCGCTGGCAAGGCGCTCGGTGGCGAGCGCCTGGGTGAGCATCTCGTTCATTTCCCGCGTCACGGCACGCAGCTGGAAGATGCCGTAGAGGCAGCTTGCCAGGAAAAGGACGAGGATGGTGCCGAGCACCAGCGAAAGCCGGTGCCCGATGGAAAGGCGGGTGAAAGACATGGCAGTGAAACCTTGGAGAAAGCCGGGGCCGTGGGCGCGTGGGCCCGAGGACGGCAGGAGCCGCACGGCGGAACGTTGCCGATCGTACACAAGCAGATGGGCTTGTGCGCTACCGAGTCAGTTTCCCGCAAGCGCATCATGAATAATTATGAATTCAAACTGCAGCACCCCCCGAGGGGTTCGAGGCCCAAGGAGACACACCCCATGCCGCAATATGCCGACTTCTACCGCCGCTCCATCGAAGAGCGCGATGCCTTCTGGGCCGAACAGGCCCGCCTGATCGACTGGCAGACGCCGCCGCAGCAGGTGTGCGACTACAGCCATCCGCCGTTCGCGCGCTGGTTCGTGGGCGGCACCACCAACCTGTGCCACAACGCGGTGGACCGGCACCTGAAAGACCGTGCCGGCCAGGCAGCCCTGGTGGCGATCTCCACCGAAACCGGCACCGAGCGCAGCTACAGCTATGCCGAACTGCACGCCGAAGTGCAGCGCATGGCGGCCGCGCTGCGCAGCCTGGGCGTGCAAAAGGGCGATCGCGTGCTGATCTACATGCCCATGATTGCCGAGGCGGCCTTTGCCATGCTGGCCTGCGTGCGCATCGGGGCGTTGCACTCGGTAGTGTTCGGCGGGTTCGCGTCGGGGTCGCTGGCTTCGCGCATCGAGGACGCCGAGCCCGTGGCCGTGGTGAGCGCCGATGCGGGCTCGCGCGGCGGCAAGGTCGTGCCCTACAAGCCGCTGCTCGACGAGGCGATCCAGCTCTCCCGCCACAAGCCTGCTGCCGTGCTCATGGTGGACCGGGGCCTCGCGCCCATGGCCATGCGCGCCGGCCGCGACCACGACTGGTCGGCGCTGCGCGCGCAGCACCTTGACGCGGCCGTGCCCTGTGAGTGGGTGGACTCCACGCACCCCAGCTACACGCTCTACACCAGCGGCACCACGGGCAAGCCCAAGGGCGTGCAGCGCGACACGGGCGGCTATGCCGTGGCGCTGGCCGCGAGCATGAAGCACATCTTCGACGCCGAGGCGGGCCAGACCTACTTCGCCACCAGCGACATCGGCTGGGTCGTGGGCCACAGCTACATCATCTACGGGCCGCTGCTCGCGGGCATGACCACCATCATGTACGAGGGCCTGCCCACGCGGCCCGACGCGGGCGTGTGGTGGAGCATCGTCGAGAAGTACAAGGTCACGCACATGTTCTCGGCGCCCACGGCCGTGCGCGTGCTGAAAAAGCAGGACCCGGCCTACCTCGCCAAGTACGACCTCTCGACGCTGAAGGCCCTGTGGCTTGCGGGCGAGCCGCTCGACGAGCCCACGGCGCAGTGGATCGCGGGCGCCCTGGGCCGCCCCATCATCGACAACTACTGGCAGACCGAGACGGGCTGGCCCATCCTCACCCTGGTCAACGGCGTGGAGCCGCAGTCCACGCGCTTCGGCAGCCCGGGCAAGGCCGTATACGGCTACAACGTTCAGCTCATCGACGAAACCACGGGCAAGGAGCTGACGGGGGCAAACCAGAAGGGCGTGGTCGCCATCGAGGGGCCGCTGCCCCCCGGCTGCATGCAGA